>JBBQSU010000170.1:0-7095 GCA_038234815.1 Tepidisphaerales bacterium | reverse complement strand
CGGGCACCGGCGGTTCGCACTGCGCGGGTGGTCAGTTCATTTCTACGCATAACGCTTCTCCTAAAAAGGGGTAAGGGGTTCTCCGAATACATTGAAACTGATTGAGACACGAGTTGGGGCTTAGACATGCTTTCTCCTAGTTACACGTGAACGACTGGACCTTGTTTTTCACATTCCGACACCACGAACCCCGCCACGAGTTTCCTGACTGCTGCCGCAATGTGACTGATTCAATATACCTGATATACGTTATGCAGTCAAGTCCGTATATCATTTTTATTATTTGCTTCGGATTTCGGGGAATAATTGTGTTGTTTCGGGCCAGTCAGACGGTTTCCGTCGTTCCTGAGCGCTCCGCGCGGTGCATCGCCTGAATGATTTTTAAGCCGTGTACCACGTGTTCGGGGGCCGTCTGTTCGGGTAAGGGCGCGCCGGTGATGGCAGCAAAGAATACTTTCCACTGATATTCACCGGTGAAGCTTGCCACGCGGGTTCGCTCCACACGCTGCTGGGCATTTGCTTTAGTCACCAGCGCCAATTCACACCAGCCGGGTCGCTGCCTATCGGCCAACGGTCCGGGATCGCGATAGATCGAGCCTCGCTCGTAATTGAGAGTGAGGGAATTTCGATAGGGGTCGCCATCGCCGACACAAAACGAAGCGAAGACCGTGGCAATGGCCCCGTTGGCAAAGAGAACGGTGAGCTGGGCGTTGTCGGGCGTGGGCCGGCCGGTGAAAATGCGCGACTGGAGCACTTGGACCTTGGACGCCGGGCCGAAGAGTCGGACCAGATCATTGATGACGTAGATGCCGAGTCGAAAGACAGGGGCGACGGGGCACCGCATTGGGTCGTCGTACCACGAGCCATCAGCGCGTTCGCGATAATTGGCCCAAACCTCCGCGCGACACCCGACGGGACGGCCTAAGTCGAACGCCTGATGCCATTCAATGATCTGTCGCAAATCCTCAGAAAGCAGAGGGGTGGGACTGTTGAGATGAACGATTCGTTTGAGTTGACGTGCTTCTTCCAGCACATCCAGGGCCGCGTCAGGGTCAAGCTCGAAGGGCTTGGTGGTGATGACGTCCTTTCCAGCGCGAATGGCTTGCCGAATCAATTCAGCCCGGCCGACGGGACCGCTGAACAGTCCGATGGCGCGCACGTCCGTATCGGCAAGCATTTCGTCGATGTCAGAATAGGCCCGGACCCCGGCGAAACCGGCAACTTCTATCGTTTGTTGCTGGTCTTGGCTGCACACACCGGCCACTTGGAAATAGGGCTGCCCGGGGCCTTCGAGTAAATGCTTTTTGAGAATGTGGAGGCCAAAGTTCAAGCCTACTAGTCCTAGTTTGATACGGGCCATATAGAACTCGCCTGTCTGAATTCGAGATCACCGGCGCTAGGCTGTCGTTGGGTCGATCCTGTCCTGCTCACGCTTAGGCCAGGCACAAAACCCAGTCACCACGTTTGAGACAACCGCGAAGGTGCGAAGGCCGGCGCGAAGGATTCGGTGAAAAGGACATTTTCGCGTTTCTCTTCGTGTTCTTCGCGCCTTGGCGGTTTTGTATGTCCGACCCTGTTATTTACGTCGCAGCACCTCAGAGCGGAACAATTCAAGCCCTATTTTTTCGGCTCGACCGCAGACGGCGTCAGTCGCCAGATCAGCGGAGTCGATTCTTCAGCGCCGCTTGCTTCCTGGACGGTCAGCTTCCAGGACGCGGTTGTCGTTACATTCAAAGTGCCTGTAGAGATGGGCTGGCCTTGGAGATCAAGCTGGGCAGTGACCCAGGTTCCGGCCTGCAGACCGTCAATCCGCACGGTGAGATCCTTGGCCGCCGCAGAACGGAACTGCTTTCCATCGGACCCGCGATTCTGCCAAAGCGCCACGTAAACCGCCGGCTCCTCGGGAAGCGATATCGCGAATGCGCGCATGGTTTTGGCATCGTCGGGAGAATCGGTTTCGACGGAGAGGGGCCGGTAGAGTTTGCGATTGAAGCTGTGACACAGCCAGCGATAGGTGAAGTACGCCGGCTGCTTGACCACGACGCCCGCGGCATCTTTATGGAGCAGTGACCAAGGGTCGTTGTAACCCATTTGGTGGAGCATGAGCATGGAGACGCGGTCCAAATTCAGATAGTAGAAGACACTTTTAACGAGGAATTTCTGTGCGTCGAGCCGGGAGGCAAAGCCGTCTTGGGGCTTGGGGTTATCGAACGACTGCGTGCCCCATTCCGTGACCGCGATCGGCATGTTGACCTGGTATTTTTCCATCAGCCGCGACGCCGTGGTCATATAGAGCCGATCGGTCGCGGTTTCCCATGCTTCGAAGCTGTGCGGGGCGCTGACGTAGTTGTGAAAGCTGTATGACTGGATGTAGCGATCCAGCCCGCGTGAGAAACAGATTTCCCCTCGCGTGGCGTGATAATCGTGGTTCCAGGACGGCCCGAGCACGTGGATGCTGGGATCGACCGCGTCGGCGGTTTGCCGAACGGCCATCGCCAGGGGAACATAACGGTCCCCCAGCCAATATTGATTGTTGTTTCGGAAAATGTCGGCGTGAACGACGGTGTCCTTCGTCGTGGCCGCCGCCTCCACGGCGGCGCCGCTGGCCAAATAGCCCGCATCGGGTTCATTCCAGGTCTCGTAGAAGCGGGCAGTTCCTTTGAGGGTCCGCATGATTTTTTCGACGTAGGCTTGCCAATCCTCAATCCGATCCGGCGGGCCAAACGCGGGGAGGCGCCATGTCATCAGTTTGTCGGTAAATGTTTTGGCCCACGGGTTGCCGTAGCCAAGCAAAACCAGCGGCTCAATGCCCTTGTCATGCAACTGGGATACAAAATCGGCATATTTCGCCAGCCGCGCCTCGTCGAACCCGTCCTGTCGGGGCTGCACCTTATCCCAGGATGTCTCCACACGAACCATTCCGACGCCCAGATCGCCGAGCAGCTCCACATCATCGGCATGGGTAACGCCCAGATAAGTACGATGGTCGAACGGCTCGACGGGATGAGGTCTAAGTCCCACTCGGAGTGTTGTGTCGGCTGTAAAGGCCGTGCCGTCAGCCGCCTGCCCCCGAATCGCGACTTCATACGGCGTATTTGGCTTCAAACCCGTCAGCGCGACGCGATGAATTTGCGAACTCGCCGGTTCCTCGATGGACTGAACCAACTCGGTGCCGGCGCGGACCGTCACGGTCGCTTTGGCCGCCGCCGAGGTCGTGAAAACGAGGGTTGCGCCATCGTCGGTGATGCCCGTGAAGCCGATGGCGAACACGTGGACGCGCGCGTCGGCGGCGGGTGCCGAATTCACGCCGGCGAGAATAACTAAACACAGCGAGGCGAGAAGAACGCGCATGCGCACCTACTTTGTCAACGGAAGCGAAAGCGAATCATCGCGGGGCGTCGAAGCTGCTTGCTTGAAACCAAAATCCCCGGACAATTCATTCTCAAAGCAGGGTCGTATCATGCGCCGGTGAGAAGGATCGTTATTGCCATTTCGTTGGGATGCCAGAACGTCCAGAGCCGATTTCAGCATGTCGCGCACATCCCATCCCAGTCGCACGAACGGCAACGTGGTGAGCAGCGGCTCGGGAAAGTTACAGTGGGTTACGATCTGCAGGTCAACGGGCACATGGATCTGGGCATCGATCAGCCCTGCTGCGGCGTGTTCGATGTAGTTATCGTCTCCCAGTATCAGACCGTCCGGTCGATCCGACTGTGCCCCACTCATGAGAAGCCGAACAACGGTCTGCGCCGACTCGGCACCGGATATGACCTGCAACCATTCGGGCCGTGACTGCAAACCGTGCCGGGCTATCGCCGATTTGATGCTCTCGCCCCACACTTTCATTTGCCAAGGCAAAATAAGCATGGCGACTTTGCGGCAGCCGTGAGAAGCAAGATATTGTGCAGCACGATCAAAAAACGCTTCAAAGTCGTGCGCAACTGCAGACATCGTGTGGGCATATCTGGAAATGGCCACACGGGGAATGCCCGGAGTGGTCAAGAGTGGCGACTCCTCGAGCACTACCGGATTCTGCGAGAAAATCAGGCCCGCCACCCGACCACAATCCAGATCCCGCAAGAGCGACCGATAATCCTCGTTGTCAGCATGCCCATCGATCCCCGTGTACACCGGAAGTTGCATTCCCAGTTGCTTTTCAACAGATCCCACGTTTTCACTCAAAGTCTGCCAAAAACGATTCCATGTGCCGATGGAACTGGTCGGCGAAGAAATGAACACCAAAGGATAGCGACAAAGATGCGGCGGATTCGGCGCCACAAAGCTGCCGACCCTGTCAATCGATCGCACAAACCCCTCTTTTGTCAGCCGATCGAGCGCACGTTGAAGCGTTAATGGACTAACGCCCAGCGATGCCATCAATTGCTTGCGGGTTGGAAGCCGCGAGTCTCGCGGGAAATATCCCTCGATGATCCGACGGCGAAGCAATCGCAACGTCGCGTGGGGGGTGGAATCCGCGTGCCCCGGCTCGACTTGGAAGCCACGTTCATTGCGTTGCGCCCGCATTTTCATCCCACACTTTCTATACTGTTGGAGGGCCTATAACTGTCTTAAAGTGCTCATTCTACCTGATACACATCAATATTTCAAATTTGTGTAGCAATTTTCATTGGTTCGGCAGTCCGGCATCGTCCACACCGGCTGGTTTTGCACTGACTGTCTGGCAAATTGACCGCCAACTGCGCGGTCCGGCCGTCCGTCAAAGAGGGCTTGGCTTTGGTTATCGGTCCTCCTGCCTTCATCGCGGATTGCCGATCTGGGTAGCCGCGGGCTTTGTTTCATCTACGAAGATCATGCCCTCCCCGGGGGCAAGAGTCACATTCTCACTTGTTTTCAGCGTGGACGCGTTCTTCATCCGCAATGGCAGTCGCATCGTGACGCTTGTTTTCGCGTCGGCGGGAAGCCACAGCACAAGACCGGCCTCGAATTTCCGCTGGGCGAGTTGGCCCCTAGCCGGAACGGCTGGCGCTGCAACAGGATGGCCGAGCGAACTGTTCCAGATTGGCCACCAATCATGCTTATGTCCCTGCGTGGAATCGGCATAGAGGTAGTACATGTCCGTGTAGACCAGGGTGCGGATCAACTCGCGGCGCATGGCCTGCTCGTTTGACCGCTTTCCGAAATGCTCGTTGACGCTGATCCGCGGCGATCGGAGCAGCCCGTCGGTTCGCGCGATGCGGGCATAAAACGACTCCGCATCTTTATTTTTAATGTGTGACACCGAATCCTCATACATCAGACCGTTGACCAGCGGAGCAATCCATTCCAAGTCATCACTGTCCCATCCGGCGTTCACCAATATCGGTACGTCACTGCATTGCTTGCGGATAAGGCTGATAAGTTTCGACCACCCCAAGCGAGACGCCTCGTCGCCACGAAGGTTATCCAGAAAAATACCCGCTTGGCCGTCGAGGGCTTGATACACGGCAGCGGCTCTTGTGGCGACATGAACCACGTAGTCGTCCCGCGAAATGTCCATGCTGTGGCAGCCTGGCCAAAATTGCTCACGCTGCCCCGCCTTGTCGCGCAACCACCAGGAACTCTCCGGCGGGTAGCTTCCGTCGTTGGCTTCAAAGAAATACAGTTCGCAAAGCACTTGGGCACGAGGATTCAGCCGGCGCAGTTTAGCAACCGCTTCCCGGGCCTTGATCTTGCTGGTCTCTGTCAGGGTCGTCGACAGATTTGGAAACGGGTTCGGCGACCATTCGAGGCCGAGATCCTCAGGACCGACGAGAATCAAATCATGCTGGGCCATGTTTACCCAACGGTCCCCTTTTTGCGCCGCCGGGGACCAAAGCATCGCGATACGGGGAAAGGACGCTCCCCGGCGCGGAGGTTCCGTGGTAGGATCAGAAAGGGCCACGCTGCTTAGAAAAAATTGGCTCGCGGTCGCCATGCAAAGCAGGGCAAACGTGCGCCAGACAGCGGCACGCGTCGAGGCCCGACAGTGGGATCGGGCATGGCTGGATATCTGAATCATAAATCACGATGGGAAGGCGTAGCGAATCGCTTGCGGGCCGAAATTCGTTTCGGCCCGCACATGGAATGATAAGGCATCTTGTGGCCACCATGAAGGGCGGTCCACTCTCTCAGACTATTTTAGGCAAAGGCGGACTCATCGGTCGCTCAGGACCTTTAGAAGGTATTCGCGCCTTCGCTCGGCCTTCAGGAGATTCACACTGGAAGGCTCTTGATGCCATTAAGTTAGACCCCTTCGGCTGGTTTTTCGGCAGGACGCATTTCGTTGATCTTCCCGCGATCGCGCGGGGTTCGACGCAGTGCCCACCAGCTTGGTTCATGGGGAATTTCGCAGGGCTATCGCATTTGATGCTCGGCACCTGTTAGGTATTGCGCCCTCCCGTGTGGCTCGGTACATTTCACTTTCGTTCGCGAAGCTTCGCAGCAGTTTCATCACTTATTCACAAAGGAGCTTGCTCATGGACGTGCAAGCGACCCATGCTCTGCTGCGCTTTTTCCGAACGCTTCAGAACCCGCGGGCCCTCAACGCGCGTCACCCGTTCAGTGACCTTCGGGCGATCGCGATCCTGGCCGTGCTCTGCGGATCGGACAGTTGGGAGTCGGTGGAAGCCTGGGGCTGCGGGAACAGTGGGGAACGGATGGCGGTGACCGCTGAACGGTGGTTGGGACATTTCGGCTTGAACTGGCCGGACCCCGTCGATGCGCTCGAATCAGACTTGGCCACAGACCTGCAATCGCTGCCTCCGGATGACGCAGTTTAGCAGTCAGACTTGATCGCGCATAGCCCATTGGAGGTGTCACATGGCAGAGAAGCGGGGCATATCTCTGTGGACACTCGCTAAAGAATTAAACGCGGATACGCAGGACATTGCCGTATTCTGCGGGCACGAAGAGATCAGACCAGCCGATTGGATTGAAGTCGAAAGATATGGACGAACGGAGTGGCGCGGGCAAGTGAGCGCTGGTCTCGCTGAACTATTCGCCAACGGCATCAGGTGGCCATTCCGTCCACGCCGAAATGCCGCCGAGTACGATGCTTGTCTTATTGCAGGAGCCGCTGATTCGGCCCATAGGATCGAATCAGATGACTTCGGCGAT
>JBBQSU010000169.1:0-7145 GCA_038234815.1 Tepidisphaerales bacterium | reverse complement strand
GGCGCCCTGCTAATCCCCGAGGCCCGGCGGCTGGGCGTGCCCATCCTCCCGGTCGATTCCGAGCATTCGGCGATCTTTCAGGCCATGCAGTCGGGCCGGCGATCCGAAGTCGCCAAAGTCATCCTCACCGCAAGCGGCGGGCCTTTCCGTGAAGTCTCCCTCGAACAAATGCGCCGGGCGACCCCGGCCGAGGCCCTGGCCCATCCCACCTGGCAAATGGGTGGCAAAGTCACGATCGATTCGGCGACGATGTTTAACAAGGGACTGGAACTGATCGAGGCCTGCTGGTTGTTTGACCTGTCCCCGGGGCAGATCGAGATCGTGATTCATCCCGAATCGATCGTCCATTCGATGGTGGAATTTGTGGACGGCAGCGTGATCGCGCAGCTGTCCCCGCCGGACATGCGCACGCCTATCCAATACGCCCTGACCTATCCCGAACGACGCTGCGGAATCGGCCGGCGAATGAACTGGACGACGGCTGGCGTGCTGCATTTCTATCCGCCGGATGTCGAGCGATTCCCGGCGATACGCCTGGCTTATGAAACCGCTCGCGCCGGTGGCACCGCCGGCGCGATCTTCAATGCCGCCAACGAATCGGCCGTCAACGCTTTCGTGTCCGGCAAAATTGGTTTCGGCGAGATTTCCAGCGTCGTTGAACGTACAATGCGATCTATTCCGGTTCAGCCCGTGGCGGGGCTGGACGATCTTCTCGGTGCCGACCGGCAGGCGCGCCGCGTCGCCGATGAGATTATTTTGCGAAAATAGCGAAACAAAACAAACATGATTTCATACATCGGCTCCATCTTTCTGTTGGTCTTCGGCTTCGGTTTCGTCATCTTCTTTCACGAGTTGGGGCACTTTCTGGCCGCCAAATGGGTGGGCATCCGCGTAGAGCAGTTCGCGGTGGGGTTCGGGCAGGCCGTGCTAGCCTGGCGCAAGGGGATCGGCTATCGGGTTGGTACGACCACCCGGGAAATGGAAGCCCGACTTGCCAAAGGGGAGCCGGAGACCAGTTTTGGCGACACCGAATATCGGCTGAACTGGATCCCGCTGGGCGGGTACGTGAAAATGCTGGGTCAGGACGACATGAAGCCCGGCGCTGAAAGCGAAGACCCGCGCGCCTATAACCGCAAGAGCGTTGGGGCACGGATGCTGGTGGTGTCGGCCGGCGTGCTGATGAACATCCTGCTGGCCGCCATCGGGTTTATGATCGTCTTTTTGGTCGGATTTAACGCCCCGCCGGCCATCGTCGGCAGCGTGGTGCCCGGTTCGCCGGCAGACCACGCCGTGCGGAAAGTAGGCTCAACTTTTGAACCCGCCCCGTTACAAGTCGGCGATAAGATTTTGTATTTCGAAGGCCAATACCAGCACGACTTCACCAAGATCAGCCTGAACGTGGCTTTGTCCGAGGCCGGCGTGCAGGTCCCGTTATACGTGAAGCGCGCTGGGGGCAAGGAAGAGCAGTTGTACGTCACGCCCGAGCGGGAGACCAACGATGCCAAGGAATTCCTGATGCTCGGCATCGGCCAGGCCTACGAACTGCGCGGACTGGCGGCCAAGGACACGGACGAATTTGAGAAGCTCGATCCGCAATCGATGCCCGACGACGCGTTGGCCGTGCGGCCCGGCGATCGGATCGTCAAGATCGGCGAGCAGGTTGTGACCGACGTCAAGCAGTTTTACCTGTTGGATCGGGCCTTGCAAAAGGCCGCGGGCAAGCCGATCGACGTGACCGTGGCCGACAGCAAAGGCGCAACCCGCGTTGTCAGCGTGAAGCCCTATTTCCAGCGCGTCTTCGGTAAAGAGCCTCTGAACTTCGCCGGGCTGCTGATGCGCCCGATGATCGCCAATGTGATTGAAGGTTCGCCGGCTTATGGAAAGATCGAGCCGGGCGATGTGGTGGTTGGCGTGATCGGTGCCGACAAGAACGGCGACGCCATGACCGACCCGACGACCGAGGCCTTTCGAGGCGAGGTCAGCAAGGCCGGTCTGAATGCCTCGCCAATCACCGTGCAACTGCTGCGCGACGGCAAGCGGATCGACACCCCGCAGATCGTGCCGTCCATGAAGGTGGAGAAAGGCCGATACGGCCTGGGCGTGGGCTTGGAATATGACCAGGACCACCCAACCGTTGCCGGCGTGCTGAGCGACAGCCCCGCCGAGCGCGCAGGCGTGCCCGCAGGGGCAGTCCTGAAGCGCATCGACGCGGCACCGGTGAACAACTGGTTTGATGTCAACAATCTGCTGGCCAAGGCAACGCCGGACAAGCCCATCAAGATCGTCGCGGACGTAAACGGCAAGGAACGCACGTTCACCCTTGACGGACTGACCAAAGAGCAGATCGCCGCCGTCGCGGGAAATTCATTCCGTCATGGCCTGCTGCTGCACGCCTTGGAAATGCCTCGCAAGGCACCCAATCCGTTCGTCGCTGCGGCCTGGGGCGTCACCGAAACTCGCGATTTCGTGCTGCAGTTTTACCTCACGATCAAGCGCATGGTGCAGGGATCGGTAAGCCCGAAGAACATGATGGGGCCGCTCGGAATGCTGCACGCGGGGGCACAGTTCGCGGTCAAGGGGACCGTCTGGCTCGTCTGGTTCCTGTCGATGATCTCCGCCAACCTGGCGGTGGTAAATTTCCTGCCCATTCCCATCGTCGATGGCGGATTGTTTACGTTTCTGGTGATTGAAAAAATCCAGGGTAAGCCGATTTCCCCGCGGGCGCAGTCGATCGCCCAGGTGGTGGGCCTGGCGATCATCCTAAGCGTGTTTCTACTGGTGACTTACCAGGACGTCATGCGATTGCCCATCTTCAACTGACAATGAAACGCATCGTCTCGCTTCTTGCCGATGGTGGTGTCTCAAGTGGATTGCTGCAATGTATCGCGCTGGCGGTCGGTCCAGCAGCGCATCGGGCCGAAGTCGTCGGGATCGGTTAGAAAGCGCGATCGAATGGCATCCCGGAGTTGTTCGATTCCCTCACCACTCGTGGCGACGGTGTGCAAGGCCCCGCGATTGTTGATCGACCATCGCCCCGTGCGATCGGCCTTGTTGGCCACCACAAGCGCATCGGGATAGTCCATCAAAAGCGACTCCTGCGCGTCACGCCCCTCGGAAAGATCGATCACGACAATAACCCAGTCGGCCGCAGACACCTTGGCCAGGCTGTGGTCGATGGCTGCCGCTTCGATAGGATTGTCGGTCATCCGCCGACCGGGCGTGTCCACCAGAAACACTGGCAGACCATTGATGCTAGCCAGTTCGCCAACCCAATCGCGCGTGGTGCCGGACGTGTCGGCGACGATGGACCTGTTGGTGCCGAAGAGCTGATTCGCCAGCGTCGATTTGCCTACGTTGGGCAGGCCGATGATCGCCACCGTCGGCGGATTGAGCAGCCAGTGCAGGGTTCGATCGCGGACAATCGCCGGCTTTTGCGACGGGTCGATGTCGGGCAATCCCTTCCAGGCCTGGCGTTGGGCCAGGAGCAGGCGAATGCCCAGTTCGGTGCGTGCCTTGGGCAAGTGCGCCACGATTTCTCGCTCGATATCGCCGCTCGCGTCCACCGCGTCGTCAATGAGCGGCAGGCCGGCAGATTCGATCACCTCAAAGCCGTCCGCCAATGCGAGATTCAACATTGAGCGAATCACCCACGGCCCCCCGTGTAGATTCAGATCCGCCGTCCAGGAATTTTCGTGCAGGACGATCACGGGATCGTCAATCACGCGATTGCCATCCCGCAGGATGCCGTGCACGCAGCGCTCGGGCGTGACGACCGAGGAGAAATGCCGGCGCAGGAACGAATCGACACCCGGGCCGACTAAGCGAACGGTGGCGATCGCCGCCGAACCCTGCGCGGTGAGGAGAATGGCTCGGCCTGCGTTCTTCATAAACGATTGTCAACCGACTATCGCCGGAAACTTTTGCCCGACGAAGGGCTATTGAGAGTAGTGCTCGGAAAAAGCCAACGCGATGCCGTAAAGCGTCAGGTCCGGCGAAATGGCGTGAACCAGTTCCCAGCCCTCGAACAGCTTGGCCGCGTCCCCGCCGGTGGCAATCAAATCCGGCCAGTGGCCCAGTTCCGTAGCGTAGTTTTCGATCAGTTCCTTCACCATCCCGCGAATGCCGTGATAAACCCCGTTAAGCATTGCCTGCTCGGTTGATTTGCCGAACACTTCGGTAGGGACAGAAAACGCCACCTGCGGCAGCTTCGCGGTGCGCTCGTGCAGCGCCTGAAGTTGCATTGTCACCCCCGGCGCAATCGCCCCACCGATGAAATTACCCTTGTCGTCGCAGCAATCGACGGTGATGGCCGTGCCGGCGTCCACAACCGCGCAGGCTTTTCCCATTTGTTCATACGCGGCCAGCACGTTCACCACGCGGTCGGCGCCGGTTTCTGAGGGATTGACCGTCCGAGTCCTCGCGCTTAGGTCGATCTCGCGACCGATCCACTCCACACTTTGACCGCTCACGCGCGACGCGATCTTTCCGATTTCGTCGCTTACCGACGGATTTACGCTGATCCCCGCCACCCCCGGCTCGTCCGCGTCCTCAATCATCTTCCAGGCTTCTCGCAAGACACCTTCCCATTCGTCCTGCGCGTCATGGCCCAGGCGTTTGACGAATTCCAAATTCCCTTTGACAAACACGCCCACGGCCAGACGAGAGTTGCCCACGTTCAGCGCCATCAGATTAATGTCCATACCCGGGCATCTTACCGATTGCCCGCGGGCTGTCGAAGAGCCTGCGTGCGGTTACAATCCCGCCCACAACAAATGGCCAAATCGACCAAAGTCTCTGATCCCGACGCTTACCGAATGACGATCGGCCAGCACCTTGAAGAGCTGCGCACCCGGCTGATTCTGGGTTTGATCGGCTTCGTCGTCGCGGCCATCGTGTGCTTTATTTTCGGCGATCGGGTGGTCTGGGCCTTCTGCCGTCCGCTCATGTATGCCCTGGAACGCAACAAGCTCAACCCGCAGATTTACTACACCGACGTGGCCGACACCTTCATGGTGTATGTCAAGATGAGCCTCATCAGCGCCGCGGCCATTGCCTCGCCGTGGCTGCTCTATCAGCTTTGGCAGTTCGTGGCGTCGGGGCTTTATCCTAAAGAGCGGCAGTACATCACCAAATACCTGCCCCTCAGTATCTTCCTGCTCGTCACCGGCATGGTGTTTCTTTACTTCGTCGTGCTGCCCCTGATGCTGGAATTCTTCGTCGCCTTCAGCATAGGCGGCGCGCTTGATTTCGCCCCGCGATCGTCGGCCATCCCGTCCACTCAAGCAGCGATGGTCGTCCCTGAAATCAGTGGAGACCCGGCCACCCCGCAGAACAATCAGCTTTGGATCGACACCACCCAGCGGCGACTAAAGCTGTTCTTTGAAGGCGAAGTGCGCGTGCTGCCGTTCGGGTCTGGACAAATGGCCGCGCCACTCATCACCCTGCCCAGTTACATCGACATGGTGGTACAGATGCTGCTGAGCTTCGGTCTGGCCTTTCAAACCCCGCTCGTGGTGCTGGCGCTGGTGCGCATCGGGCTGGTGACGATCAGCCAGCTCAACAAGGCCCGGGGGGTGGTCTACTTTCTCATCACGATCTTGTCAGCCATGATCGTGCCCGACGTCGCCACCGGCATGATCGCGCTGATGATCCCCCTCTTCGGCTTGTTTGAACTCGGCCTGCTGCTGGCAAGGGTGAAGCAAGTTACTCCGCCCGCGCCCTGATCCGTTCGCCGTCGAAGGCCAGGCGCATGGTTTCCGGCAGAACCTTGTTCGTTTCGGCGTGGCCCAGCGCATGGGCAATGTGCGTGAAAAGGGTTTGTCGGGCGCCGATCCTGCGGGCAATGTCGATCGCCTCATCCACCGAAAAATGCGTCGAGTGCTTTTTGTATTGCAGGGCATCCAGCACCAGCACGTCCAGATCGGTGAGCAGCTCGAATGACGCTTCGGGGATTTCGTTGACGTCGGTGCAGTAGGCCAGTCTGCCGACGCGATACCCCAGCACCTTCACCTCCCCGTGGATCAAGCGAACCGGCTGCCAGTGCATCGGGCCGATGTCGAACGGTCCGTCGATCGTCCGGGGGACAAGATGCGGGCGGAACAGGCGGGTCTCTGACGAAGGCGCGCGAAAGGCGTAGCCGAAGCAGGTTTGCAGAGTAGCCAGCGTCTGCGCCTCGGCCCAAAGGTCGAGCGGTCCGCCCCGAATGGCATTGAACCTGCGGACGTCGTCAAGACCCATGATGTGGTCGGCGTGGGCGTGCGTAAACACCATGGCATCAATCGCGTCCACCTTTTGCGCAACGCACTGCAGGCGCAGCTCGGGAGCAGTATCCACCAGCACGCGGGTGGAACCCTGAGAGATAACCACCGAGGGCCGGGTGCGCTGGTCGCGGGGATCGCTGCTGCTGCAAACGGCGCAGTGACAGCCGATCATGGGCACGCCGGCGCTGGTGCCCGTCCCCAGGAACAGCAATTCAACCTCGTCGCCCATGCCCGGCGTTATAACCTTGCTTTGGTAAGATTGAAAAGGCGCCGCCCGTCTTAGGCGCGCACCATCGTCAGCATCATCTTGAACGCGCTGATCGCCTTAAGCGCGTGGGGCTGATTGGCGGGCAGGAGCAGCATCTTGCCGGCGCTCACGCGGTGCGCCTTCCCCAAGATCGTCACCTCGACATCCCCCTCAATCACCTGCACCAGCGCATCAAACGGCGCGGTATGCTCGCTCAGTTCCTGCCCCACGTCGAACGCGAACAGTGTGACGTTCCCGCTCTTCTGCTTAATGATCGCCCGGCTCACCACCGCCCCGGGTTGAACGGAAATCAGTTCCCCCGCCACAACGGCGCCCGCCGAAAGATTGGTCTGCTCTTTGTCCATGACATGATTCTAGGTCCCCGTCGAGCGCATAAGCCAGCGTGCTTTTCCCCCTGCGGTCTGATTCATCAAGTTGACCGTGCCCGACGCAACGCCGTCCGTCTCCGCACGCAACAAACATGCAAGAAGGACGAAGGCGTTTTGTGAAGGCCGGGGGTTGTCGTAACATGGTCGATCACACGAATAAAGGAGACGATGGCGCAGGCGTTGCGGGTAGGAATCATTGGCGGGGGCTGGCCGGGGACGGCGCACGCCCGGGCGTATCAGGCGGTGGGC
>JBBQSU010000168.1:0-7156 GCA_038234815.1 Tepidisphaerales bacterium | reverse complement strand
AACGCCGCCGCCGAGCACAAGTGGCTGGAGAACGCCATCAACGCCCGGCGGGAGAAGGGCTTGGAGTACATCGCTGCCAAAATTAGCGAGGCCGAATCGTCCCAATAGGAGGCACGGATGCCCGAACCGATACCATATAGTAATAGCGAACCCGACCTGTTCGCCTTCCCACCCGCTAGGACTGACCCCATGCGACTGGCCGCCAGCGTGGCCGCCGCCATTTCGGGCAAACGGCGGGACCAGATCATTGCTTTGCTCCGGGACATTGGCCCGATGGCGCTCTGGCAGCTCGCCGAGCGGCTTGGCCTGCACGACAACCAAATCAGCGGGCGCATGACCGACCTGAAACGCGACGGTCTGATCGAACCCACCGGCGATCGCATCGCCCGACCCGGATCGACCGCCACCGCCGAGGTCTATCGCCTCGTCACACCGGAGCGATACGGATGATCGCGAGGTCTTTCGAACGGGGTTATGGTCCCACTTCCTCAGCCATCGGATTGCGCGACATGGAAGCCCGCCCTGGACCGCCAGTCGGTTTACCGTCCCGAGCTTCCCCGGCTCGGTTCACCCGCCGGGTTTGCCGTCGTGGCCATAAAATAGGGGTTTACCCTGCGCGCGCTTGGCGCCCGGCGCGCGCTTGGCCACCCCCGATATTTTGCGACAAACGCCGTTTCGAGGCGCGCGCCAATTCCAACTACCGAAAGAAACAGGCCGATCGTTGGCCAAAATCCCGACCAGACTAGAAGTTGCGTTTGCCCCCGGTTCCACCGAGCGATTCGTCCCGCCCAGTCCCGCTTTTTCCCGTCCCATCCCGCTTGTCCAATTACAGCACCGCCGTTTCCATTTCGATGGTGGTTACCGATGACGGCGTGGGCATTTTTCAGAAGATCGCCGATGAACTGAACCTGGTTGATCCACGCCAATCCCTGTTGGAATTGAGCAAGGGAAAATTCACGTCTGATCCGGCGCGGCATACGGGCGAGGGAATCTTTTTTACTTCCCGCGCTTTCGACAGGTTTGTCCTTCGTTCGTCGGATCTGCTCTTCTGGCATTCGTCACGAAGTGACGACTGGTTAGTGGAATCGGAGGAGACGCTTGTCAAAGGCTCAAGGGTAACCATAAGTCTTCTTCTGCCGGCAGCGACCTTGCTTGAGGACGTATTCAAAAAATACAGCAGCGGGCCGGATGATTATCGATTTGCCAAAACGCACGTTCCTCTCACACTCGCGACGTATGGGGATGATGCGCTTGTCTCGCGGTCGTCGGCACGACGGGTATTAGCGCGCATCGAGCGCTTTGATGAAGTTTTACTCGACTTTGCCCGTGTTCGGTCGATCGGTCAGGCCTTTGCGGACGAGATTTTCCGCGTATTTTCCAATGCTCATCCCCAGATACAGTTGATCGCTATCAACGCCAACGAACAGGTGACTCGGATGATTCGGCGTGGCCAATCGGCACAGCGCCAGCAATGATCGGCTCATTGAATCACCGGGAATTTGAACGTCCACCTGATACCCCGACGCGTCAGCGCTACCTACCCCACCGCTTCAAGCCGGGCGTATTCCAGAATCAGCGTCTTGCGGCCGGCGCGGTCGAAATTAATGACCGCACGGGTTTGGCTGCCCATGTCACTGATTTGATCGATCTGGCCCACGCCGAAGGTGGGATGGCGGACTTTCTGGCCGGACCGGAACGTAGATCGGCCGGCGGCGCTCGCGCGTGGCCCGGTGGTGTGGGACGTGGTGGTATCCAGTTGCGTGCGGTCCAGCACTTCGAGCATTTCAGGGGGCATTTCGCCGAGGAATTGCGACGACGCGGTGCGCTCGCGCAGCCCGCGGATCGTGCGATAGGCCGCGCGGGTCATCATCAACTGCTGTTCGGCGCGGGTGATGCCGACGAAACAAAGCCGGCGCTCTTCTTCAAGCTGCCGCGCATCAGTTTGCGCCCGCGCGTGCGGCAACAAGCCTTCTTCCAAGCCGATCATCGCCACCGCGGGAAACTCCAGCCCCTTGGCCGCGTGCAACGTCATCATGGTGATCGCCCCGCCGTTGTCCTTCAGATGATCGACATCACTGACAAGACTGACGATGCCAAGATATTCAGCGAGTGAGCCTTCAGGGTTCCCGGAATCGTATTCGACTGCGGAGGTGATCAGCTCGCCGATGTTGGCCAGTTGCTCCTGCTCGTCTCCACCTTCCTTCTTGTAATAGGCCTCCAGGCCCGACTGTCTGATGGTTCGCTCCATCAGCGCTTGCACCGGCCCGCGCGCTGCACTGGACCGAAGCTCGTCAATCAGCCGCACGAACGCGGCCGCGCTGTTGACCGCGCGCGGCGTCAAGCCGTCGATCGCATTTGCCCGGCGAAGGGCATCAAACAGGCCTATCCCCTGTCCGACGCCCCAGGCTTGAATCCGCTCCACCGTCGGCCCTGATATCCCCCGGGCCGGCGTGTTGATGATGCGTGTGAGACTGACATCATCATCGGGGTTGGCTAGAAGGCGAAGGTACGCCAGCGTATCCTTGATCTCCTTCCGACCGTAAAACTCCACCCCGCGGGCCATGACATACGGCAAATTTTCCCGGCGCAGCGCGTCTTCCATCACGCGAGACAGGGCATTCATGCGATAAAACACCGCCATGTCGTTCCAGCCGATATTTTCCTTGTCGTGCAAATGCTTTAGCCAGCGGGCAACCACTTCCGCTTCGTCGTATTCGTTCTGACACAGCACCAGCTTCACCTTCTCGCCTTGCGGATTCTCTGTCCACAAACTCTTCTTCTTTCTGCGGGTGTTCTTCTCAATCAATTGCGACGCGACGTGCAGAATCGTCTTGGTGGATCGGTAGTTGCGCTCAAGCCGCACCACCTTGGCACTGGGATAGTCTCGCTCAAATTCGAGGATATTTGCGATGTCGGCCCCCCGCCAGGCATAAATGGATTGGTCGGGGTCGCCCACGACGCAGATGTTCTGATGCCGCTGGGCCATGGCATGGGCGAGAATGTATTGGGCGTGATTCGTGTCCTGGTATTCGTCGATCATCAGATATTGAAAGCGATCCTGCACCTCGCGCAGCATCTCGGGATGATCGCGGAAGGCCAGGCAGGCCTTGAGCAGCAAATCATCGAAGTCCAGGGCATTGCTCTTGTCGAGCATGGTTTGATACTTGTGATAAACCCGGGCCACTTGCTTTTGATAAAAATCGCCCGCCTGCTGGGAAAACTGGGCCGGTGTAAGCAGTTGATTCTTGGCCGCGCTGATGGTGCCGTGAACCGCGCCGGGCGTAAAATTCGTGCTGGACAGTTCCAGCATCTTCATCGCTTCCTTCAGCACCTTAGTCTGGTCCGCCGAGTCGAAGATCGAGAAATTCGGCGCCAGCCCGATCCGCGGGGCATAATGCTTGAGCAGTCGAAGGCAAAGCGAATGAAACGTGCAGATGGTAGGCCACGCCTGATCCATCCGGCCAAAATCACGCATTTTCCATTCCAGTACCTTGCTGACACGGTCCTTCATCTCCCCTGCGGCCTTGTTCGTAAACGTGATGGCGCAGATGGACGTTGCCGGAATGCCCTGGCCAATTAAATATGCCACGCGTCGGGTAATCACGCGCGTCTTGCCCGAGCCGGCACCGGCAATGATGAGCAGCGGGCCATCAACGTGCGTAGCGGCCTCGCGCTGTTCGGGCGTCAGATCGGCAAGAAGTTGTTCGATATCCAATGCCATCGGATTGAGCGTAGGGAAGCTGCCCCAAACACTGATAGACAAACCACTCGGCTAAATTTAAACGTGCGGCGAGCCGAGCGCGCGGCAGATGTCCACCGTCGCGCGGCTTTTATTAAGCGTATAGAAGTGCAGACCCTCGGCGTCATTAAACAGGAGATCGCTGCACTGATTGACCGCGTATTCGACGCCAAGTTTGTACACCGCATCGGGATTGCTCTCGACACTCTCGAGTTTCTTCAAGAGCCGGTGCGGAATCTTCGCCCCGCACATGCTTACAAATCGCTTAAGCTGCGCGACGTTCAAAATCGGCATGATGCCCGCGACGATCGGAACATTAATACCGATCGAGCGCGCTTCATCGCGGAAACGATAGAACTCGCCGTTGTCAAAAAAGAGTTGCGTGACCACAAAGTTCGCGCCCGCATCCACTTTATGCTTTAGATGTTCCAGGTCGCGCGTGCGGTTCAGGCACTGCGGATGCCCTTCGGGATACCCCGCCACGCCGATGCAAAAATCCCGCTTGGACCGCACAAAGGCCACCAGCGCATCGGCATTGGCGAATCCACCCTCGGTGGCAACAAACTGGCTTTGCCCGGCCGGCGGGTCCCCGCGAAGCGCCAGCACGTTGCGAATCCCCGCGTTCCACAGGTCGGTCAGAATCTGCTCGATTTCCACCGACGTATGACCCACACACGTCAGGTGGGCCATCGACCGCACCTTCAGTTCCCGCTGAATGCGCTCGACAAGTTCGATGGTCTTAGCGCGCGTGCTTCCGCCGGCGCCGTACGTCACGGTCACGTAGCTTGGCGCGATCACCTTTAGCTGGTCGATCGTCTCAAAGAGTTGGGCAAACCCCGCATCGGTCTTGGGCGGGAAAAATTCGAAGGATACCGTGGGCTTGCCCCGGCCAAACAGTTGATCGATGCGCATGATCTGCATTCTCCCAGAAGCCGGCGCGATTACATTTGCACCGACACGTTCGTCCGTTTCCTAACACCACCCCTCCGCCTCATTCCATCAATTGCCGCCCGCAGCAGACCGCGATTGCCAGCGCGTCCGCAACATCGGGCGGCTCGGGCACCTCCGGCAACCGCCACAGCGACTGAATCGCCCGCTGCATCTGGTCCTTCCTCGCGTGCCCGTGTCCCGTCACCGATTGCTTCACGCGGTTGGCCGAAAGCTGCTCGATGCGCGTCCCGTGTCGCGCGGCCACCAGCAGGATCACCCCGCGAGCATGGCCCATCAGCACCGCCGTCCGGGGATGCTTGTAATGCGCATAGAGCATTTCAATGGCGCACACTTCAGGCTTATGCTCGGCCAAAATCGCGTCTAATTCGGCTTCCAACTCTACCAGCCGCGACGGAATCGGCGCCTTCTCGTCCAGTCGAATCACTCCCGCATCGATCAGGCCGGGCGTGGGCAACTGCCACTCGATCACGCCGTAACCGGTAAGCCGCAGACCGGGATCGATACCGAGGATTTTCATTCTTTTTAAACCACGAAGGCACGAAAGCACGAAGAAGATAACAATCAAAGCACGACGCGCCGGATCCCGTCCTTGATTCTCGGAACGTTGAAATTAATCAGAAATCCAAGGCGTTTTCCGGTCAATTTCAGGTAAGTGATGAGCTGGGCCTCGAAAACCGGTTGCATTGTTTCGACTGCTTTCAATTCAACAATAACCAGATCATTCACGATCATATCCAGGCGATAACCCGCATCCAGTCGGGCACCTTCGTAACAGATCGGAAGGACGACTTCCCGATCAACTTCAAATCCCCGTAAACGCAATTCATGCGCGAGACAAATTGCATACGCCGATTCGAGCAGACCAGGACCCAAGGTCGAATGAATCTTGTACGCCCCATCCACAATGGCAGTGGCAATGCGTTCAATTTCGATCGAAGTATTTTCACCGAACGGCATGTCTTATCATTCCTTCGTGCCTTCGTGGTTTAGCTCTTCACCAGTCATTCCTTCCGCCAGATGGTTCCGTCGGCACGATCTTCAAGCGTCACTCCGATGTCGGTCAGGCCCTTGCGGATGCCATCGGCCAAAGCAAAATTCTTTCCCGTGCGCGCCTCGGCTCGCAGCTTGATCAGGAGCGTCATCAGGTCGCTTTCCAGGGCTGATTCTTTCAGCGCAACGCCCGCAACCGACGAGCGAAACAATCCCAGCACCATTCCCAGATTCCGCAGGCTCGCCACCGCTGCCACCAGCGCGCCTAGCAGGTCCGGCGTCTTCTTCTGCTCCACCTGGTTCTTCTCAATGAACGCATTAATTTCACCGGCCATTTCATGCAGCACCGCGATCGCGCCGGCAGTGTTGAAATCGTCGTCCATCATCTCCAGCCACTTCATCTTCAGCGCCAGGATCGCCCGGGCGAACCCCGCGTGTTCCGTCTCCAGAAGACTGCCCGCAGCCTGGTCCATGTCCGGGCTTTTGTCGGCCCAAGACTGGCCACTCAGCCGCTGAACACGTTCCATCAATCGCACGAACGTCGCCAGCCCCTTCTTGCTCGAGGCCAGCACTTCCGGCGAAAAGTCGATCGGGCTTCGATAATGCGTGCTAAGCAGCAAATACCGCAGCAAATCCGGCCCGTGCTGTTCGATCAGCTCCCGCGCGCTCACCACGTTGCCGATGCTCCCGCTCATCTTTTCGTTGGCCAGTTCCCCGCCGGCCAGCTTGGTCTTGATGCGCGTCAGCCCGTTGTGCAGCCAATATTTCGCAAAAGTCTGCCCGGTCGCGCATTCGCTTTGGGCCAGTTCGTTTTCGTGATGGGGGAACATCAAATCCATCCCCCCGCCATGAATGTCAAACGTCGGCCCGAGGTATTTCATGCTCATCGCGGAGCACTCGATATGCCACCCCGGCCGGCCCGAGCCCCACGGCGAATCCCACGCCGGCTCGCCGGGCTTGGCGCTTTTCCATAATGCAAAATCGGCAGCGTTCTTCTTCCCCGCCCCTTCCAATGTGCGCAGGCCCGATTCCTGATCCTCCACCCTGCGGTTGGACAACTTGCCATAATCCGCATCGTGCTTCACATCAAACCACACGTTCCCGTCAGCAGCATAGGCATGATCCTTGGCGATCAAGGTGCTGCACAGGTCGATGATTTCCTGCATGTGTTCCGACGCCTTGGGAAACTTGTCGATCGTGTCCACCCCCAGGCCCGCCAGCACGTCCAGATATTCCTGGGTGTATTTTTCCGCCAGCATCTGCACGCTCGTGCTAAGCCGCGCCGCAGCGTCAATCAGCTTGTCGTCCACGTCCGTGATATTGACCACCCAGGTGACTTCAAACCCCTTATATTGCAGGTATCGCTTAACGGCATCAAAAATCACCGGCCCCACCATATGCCCGATGTGCGGCGCTTTATAAACCGTCGGTCCGCACAGATAAATCCCCACCTTCCCCGGGCGCACCGGTTGGAAT
>JBBQSU010000167.1:0-7200 GCA_038234815.1 Tepidisphaerales bacterium | reverse complement strand
TTAGTCTCTGAGATTAAGATTTTTGTAAAATTTTTTTTTTTTTTTTCTACGGGGTCGTTTTTTGTTGCGGTTTTTGGCGACAAAAAGCGCACCAATCGCAAAACAGCACCGGTCGCGCCTGCCCGGCCCCACGATCCAGATGAATCCGATGGACAAGGTGGGCATACGCGGCATCGGCCCCTTGGAGGGCGTCACGCCGTGGCGCCGGCCCCCTCCGGCGGCAGGGACTGCCGCCCTCCATCGCAAAGGTCCGGTCCCCGGCGGCAGGGACTGCCGCCATCCATCGCAAAGGTCCGGTCTCCGGCGGCAGGGACTGCCGCCATCCATCGCAAAGGTCCGGTCCTCGGCGGCAGGGACTGCCGCCCTCCATCGCGAAGGTCCGGTCCCCGGCGGCAGGGACTGCCGCCCTCCAATGTGACATATGATTGGGCGGGCATACCCTCGTGACGCCGGCTCCGCTCCCGGCGGCAGGGATTGTTGCCCTCCATTACGTACCGGAGCCAAACGATTGGCCTACATCGGTGGGATGTCGGCGGCGATGGTGGCGATTTGGCCGCTTTTCACGCGATCGTATTCTTCTTTGACCCAGGGAATTTTTCCGGCATTGCGTTCCATCCATAGCGGGATGGGCGTGCGCAGCCCTTTTTTGTCCAGTTCCTGAAATTCCACCACCACGTCTTCTCTGGAATAGCTGCTTAGATCGTGCAGCTTGCCCATGTGGATGCACTGCGTGGGGCAGGGTTCGGTGCAGAGGGCGCAGAAAAGGCATTTGCTGTAGTCGATGGCGTAGCGCAGTAGTTCGCCGCCCACGGCCTTGCCGGTCTTTTTATCGATCTTTCGGGGGGCGCTTTTATCAATATAAATGCAATCAACCGGGCAGGCCTTGGCGCACAGATCGCAGGCGATGCACTTGTCGGATTCAAACTCGTGAATCCCACGATATCGTGGGGCGAAGCTGAGGCGCGTTTCGGGATATTGCACAGTCACCGTCCGCTGAAAGCAGTATTTCAGCGTGATGCGCATGCCGATGGAGATCGACTTGACGTTGTCGTAGATGTTCTGGAAATATCCGCGGACGGTATTGCTGGTCATGGCGATGCCTTCTTATTCGAGCCTTGAATTATGAGGGTTTGGGCAAGGTCTGTCCATCGGATAATCACTGGGGCATTGCCGGGCGAGGCAGACGATACGGCCCCGACGACATCCATCGCGCTGAGGCGGGCGGCAAAGTGAACGTCGGCGGTGAGGCCGGCGGCGGTTACGTTCCGCCCGCCGGTGGAATCCAGCAGAAGCGGAAGTGCGGCCTGGCGGTGACGATCAAACAGGTCCAGGGCCAGCTTGGCGCTGTCGCCATGAAAGATCGGATGGGCGATGTCGAACAACGCCGAGAGAACCGCGCCAGCGCCGAAGATGTCTTCCGTGGCAATCTCCCCGCGTGTGCCGGCGCAGAGCAGAGTTACGTCGAGGTTGATCTGCGCCAGCGCCCGGGCGATAGCGGCTGCATTGATCAGCGCACCCACCAGCACCTGCCGGGCGGGCATGGCGGCGAGAATGGCCGCAGTGCCGTTGGTGGTGGCCATCAGCAGGCTGCGGCCGGCGTGCCGGGGTGAAAAATCACCCGGACTGTTGCCGAGGTCAAAATCGGCGGGCCTGAGGCAATCCACTTCGCCGCAAAGCAGCGACTGGGGGGCATTAGGCCGGGCGGCACGGGCGGCGTCGGGGGAAGGGAAAACGGCGATGTCGGCCACGCCGGCAGACAGCGCCGCAGTCATGCTCGTCGTGGCTCGAAGGACATCAAACACGACCACGCAACGACCGCGTAGGTGTTCTGGCTTTAATAGCGCCGGAAGAAGGACCGCTTCCACTTTCATATCAATCACCGCAGAATACAAACGTTCGATAAGGCAACGCCAAGCGGACAATATACATGGAGCGCGTCTTGAACAAGGTGGTGGTGTTGAACGTGGTGGGGCTGACCGACCGGTTGATTGGCGCGTACACCCCGCGGCTGCGGGCGCTTCGAGACGCCCACGGATTGCACACCATCGGCCCGGTGCTGCCCGCGGTGACATGCAGCGTGCAGGCGACGTATTTGACCGGATCATGGCCAAGCCACCATGGCATCGTCGGCAATGGGTGGTATTTTCGAGACGACTGCGAGATCAAATTCTGGCGACAATCCAACAAGCTGGTGCAGCGACCGCCGGTGTGGGAACTGGCCAAAGCCCGTGACGGGCGATTCACCTGCGCCAACCTATTCTGGTGGTTCAACATGTATTCGACGGCGGATATTTCCGTCACCCCGCGGCCTATGTACCCCGCCGACGGACGAAAACTGCCGGACATCTATACCCAGCCGCCCGAGCTGCGCGGCGCGCTTCAAACCGAACTGGGACAATTTCCGCTATTCCAATTTTGGGGACCGGCAACGTCCATCCGGTCGAGCGATTGGATCGCGGACAGCGCGCTGCATGTCGATCGACAATTTGACCCGACGCTCACGCTGATCTATCTGCCGCATTTAGACTATGGATTGCAGCGGCACGGGCCGGAGCCGAGCAGCGTTGCCCGGGATCTTGCGGAGATAGACGCAACCGTGGGCAGGCTGCTGGATCATTACGACGCCCGCGGGGCGCGCGTCATCGTTCTATCGGAGTATGGCATCGTGCCGGTAAGCCGGCCGGTGCATCTTAATCGCGTGCTGCGGCAAGCCGGACTGCTGCGCGTGCGTGAAGAACTAGGCCGCGAGTTGCTGGACGCCGGGGCAAGCGGCGCGTTCGCGGTCGCCGATCATCAGGTGGCGCATGTGTATGTGAAGGATGCGGCACAGATTCCGCACGTGCGCGAGATCATTGCAAGCACACCGGGCGTGAAGCGCGTGCTTGGGGACGAGGAGAAGCGAGAGGCTCAGCTGGATCACGCGCGAAGTGGTGAGCTGATTGCGCTGGCCGATGCCGATGCGTGGTTCACTTATTATTACTGGCTGGAGGAATCGCGGCGGCCGGATTTTGCCAACACGGTAGATATTCACCGCAAGCCCGGATACGACCCTGCGGAGCTGTTTCTCGATCCGGCTTTGCGATTTCCCAAGCTGAAAATCGCGGGGAAACTGCTGAAGAAAAAGATGGGTTTTCGATATCTGATGGACGTTATTCCGTCGAATGCTGAGCAAGTGAAAGGCTCGCACGGTCTGGCGCCGGCCAGTACGGATGACGCGCCGATCCTCATCAGTCCACACCTGCGGGCGGCCAATGGTTCAAACCTCGATCCGACCAGCATTTGCCAGATGATGCTCGATCAACTTTTTGGATGAACCGCCGGAAGACGAGGACTACGGCATCGCCGGGGCTGGTTGGGAAGCGGGCGATCGCTGCGTTGTGGACTTTACAGCCTTGGGGATATCCCACGCGGTCCGCCAGACGGTATCCACGCGCCGAAAGGCCATATCGTTGACAAGCGCCTGTTCGAGTTTCTTCAGATGTGCTTCGCCGTAAAAAATACCGACGAGCTTATCCCCGGCGGCGATGCGCTGCTTTAACACTTCAATCGCGACGGCATTACGCTCCGAGATCAACACGGTGCCGTTTTGACTATCGATGCGATCGAGCAGGCTTTCGGCCTTGGCCATTTCCGGGCCAAGCAATGCCTTGAGATCGCGGGCGCTGTCGGAACTTTGCAGGGCATGAAGCAAGTCCATGATGCCGAAAGTGGACGCGGCTTCACCGGCGCTGTTGCCGGACATTTCCTGGAGCGTTGCCTGAAGCATCAGGCCGAAAAGCGATTCGCCGCGCTTGGTCTGGCGGGCCTCGAAGGTTTCCCAGTCCATGTCGGCATGAACGAAATTGCCTGCCGTATAGTCGATCACGTCTGGTTGATAGCTCAGGCCTAGTTTCCGGGTCATTAGTTGCTGCAAAGAGCCGACCCAGTGATGCGATGGCCTGCCCTTCTGCGGTTTGTTCATCGCCATCCCCGCGGGCTTGACCATTTCATACAGCAGTGCGTCGTATTGCCGAAAACTCTCATTCAGTGAAGCATAAAAGGCCTCGTCGGCAATATGCACAGCGCCGACGAGATGAACCACCACGTCGTCAACATTGCGATACGTGACATCGGCAAGCTCCAAGCGCGCCGAGCCGTCGGCATTCTGAACGAAGCGGGCAAACTGCGTAACCGGCGCGGGGGTGGGCAGCGTGGCCGCGGAAGCGGTGGTAACGTGTGGGGCCGCCGCGCCGGCTGGCGCGACTGGGATGAACACCAAGTTGACGAGCAGGAAGATGCTGAGGATTAATCGCATGAATCAGCGGCGAGGCGAAAAAGGGTCAGATCGTCCCCGTCCAGTCCGGGGGAAGCAGCATCACCGGGATGCGCGTGTTGCGAATCAATTCCACAGGAACGTTCCCCGCCAACAATCTTGCGAAAACATTTTTTCCGGTCAGCCCCAGAAGAATCAGCGTGACCTCCCGTTCGACGGCGATATTAAGCACCGCCCGCGCGATGTCGTCGCTGAACATCAACAAGGTCTGCACCGCCACTTCTCGCTCTTGCAGCCGTTCTCTCAACAGGCTGATGGCCGCCTCGCCGTCGGCTTGCTCCTGTTCGCGCATTTGCCCGGCACTGGGCCGCGAGACATGCACCACCAGCACCTCGGCCTGCAGGCGTTTGGCCAGATCGGCGACGCAATCCAGGCATTTCTGCGCTGCCCATGGACTCGAGACTGCGATCAGAATTCGGCTCATAGGCAATAGCTTAGACGCGTTGACCCTCGGCGTAAACGAAGTACATCATTTCCTGCATCCGCCTCAGGGCCTTGCCACGGTGGCTGACTTGGTGCTTTTTCTCCGGCGGCAGCTCCGCAGTCGTGCAACCTAATTCATCGAAATAGAACAGCGGGTCATAACCAAAGCCATTACTGCCCCTCGGGGCTGGCAATAATCGGCCTTCCACCGTATCACGCACGGTCAATACGATACGACCGGACGGATCCGACAAAGCCAGCACGCAGACAAACCGGGCGGTCCGCTTCTCCTCGGCAACGGTCGAAAGCTGCTCCAGGAGCAGGCGGTTGTTGTCTGCGTCGCCCTTCCCCCGGCCGTGCATCTCCGCCCACCGGGCGCTGTGCACGCCCGGCGAACCGGCCAGCGCATCGACCTCCAGCCCTGAATCATCCGCCAGCGCCCACGAAGCACACTGCGTTGCATACCCCGAAGCCTTCAGGCACGCATTGGCCCGAAAGGTGCTTCCCGTCTCCTCCACCGGCTGATAGGTATGCGCGTTTAAATCGTCCCATTCAAAGCGATCGTCACCGAGAATCTCTCGAAACTCGCGCACCTTCCCCGGGTTGGCCGTGGCAATCAGCAGTTTCACAGTTCAGTCCCCGAAAGACCGCAGTCGGCCCGTGTTGCGCGGATCGTTCGAGCGCGTCGGCGCCAGCAGCGAAGGCCCGGCCGAAGTGCCCTCTCGTCCGGCGTTCAAAATTCCGGTCTGCCCGCCCGCCCTGCGAGGAATTTTCACCACGAACGAATGGTCGTAATCCTCAATCACCTTGCCCGTTTCCGGGTTCACCTTGCGCGTGTGTTTTACCTCATAGTTCACCGACAGCTCTGGATATTGCCGCATCATGGCGAGGAGTGTCGGATCGAGCGGCTCCGATTTATTCCGCCGGACCGTCCGCTTCGTCCGCTTCTCCAGTTCCTGAATCTGCTTTTCGCTCATGTTCGGCGCCACCAGCACTTCCTCGTTGGGGTCGTTGGCCCGCACCTCGTTGCCGTCCGTGCGGATGGCTTCGATGGGCCAGGTGCCGATGCTGACGATGCTGGCCGACGGGCCGTGATAAAAATACGCCTCAATTCCCTTATCCCTGAAATCACGCACCGCCTGCACGGCCGCCTCTTTGCGCTTGACGTTGTCCTTGAATGCCGCGATTTGCAGTGTGTAATACCCCTTGGCGTTGGTCAAATCCCACTCCGAAGGCGCGGTCGGATCGGCTTGGTCGATCTCGACAAACACGGCTTTATCAAACGGCCGCGCGCCCCGTGAATCCTTCAGCGCGTCAAGCGTGGCTCGATCCTTCTGCGCCCGCTCGGTCTCGGCCCGGTCTTTGGGATCGTTAATCGTTCGATAGTACCCGTAATAAAGGACGCTCTGGTCATCGGTATGAACAACGTACCAGTCCTTCATGGTGGTGCTGCCCGCCAGCGTGGAGCGCATCCTTCGGGCGACGTTGACATGATCCGGCGAAGCGATCGACATGCAGTAGATCGTCCAGAGCGCGTCCCTGGGCGGGATGGGCAGTGGCGGTTCGGCGGTCGCGCCGCCGGAAGCCGATTGATACGCCTGTTTCGACGCCGGTCCACCGGCCGATCCACAACCCGCCAGCAGCATTGAAACCAATATCCAACTTAACGATCGTCGCATCGCGCTATTACCTCCGTGTGGTCCAAGGCGCGCATTGTACGTTTTTATCCGTGCCCTTGCATCTTCAGAAACACCAGCACCTGAAAACTGTTGAACAGTCCGTGCACCAGGATCGTCGCCCAAAGATTGCCGGTCCGTTCATAAAGCCAACCCAGGGCAATGGCCAGCACCATCAGCGGCAGGACGAATGCCAGCACCCCGTGCACGCTGGCGAACGCAACTGCCGTCAGCAATATCGCTGCCCACGGCCGGCCCGTCATTCGACTGATGAACGTCTGTAACAGCCCTCGAAAAAGCGTCTCTTCAAACAGCGGGGCCAGCCCCACCGCCATCAACACCAGCAGCCGCGCCCGCCAGACACTGTTGCCTTGCAGCAACTCCTTCAGAATTTGATGGGGATCGGGCTGCGGCCAGCCCAGCGCGTTGATCGCCAGCGTGACAAAAAAACCGACGGCATAGATGACCGGAAGCGTGACACATATCGCCAGCAAACTCCACGGCACGGCCGGCGCGAGGTGCGACGCATCCAGCCCCAGCCGGCGCGTTCCTTCGGGCCGTAAAGCCGCGTTCAACCCCGCCAAGCTGATGAACCCCGTCAGATAGAACAACGCCCCGCCCAGCACCATCCGCTCCGATTTCCCCCAGTGCATCGCCTTGCCGATCATCCCCACAATCACTGTCGAAATGCCCAGGCCCAGCGCCAGCACCATCAGCAGGAGAAACGGCGATTCGACTTGGCTCCAACGCCGACGCGCTGGTGCCCGGATCGGCCTGAACACCCCCAGC
>JBBQSU010000166.1:0-7249 GCA_038234815.1 Tepidisphaerales bacterium | reverse complement strand
CGATGGATCGGATCAAAGGCCGGGGCCGCCGCTGGGACATGGACAACGCCGAAGCGATGATGGCGTTGGAGGCGTTATACCAAAGCACCGGCCTATGGGACCGTTACCGGGCCAACGCATTTGCGCACAAGAATTAACGGCTGCCCCGAAAAAACGGGCACGCCCCATCAGAAAATATAAACGTTGCAATTCCCCCGCATCTGTTCTGAGGCGGGTCCGATCGATTCCGGGTGCAGAGCCTGGGCTGACGACCAAAGGGAATCGGGGCGCATTGCACGCGAGCAAACGCCAAATCGATGGTCGCACTGGAAGCGTTGCGTCAATTCGCAGGCCCCTTTGAAATGCGCCGCTTAATAAGTCGGCACCCAACCGTTATCATTCGCAATAAGCGAATGATTCCCAATTTGCGCCAACGTCACAAAGCAATATGAGATCAATCGCTTCCTTTTTTTTGGGATATTGATCCATGTATATACAGCGTGTGGATAGCGACCCAATACCATATTTGGACGTTCTGGCCTCGCAAGGATTGTGGACCGCGTTTCGATGGCCAGCCAAATGGGTAGCGTGCCCGGGTGCCAATCAAACGCCGATTGTGCTGGCGTTTCGATTGCGGCTCAATTTGTCGGAGCCGCAGAGCGCGCGCATCCACATCTCCGCCGACGAACGCTATGAGTTGTTCATTGATGGAAAGCGCGTTGCACGCGGCCCGGAGCGTGGCGATCCGCAGGGGTGGTTTTACGAAACATTCTTGCTTGACCTGTCCCCTGGTACACACACGATCGTCGCGCGCGTCTGGGCGTTTGGGGAAGCGGCCCCGTTCGCGCAGATGAGCATCGAACCGGCGTTCTTGTTTTGCAGCGACGGTCCGCTTGGGCCGCTGGTGGACACCGGCACGGCGGCGTGGGAAGTGAAGGTGCTGGGGGGCTATGGTTGGGCCGCGCCGGCGCGGTTTAAGTTCAACGATTCGACCGGTCGCAAGCAGGCGATTGACGGAACCGGAAGGGACTGGGGCGTGGAGCGCGGCGAGGGCGAGGGCTGGCAGCCCGTGGTTGCCCTCTACGAAGCGGAAGTTGGTTATCCGACCGATCTGCACAGCCGTCGTATTCTTCGGCCGGGCACTTTCCCGCAGATGATAGAGCAACCTGTCCCCCCGGGTGTCGTGCGACATGTCGCCGACGATGGCCCTGCCGACGCCGTGCTGCGAGCGAATCATCTGTCAAGCGAGGCCGACTCCTGGCAGCGATTTATCGAGCGCGCAGCGCCGCTTCATATACCCGCCCGAACCCGCCGGCGCGTGATCGTGGATCTGAAGGATTACTTCTGCGCTTACCCGCGCCTCACCTGTTCAGGTGGTGGCGGGACATCCATTGGGATCGGATGGGCCGAATCACTTTTCGTCAACCCGATTATTCCGCAACACGGCAATGCCAAGGGGAACCGCAACGAAATCGAGGGCCGGTATTTCGGTGGCCTCAACGACGTTTTTCTGCTCGACGGTGGTGAGGCTCGCCTCTTTGAAACGCTTTGGTGGCAGGCGGGGCGCTATGTGGAAATCACCATTCAAACAGCGGATCAACCCGTTGAACTGTCCCGGCTTGATTTCACCGAAACCCGCTATCCGTTGGATATGGAAGCCCGGTTTGATTGCGACGATCCGCGCATTGTCAAGTTGATGCCCATGCTCGTGCGATCGATGCAGGCGTGCCTGCACGAGCACTATATGGACTCGCCCTATTACGAGCAGTTGATGTACATCGGTGACACACGCGTCGAAGCGCTTGTCACGTATGTGATGACCCACGATCCGCGGCCGCCACGCAAGGCGACCACGATGTTCGACCATTCGCGCATGGTCGATGGATTTACGCAGTCCCGTTATCCCAGCCGAAAAGCGCAGGTGATTCCCACCTTCTCAATGGTATACGTGCAGATGATCGAGGACAGCCTGATGTGGCACGGCGACAAAACCTTTGTGCGTGCCAGGATGCCAGGTGCTCGGGGGATAATTGACGCGTGTTTGCGGCACCAGGATGCCGACGGTTTGATTGGCAGGCTGCCGGGCTGGCCCTTTATGGACTGGAGTCAGTTTCATTATGGCATGCCGCACAATGCGTTTTATGGAGCGTCGTGTGCCGTCAATTGGCAGTTCGTGACCACTTTGGAGTCGATCGCCCGATTGGAAAATCTCCTGGGCGAGCCTGAACTTGCCGCCCGGGCCAATCGTCTTGCGGGCGCGCTGGCGGCGCGGATACACACCACTTTCTGGGACGAGTCACGCGGTCTTTATACTGATGATGCTTCCGGCAAGCATTATTACGAGCATACGCAAATTTGGGCCTTACTCTCGACGCAATTGTCGCCGGCGACGCGCGATCGCCTCGGGCGGGGTTTGATCGATGCGCAGGATTTGGCCCGATCGACAATCTATTTTGCGCATTACCTGTATGAAGTGCTGGGCCAAATGGGCCGCGACGATCTGATTCTCAAGCATCTCCAGCTTTGGTTTGACGCGCAGGCGATGGGCCTCTGCTGCACCCCGGAATCTCCGGAGCCAACGCGTTCGGACTGCCACGCATGGGGCGCGCATCCGCTTTACCATTTCTTCGCCACTCTGCTGGGGATCCGCCCGGCTTCGCCCGGATTCCAAACGGTGCGCATCACCCCATGCTTGCACACGCTGCGCAATGCATCTGGCCGAATGCCGCACCCACGCGGCGAGATCGCCGCCGACTTTCGCGTCGACAACGGCCTGCTGAAGGGCACGATTGAGTTGCCGAAAGGCATAACTGGTGAACTGGTCTGCGGTGAAAAATCCTATGCGCTACACGACGGGACGCAGAAAGTGTCGGTGGATTATCCGCGGCCATCCGTGATGGTCGCATCCGTTTGACGGCTCAGGAACACGTCGCGCAGCGTCAAAACGGCCGGCTTCGGCCTGTCTCAATTGGCTCTATCGCACGTAGGCATCAACGTCATTTTGTGTTCCCACAGACCGCATTTCGTTGATCTTCCCGCGATTCCTTGGGGGTTCGACGCCGTGCGGGCGATCGTGGTTGGTGGTGAATGTCGGCGTGGCCTCTGGCGCAAGTGGAGCAGTAGGGGGGAATCTGATACAACCTTTGCCCGCACGGATTGTTACAGGGAAAACGGCCATGATTGACGTGAAAGACCTTCGAGAGAACCCAGAGAAGTATCGGCGCGGGGCGGAGTTAAAGCAGACTCGCGTGGACATCGACGCGGTGCTGAAACTGGACGGCGCGCGGGTTGCGGCGCAGCAGAAATTTGAGTCGCTGCGGGCCGAACAGAATTTGGCGTCTCAGGAGATCGGTAAGCTGAAAGACCCTGCGGCCAAGAAGCAGGCGATTGCCCGGGTGGGGGAACTGAAGGCCCAGGTGAAGGAGGCCGAAGAGCAATGGAAATCGGCCGAGGCTGCGGTGTTGCCTGTGCTGCTGACAATCCCGCAACCGCCCGATGACGATGTGCCCGCGGGCAAGGACGCGCAGGACAACAAGGTGGTGCGCACGTGGGGGCAGGTCCGGCAGTTTGATTTCAAACCGCGAAGTCATATCGAGCTGGGTGAAAAGCTGGGACTGGTGGATTTCGGCGCCGGCGTGCGCCTGGCGGGTTCGCGATCGTATTTTCTTAAGGGCGCCGGCGCCGAGCTGCATAACGCGGTCCTGCAATTTGCCTTGCAGATGATGGTCCGCGAGCAGGGATTTACGCCGATGAGCGTCCCGGTGCTGGTGCGTGAGGCGGGCATGGAAGGAACGGGATTTTTCCCCGCCGGCCGGCCGCAAACTTACCGTGTTGGCGAAAAGGCCACCGAAGCCTCTGAACCGGAGGAGAAAGACTTGTTTCTCACAGGCACGGCCGAGGTGGGCCTGACGGCCTATCTGATGGATCAGATTCTTGAGGAATCGCAGCTTCCCCTGAAATATACCGCCGTCAGCACCTGTTTCCGTCGCGAGGCCGGAACCTATGGCAAGGACACCGCCGGGCTGTATCGCGTGCATCAATTCGACAAATGTGAGCAGGTCGTTATCTGCCGCAACGACGTGGCCGAATCCAAGGCTTGGCATCAAAAAATGCTGGGGTTCAGCGAGCAGCTATTGCAGCGATTAGGAATTGCCTATCGCGTGATCGAATGCTGCACCGGCGACATTGGCGTAAAAAACGCCGCGATGTATGACATCGAAAGCTGGATGCCCAGCCGGTTTGACGGAAAAAATCCCGCGACGGGCTACGGTGAAACGCATAGCGCCAGCCGGCTGTATGAGTTCCAGGCCCGCCGCTGCAACATCCGTTACAAAGGGGCCGATGGCAAGGTGCGATTCTGCCACACGCTCAATAACACGGTGGTAGCCTCCCCGCGGATTTTGATCCCTATCCTTGAAAACCATCAGAACGCCGACGGCACCGTTACGGTGCCCGAGGTCCTGCGGCCCTACATGGGTGGCCGCGAGCGGATCGAGTGAATTAGCCCGATACGGAAGCTGGTGCGCGTGGGCGCGCACGCTTGTCAGGGGCTGGGCTGCGTGGCTATCGGCGCGGGATGGGCTTTGGACAGTTCATCGGCACGGCCGAGACGCACCAAAGCTAGTGTAGGATCGGCACGGTCCAGGCGATAGATCATCCGGTTTGGTTGCCGCTCAGCATAATAGCGATAAAGCTGCTGGTTTCTTTCGTCCCCAAGGTCCTGCGCGCGGATGATGGGCGCGTCGTCGGGCCATAGCACGTCGAGGTTATAGACCGGCTCTTCATGCACGTTCTGGCCCGGCGTGAATTTGTATAGAACGATGGCGGGGGCACGCACCAGTTCGGAAAGGCGCTGGCTTTTGGCGACAATGGGCATGTCATGCCCGCGGTCGTCTCGGATCCACGGGCTGATCTCCGGCAGGCCGAATAACACCGCGACCGCGATCAGCGCAGGCATGGCCGAGCCAACGATTTCGCCGGGAAAGACGCGCTCGACTTGCCGCAGGCCGAGCATCACCAGCAGCGTGACGGCGGCGAAGCCCAGGCAACTGTAGTGCGCAATAAAGACGGTGAGCAGGCCATAAATCAGCAGCGCGCCCGGCAAGACGCCGAATAACACCCATCGCCGGCGATCGGTCAGGCCGAGCAATCCCACGGGCACGAATAACAGGAACAAATCGTTGGGCACTGAGGTGAGGAGCCACTCGGGAATGCGCTTGTTGATCCAGACGCGTAGCCAATTGTCCGGCTGATGTTGCAGGATAAATGGCACAAGCCACTCGTCGTACATCTGCTGCTTTTGCGCCAGATGCGATTGCGGTTTGACCGCAGGATCGAACACCGGCACCCCGATGGCCATGTGCGGCCAGTCCTGCTTGTTATAGAGGGTGTAGGGCAGTTGAGAGATTTTGCCCGAGACGCCGACATTGAAGATCAATTGCAGGCAAACAAAGGGCGCGGCGCAGGCCAGTACGACGGCCGCGGTGAGCAGACCCTGGCGCGCGGCAAGCCGGCGCAGATCAAACAGTATTGCTATCGCGACCGGCAGGCTCGCGGCCATGGCGTCGGCGGGCCGGGTGATGACGGCCCAGCCCATCGCCACACCGATGAGTGCCGCAAAGCCGAGGCGGTGCTCTCGCCGCCATTTCAGCCAGCCGTAGACCATGACCAGCGCAAAAAACAGCAGGGGGATGTTGGCCATCGCCAGCAGGGCTTGGAATCGAAACATCCGAATGCCCAGCAGGAAAAACGCCGACAGAAGCGCCACCAGGCCGTCGCTTAGCTCGGCCACGATCCGATACAGCAGGCCCACACACGCGCCTGAAATCAGTAGCGGAATCACCCACTTGGGCAGGGCCAGCCAGATGCCCGGCGCAAATAGCAGCGCGGCGCCAGGAAAACTGATCGGGGCATACTTCGGCGTTGTGAAAACGTAAAACGTCTCGAAGAAATCGTGGAGCGGATGCCCGGGCATCCACAGCCTTCCATGGGCCAAAAAGCGGGCCTGGAGGAGGTACATGAATTCGTCATGCCACTTGGGAAAAAGATCGCGGTGCTGGTGTAGCGCGGTGAGAAGAAGGTAAACGATGGAAAGGCCGGCGACGGCCAGGGTAAGCCAGCGGCGCGTGCGGATCGACGGGTGGCGGAGCGTATTGAGGATCGGGAGCGCCTGGCGCCGCAGCGCGGGTATCAGTGCCAGAGCGATGATCATCGCAAACGCTGCATTCTGGCGAACCGAGAGCATGGAGCGCAGACCGGCTTTCAGGCGAGTGGCGATGGAGGGATCGCCAGCCCGGGCGGCGAAAATCCACAGGCCAAGCACGGCAGCGATGAGAAGCACGATCCAAACGCGCCGAAGCGATACGGGCAAACCTGAGTGCATCGGCGGCTCGCAATTATCGGGGCAGATCACCAGGCTGTTCTCCCGTCGGTTTGGAGCAACGGAGCATCGACGGCAAGCGAGCGTACCGACTGATGATACGGCGGGTCAAGCGTGTATCATGTCCGGCGGAATTGAGTCGCGACGCAAATGAACAACGCCATGCCCCCTGCCCCTTTGATCGATACACTCACTGAAATCCGTCCGGCCCGCGAGCGCGAGGCCGCCGTTGCCAGCGGCACGACGGTCATCCTCCTGTGCGCCAGTTTGGCTTGCATCAGCATGGCGATGCCGTTGCACGGCGGGCGCTATGGTCGCGACGCCATTGGATGGATGATTGCGGGGCTGGTGGCGAACCTGCTGGCGTTTGCGGGCTGGTCGGTTGCCCCGATCGGGCGTTTTGCCCGGCCCAATATCACCGCGATTTGCGGATTGTGTGTTGCGGTGCAAGGTGTTCTGCTGCTCAGCTATCGCCCGGGCGCTTATCTGCTGGATCCCAGGTACGAGGGCGTTCAGCCGGCCATGATTTGGCTGGGGATACTGGTCGTGCTGGCGGTGTCGAGCATGGCGGATCGGCCGTGGTTCGGTCGCCTGCACAAGCCTCTGCTTTTGGCCGCATTTGCTGCCTGCGCGCTCTGGGTTTTTCGTCATTCGCCCAATCCGCCCATTGATACGTTCGTCATCCACCAGGAGTCCAGCCAAGCGCTTCTGGCGGGCAAGAATCCTTATGCCGAGCATTTAACGAATATCTACGGCATGGACACGCCGTATCTGCCCAATGCGTTTGTGACCCCAGACAAGCTGCTTTTTGGCTACACCTATCCGCCGGTTTCTCTGCTGATCGGGACTGCAGGGTATGCTTTGACACACGACCACCGCCATGCCCTGCTG
>JBBQSU010000165.1:0-7281 GCA_038234815.1 Tepidisphaerales bacterium | reverse complement strand
TCGAACTGTTGGTCGTTATCGGCATCATTGCATTGCTGATCTCGATCCTGCTTCCGTCACTTAACCGCGCTCGTGAGACGGCCAACCGTGTCAAGTGCGCCAGCAACCTGCGCCAAATCGGCCAGGCCCTGTTGCTTTATGCCAACGAGAATAAGGGCGCTTATCCTCGGACGCAGTACGCCAGTGGATCCGCTGCAACGTCGTTGAGCCAGACAGGCACCCCCGCCACTGGCGCGGATCCGTTCTTGGCCGCTTATAAGCCCCAAGACAACGACATCACCGCCGCGGTTTACCTCCTGATCCGTACGCAGGACATCACTCCGGAAGTCTTCGTCTGTCCGAGTTCGAACGACGAAAAGGACACGCTCAGCGGCAACCCCGTGCAAAATATGGTGAACTTCACCGCGTTGAAGAACCTGAGCTACGGCTTTGCTGTCAGCAATATGTACGCTAGTTCAGCCGCAGTGGGCCTGGGCGCGAAGTGGAACAACACCCTCGATCCGTCGTTCGCGATCGCCGGTGACAAGGGTCCGGGCGGCTCCACGGGCAATACCACCAATGCTACGGTGGGCTACAGCCTGACCACTGGTAGCGCTGCGTCGGCCAAGCGTGGCGGCAACAGCACCAACCATGACCGTGACGGCCAGAACATTCTGTACGCCGACGGCCATGCCGAGTTCCAGACCAACTGCATGGTTGGCCAGAACAACGACAACGTCTACACGCAGGGCACTGCGACACCGGGCGCCATTGGTGCCAGCACGGCCAGCGCAGTGACGACCGCAACGGCAACAAACCCGTTGAGCGTGGAAGACACGATCCTTCTGCCAGCCAACGCCAACACCAACCCCATCGGTTGGTAAGTTGTCTGTTACCTTACTGACTACTCAGGCCCGGAACCGGAAACGGTTCCGGGCCACTTTTTTTTCCCTTCCCTGCTTATGTCCGGCACGCCCCTGACCCTTATCCATCCCCATGCCCGCATACATGCCAAAGCAGGGGGCGCGCGGATGCTCTGGATCGTCGTCGGCCTGGCGGTAGTGGCTTACGGCATCACCCTGTGGGGCGGGTTTGTTTATGACGATCTGGGCGTGATCGTGTACAACGCCAAGGCCCATACGCCCTCTACCTGGGGCCAGCTTTGGACCAAGGGATATTGGGAACTCACCCCCGATCACCTCTATCGTCCGCTCGTGCTGCAATCCTTTGCCCTGCAGTGGTGGATGGCGGCCGGCGTGGCCTGGCCATTCCATTTGGTGAATATCCTTTTGCACGCGCTGGTGGCGGCGGGGGTGGCCAAGCTGGGCAACCGACTGGCCGGCGCACGGGCAGGGTGGATCGCTGGGCTGATCTTCGCGATCCATCCGGTTCATGTTGAGGTTGCGGCCAATATCGTCGGACGGGCGGAGTTGTTCTGCACCGGCGGGTTTGTCGTCGGTCTGCTCCTGTTGCTCGATCGCCCGCTAACCGTCTTTCGCGGGGTGTTTATCAGTATGTGCATGTTGATCGCGCTGCTCAGCAAGGAGCAGGGCCTGCTGATGCCGTTTGTGCTGATTCTGGCATGGCATTTCCAAACCGAACGCCACCCACAAGACGCGCATGAAAAGCGCAGCCTCCGAATCACCTTCGTAGGCGTGGCCTACCTGTTCTGCGCTTACGTCTTTTTCAGGGAGATTTACTTAAATTTGAAGATGACCATTGAGCCGAGCCAACTGGCCTGGGAGCGAAACCCCGTGGCCCATGCCATCGGCCTCAGCCGGGCATTGCTGCCGATCACCGTGCTGGGTCATTATCTCGAACTGCTGATTTTTCCTTGGCGGATGTCGATCGACTACGGCGGGGCGGTGGTGGGGGATCGGATTCGCTTTTCGGATCCGAGTTTCATCCTCGGTTGTGTCGGGCTGCTGGCAGGAATCGCCGGACTGGTTTGGTTTTGGCGAAAACGGCTACAGGCTGAACTTTTCTGCCTTTTGTCGATGGGCCTTTTCTATAGCGTAATAAGCAACTCGGTTTTTGTGATCGGCACGACCGTCGCCGAGCGACTGCTCTATCTCCCGTCGGTTTTCTGGTGTCTGTTGCTGGGGATGGGGCTGGCGCGTCTGCCCCGCCGGGTTGCCATGTCGGTAGTCATCGCCGGCGTATTGCTGGGCAGTGCCGGCACGATTCTTCATGCTTATCAATGGAACGATAGCGAACGCGTGCTGCGGTATTCACTTAAATTTCAACCGCGGTCGTCGAACGTGCGCGAAGGACTCGTCCGCCGCCTGCTGGAAAAAGGGGACCTGCGCCAAGCCGAGGAGATCATCAGTGAGGGCCGCAGGTTGATTCCACAGGACCCGGTGATGTGGTTGCTGTCAGCCGACGTGGCCCTGGGGCTGAATCAGCCTGATCGGGCCGATGGCTATGTCGATATGGCTTTCAAACTGGATAAGTCCCCGCTCATCAGTGACTACCGCAACCGAATCGCCAGTTGGCGGACCAACAGCCGCGGGGCAACTCGGCCGGCCCGATAGCGCCAGCGACATTTTTGGTAGGCAATGGCCGGAAGTTGGGATAAAGTGGATGACATGGAAGACCTTCTCCCGCCATTGACCGAAGACGGCACGGGGTTTGAGTCCCCACGCGTGCGGCAGTTCACGGTTTTTCTGGAAAACAAGGTGGGCAAGTTGCAGACGCTGGTGCGCTCGCTGGAAAAAGGGGTGGGGCAGATCGTGGCGCTGTCGATCGAGGAATCCGGGGACGCGGCACTGGTGCGACTGATCTGCGCGCACCCCGAATTCGGTCGCGAGCTGCTGCGAACGGGCAATTTCAGCTTCAATGAATGCGAACTGCTTTGCGTCGAGCTGCCCCGTGACACGCAGCAGCCGCTTTTGCGGATTTGTTCGGCGTTGCTTTTTGCCGAGATCAACGTGCATTATGCTTACCCGCTTTTATCGCGCCCGCACGGCCCGACGCTGGCGTTATATGTGGAAGACCCCACCTTGGCCGCCCGGATTTTGATCAAAAAGGGCTTTCGATTGATCGCCGAGAGTGATTTGGCCGGTTAATTCAGCGATGACAGGTCCGATATATTGTCTTGCTCCCAAATTATCTAAATTACCTAAATTAACAAAAGTTGGGGGTTCATCTGGCCGATGTAATGGGTGTTAAGTCGCCTAAATACACAGGAGCAACCGGCCATGATGACGCAAACGCGATCGACTCGGGTGCAGTTTCAAGTGACTTCCGAACCCTCAGGCCACGAACGCCGGGAATTCCGCCGGCATGACATGGAACAGCAGGGCTTGAAGGTGGACCGGTGGGACGGCCTGCGTCGCGGGGCACATGAATTCGGCCGGCTCGTCGATCTGTCGGCGAGCGGCATTCGGATGCGTACCCAGCAGGCCAACATCCGCCCGGACAATCAAATCCGCGTGCGCCTGGAATTGCCCGACTACGCCGGCATCGCGCCGTTCATCGATTGCTCGACTGAAACCCCCAAGCCCAAGCGCGAGTGGGTGGGCTGGATGACCGTCGCCCGGGTCCGCGAAATTGGCGAGCACGAAGTGGAAGTCGCCGGCCGTTTGGTGGACATGGACGACATCGATCGCGGAATGCTCAAGCTCTATCTCAGCACGCAGCCTCTTGCGGCCTGACATAAAGAAATACAAGACCCGCCGCCTCGCCACGGAATCGAACCCATCGTTTCCGTGGCGGCTTTGTTTCCGCCGGCCATGCGCCGATCGCGGGTACGATCTTCACCCCCCCCGGCCGTCGGAACTATTTTGTCATTTTTCGATACTTAATCCGGTGTGGCTGATCCGCCTCAGCGCCTAATCGCTTGTGCCGGTCGGCTTCATATTCGGTGAAGTTGCCCTCAAAAAACCGCACCTCGCTTTCTCCTTCAAATGCCAAAATGTGCGTGGCAATGCGGTCGAGGAACCAGCGGTCGTGGGTGATGATGACCGCGCAGCCCGCGAAGTTTTCCAGGGCTTCTTCCACCGCGCGGATCGTATTTACGTCCAGATCGTTGGTCGGTTCGTCCAGCAACAATACATTGGCCCCGCTCTTGAGCATCCGGCCCAGGTGGATGCGGTTGCGCTCCCCGCCCGATAGCGTGCCCACGCTCCGGCTCTGGTCGGTCCCGGTAAATCCGAACCGGCTGACATACGCACGGCTGTTCACCTTCTGGCTGCCCAGCATGATGAATTCCTGTCCGTCAGACAGCGCCTGCCACACGCTCTGCTCCGTCCCCAGCGTGTCGCGAGATTGTTCAACGTAAGTGAGTTTCACGCTTTCGCCAATGCGGATCGAGCCGGAATCGGGCTTTTCCTTTCCCGTAATCATCCGAAACAGCGTGGTTTTGCCCGCACCGTTCGGGCCAATCACTCCGACGATTCCACCCGGCGGGAGGCTGAAATTCATGTTCTGGTACAACACGTTGTCGCCGAACGATTTCGACACGTTTTCTGCCTGAATCACCAAATTTCCCAGCCGCGGGCCGGGCGGAATGTAGATTTCGATCTCCTGAATTTTGCGAGCCTGTTCCTGGGCCGCCATTTGTTCGTAAGCCTGCACGCGCGCCTTGCTCTTGGCCTGACGCGCTTTCGGGCTGGAGCACACCCATTCCAATTCCCGCTGCAACGCTTTCTGTCGGCTCGATTCCTGCTTTTCCTCGATGGCAAGGCGCGCCTGTTTTTGTTCCAGCCAGCTTGTGTAATTGCCCTTCCAGGGGATGCCCTGCCCGCGGTCCAGTTCCAGAATCCACCCCGCGACGTTATCCAGAAAATACCGATCGTGCGTGACGGCGATGACCGTGCCTTCGTATCGCGCCAGATGCTCCTCAAGCCAGGCGACGCTTTCGGCATCAAGATGGTTTGTCGGTTCGTCCAGCAGCAGAATATCGGGCTTTTGCAGCAATAAGCGGCACAGCGCCACGCGACGTTTTTCCCCGCCGGAGATTACCTTCACCGGCGTATCCCCCGGCGGACAACGCAGCGCATCCAGCGCCTGCTCCAACTGCTGATCCACATCCCAGGCATTGGCCCGATCGAGCTTTTCCTGAATCGCTCCCTGCCGGTCCAGCGCCTTGACCATTTCCGCATCGCTCAGCGGCTCGCTTAGCTTTTCATTGATCGCATCAAATTGCTTGAGCAGATCATAAACCCCGGCCAGGCCCTGCTCGGCCACCTCGCGGACGGTCAACTGGCTATCGACCAGCGGTTCCTGCTCGAGAAAACCAATGCTGTACCCCGCGGACTTGGTGATCTGGCCTTCAAAGTTTTTGTCGGTCCCGGCCAGAATCCGAAGCAGCGAAGACTTCCCCGCTCCGTTCAAGCCCAGCACACCGATTTTGGCGCCATAAAAGTAGGAGAGATAGATGTCTTTAAGGATCACCTTCTTCTCGTGCATCTTGGAGACGCCGATCATGGAATAGATGATCTTGTGCGGTTCGGGGGTATTGCTCATAAGCCCGGCGAGCCTAGCGATTGCCCGCCCGGGAACAAGTCCGCGAAGGCCGTGCGCGGCGTCAGGCGTGTGTATCGTTGGGACTGACGGGCAAAATCAGTGGCTCAGGCCCGGACATGAGCCATCACGGAATTCAGATCGACACCTCGCAAACCGCCGGCTTCTGCCGACGGCACGGAATCCAAAGGCTAAGCCTGTCTGGCTCCATCCAGCGCGACGATTTCCGGACGGATCGCGAGGTGAACGTACTGGTGGAGTTTCACCCCGACGCCACGCCAACACTTCTGGGCATTGCCGGAATGGAGATCGAACTCATGCAACTGCTCCGGCGAAAGGCGGACCTGCGCGCGGCTGAGGACCTCTCGCGATACTTCCGCGACCGGGTTATCCGCGAGGCGAAGGGCCAGTATGCCGCATGAGCGGCCCATGATCGCGTGCGATAGCGACACATGCTCGACGCGGGTCCGCCTGTCTGTTCATCCCGTCGCGCGGTGGCCAACGTGCAACATAACCCGCCGCTAGAGCGGACCGCATGCGGCGTGCTGAATCCGCTTCAAGCCCGCGTGACGCAATGCCTTCATTTTGACCCGCCTGACTTGTTGCAACCGGTGAGTTTTACACAAACTGTTTAGCTCCCATACTCGACACGCCGCGCTTTACCGTTGGTCGCACAACAATGCGGCACCGGGGCCTTTGATCTGCCTGGCACTGACGCCTGGCCCGTCGCCCGACTGGAGAATGCGGTCGTAGAACGTCGCGGGGATGCCGTTGGTGCGATACGACACGGCGATGCGTCCGCGTTCGTTGGTGAAGGCCGGGACCGTCGGCGCATTCTCTTTTTTGTTGCCCAAGGTGTAGAGCAGGCCGCCGAAAAGCTCCAATTTCCCGCCCCCGCGGTTGGCAAACGATGGCGTGCCTTTGGGCGCGTCCTTGCTGCCTGCGGGCGATGATTCCATCTTGAAGCCCAGAATCCATGACGTCCCGGCGTTGACAAACAGCGGCTGACTGCCGAACTCGGCGTTAAGCTGCCTGGCCCATAGCGTGTGGCCCGTGCCGATGTCGTAGTCCTTGCCGATGACGTCGATAATGTGCGTCTTGCCCCCGCCCGTTGCCGTGTAGCCGCCGTGCTGATCGCCGTGACGCAACGCAAACGTGCGACCGCTTACATGCTCGATGCGGCCATCGACATACATATGCTCCAGCACAACCACCGGCGAAGCGCCATCCTCAATCCGGACCGCCACCTTGTTGGCGCCCACTGCCTGAATGTGTCCGTTCATCCCCCACAACAGCTTCAGCTTGCCACGCAAAATCAGCGGCTGCTCTAGCGGAATCGCCTTGAGCGGCTTGACGCAGATGTACTCGGCACCCGCGTCGATCTGGGCCTGCAGCTCCGCGCCGGTATCACCCGCCACAACCCATTTGTCGTTCGCGCGTGGGCGCACCAGCGGAATGTCCTCAATGGGCAGGTCCAGCGGCGCGGCGACACCACCGGCGGTGTTGAGCGTGAAACCCTGATCGTGACGCGCCACCACCGTCGGCTTTTCAGCCAGCGCCGGCAGATCGTCGCCGCCTCCGCGCGTGTCATGCACCACCTTGCCAAATCCCTCGACCGTCACCCGGCGAAGGTTCATCATGCCGCTGCTCTCAATGGCCGCCATTTCCCCCGTGCCTGTGCCGATGAGTGTGCTGTCGAGCAGGCAAAGCATGTTGTGCCCCGAGCCGGATTTATAGAACGGCACCGAACCTTCGAAGTGAACCTTGCGCATCGTCACGACGTTCTGATTGTTGGCCACGCCGATACCGCGCTGCCGCTTCATGCGGATATTTTCG
>JBBQSU010000164.1:0-7298 GCA_038234815.1 Tepidisphaerales bacterium | reverse complement strand
CCAAGGGCATGGACGAACGCAAACTGGAGATAAAAAGATGTCACAATTCCCACAAACTCGGATCAAGCCCATTGAACTCGCGTACGGCACAGAGAGCCGGGCGGTCTTCAACTTCTTCAACGCTGTCTACGCCTGGATGGCAGTGGCGTTGGCCGTCACCGGCCTCGTGGCGTGGTATGTCTCGCGATCCCAGGCGATGCTCTCGTTCCTGTACGGCAGCGGGCGGTTCACGCTGGTTGCGCTGCTGCTGGGTGCGTGGGGCCTGGCCATCGGTGCCCAGCACGCGGCGCTGCGCATCAATGCTGCGGTCGGCACCGTATTGTTCATGCTCTATGCCGCCTGCATTGGCGCAATGGTGTCGGGCATCTTTCTGATTTATCCGCTTGAAACGATCGGCGCGTCGTTCCTCGTCACCGGCGGGACGTTCGCCGCCTTAAGCATCTATGGCTATGTCACCAAGCGCGATCTGAGCGCGATGCACGGCATCCTGGTGATGCTCGCCTTCGGATTGATCTTCGCCTCGATCGTTAATCTGTTCGTCGCCAGCAGTGCCTTCGACTGGTTCCTCACCTACGGCATTCTCATTGTCTTCGTACTGCTGGTGGCCACGCAGACCCAGAAGTTGAAGGCGTTTGCCGAAGCTAACGCGAATAATGCCAGTCTCGCCTCACGATACGCGGTCGTCGGATCGATCATTCTCTATATCACGTTCATCAACATTTTCATGAGCGTGCTGCGGATCATGGGCGGACGGAAGTAGGCCGCCCGGCGCGGGCAATGGTGTCAATATCGTGTGGCTATCGAAGCTTTACCGTCGCTAGCGCCAAGGCCGCCAGCATCGCGGCAATCAACCAGAACCGCACGACAACCTGTACTTCGCTCCAGCCCTTCTGTTGGAAGTGATGATGAATCGGCGCGGTTAGAAATACCCGCCGCCCCTGGCCAAAACGAATGCGCGTGTACTTGAAATAATACCGCTGGATAAGGACCGAAACGGCTTCAAGAACGAAAATCCCCCCGACCAGTACGAGCGTGATTTCCTGTCGGATGACAATCGCTAAGTAGCCCAGCAGGCCGCCCATCGCCAGCGAGCCGGTGTCGCCCATGAACACTTGGGCGGGGTTGCAGTTAAACCAGAGGAATCCCATGCAGGCACCGGCCATCGCTGCGGCCAGCACCGCCATCTGGTCGCTGGCCTGGATATGGGGCAGAAGCAGATAACTGAACTGCGCCCGGCCGGCGATCACTGCAAGCGGGATGAAGGCCAGGCTGGCAATGGCGATCGTCCCCGCAGCCAGGCCGTCAAGACCGTCGGTCAGGTTGACTGCGTTGCTCGTGCTGGTCATCACTAATGTGGCGAGGAAGACGAATGACCCCAGCCCCAGGACGATTCCGGCATTCTTGAAGAACGGAAAATAGAGCGTGTGGGTTGGGACCACGTGATAGCCGTGCTGGTATGTAAAGTAACCGAGGAGCACGCCCAGGCTTACCTGGAAGAGCAGTTTTTCCGGCCCGTGCAGACCCTGCCGGCCGCCTTCACGCCGGCCGGCAGTCAATTTCAGCCAGTCGTCGACGGCGCCCACACCGCAGAGCCACAGCAGGCAGATCAGGGCCATCTTGACGTAAAAGCTCGACAAGTCGGCAAAGAGAACGCCGGCGACAACGATCGCGCCGACGATGACGATTCCGCCCATTGTTGGGGTGCCCTTTTTGCCGACCATCAGCCGGTCCATCTCCGCATGATCGAACCCCGCCAGGTCGCCGATCTTCTGGCGACGAAGCCAGCCGATCACCGGGCTGCCCGTGGCCAGCACCACGCTAAAGCCGCAGAGCAGCGCGACGGCGCATTGAAATTCAAGATAAGTAAACACTCGCGAGAAGCCCAGGCCGTGGGCTTCAAGCCAGGGGAGAAAGTGGCTGACAAGAAGGTAGATCACGATGCGGCCCTAAGAGGTTGCACACGCTTGGCCATGATCGCTGCGGCGACGGCCTCAAGCTGAATTCCGCGAGACGCTTTGATCAGCACCAGATCACCGGGCTGAAGCATGTCCGGGACGACCGCTGCGGCCGAAGCGGCATCGACACAATGCATGATGCGATCGGCGTCCAGCCCTGCGGCGCGGGCCGCCTCGGCGGTCTGGAGCGAGCGCTCGCCGACGCAAACCAGTTCATCGATGTGCTTGCCCGCGGCGTATTGCCCAAGCTCGCGGTGATAGCGCGCAGTCGATTCCCCCAGTTCGAGCATATCCCCCAGCACCGCGACGCGCCGCCGGCCCGAACCGGCCAAGGTCTCGAGTGTATCGAGCGCGGCTTTCATGCTGTGCGGGTTGGCGTTATAGGCGTCGTTCAAGATCGATACCCCGCAGGCTTCGGTCATTTGCAGGCGCATGTCCGGACCTTGCGCCAGCGCCAGCGCGTCCACGATCTGCTCTTCCTGCAATCCCAGCCGGCGGGCCACAGCGATCGCCGCCAGCGCGTTACACGCCGAATGCCGCCCCAGCATCGGGACGAATACTTCGCGGTTATTACTGCCGTTAAGACAGAACCGCGTGCCATGGGAATCGCAGCGGATGTCCGTCGGAAACAGGTCGTTGCTTTCATCAAAGCCAAACGTGATGTGCTTGCCGGGATACGGCGCGACCGCCTCCAGCAACTGCGCATCGTCGCCGTTCACCACCAACAATCCTTGCGGGTTCAGCCCGGTGATGATGCTCGCCTCCTCATTGCGCACGCCCATCAAATCGCCAAAGCCTTCGAGGTGTTCGGCCCCGATATTCGTGATGACCGCGATATCCGGCGCGGCAATCTGCGTCAGCGCCTGCACCTCACCGGGATGATTGGTGCCGATCTCCAGCACCAGATAGTCCTGCGAAGGATCCGCCGCGAAAATCGTCAATGGAACGCCGATGTCGTTATTGAAGCTCTTCGGCGACATCGATCCTTTTTTCGTGCCGTTCAATGCCGCATCGATCAAAAACTTCGTGGTTGTTTTCCCATTGGACCCGCCAACGGCGATCACCGTTGCGCGCAACTTTCCCCGAACATATCGGGCCAGTTTGCCCATCGCCTTGCGGGTGTTCTGCACCTGGATCAGGTGAACATTGGACAGTGGCTCGGCGGGGGGTTCTTCCACCAACGCGGCAATTGCCCCCTTGGACGCGGCCTCGGACAAATACTTATGCGCATTGTACCGCTCGCCTTTGATCGCGATGAACAAGCACCCCGACGATAAGTGCCGCGAATCGCTGCACACCGCCTGCGCCACCGGCGCGTCTTTGGTGATGTGCGTCAGGGACTTGCCCTCGGTCCACTTCTTGATTTCCTGTAACGTCAATGACTGCATGGCCTGACCCTTAAGTTGAATCCCAGTCATCTCGCGGCGCGTCAACGACTTGCCGCAACTGCTTTTGTCCGCAAGCCGATCGCCCGGAACGCCTCTTCCACGTCGTCGAACGGGTGGTTGAAAGTGCCGACGGTCTGATATTTCTCGTGGCCCTTGCCAGCGAGGATCACCACGTCGCCTGGCTGGGCATCACCGATCACCATTTCAATGGCGCGCCGGCGATCGATTTCCACATGGATTTCCTTGCTGCTATCGGCCACGAAGCCTGAAATGATTTCGTCCAAAATCGTTTGTGGATTCTCGGTCCTTGGATTGTCGCTGGTCACATATAGGCAATCGGCCAAACGCTGAGCCGTGCGGGCCATGCGCGGCCGCTTGGGCTTGTCTCGATCTCCCCCACAGCCGAAGAGTACGCGCAGCTTTCCGCCTGTCAGCGGGCGAAGCGCCGACAACACGTTCTTCAGGGCGTCGTCGGTATGGGCGTAATCGACCAAGACGGTGAAACTCTGGCCGGCAGACACGGTTTGCAGTCGGCCCGGCGCGCCGGCGGCGGTTTTCAAGCCCGCAGCCAGGTGATGCACCGTCAAATTGAACACCTCGCCGCACAGCGCCGCAGCCACCAGAGCGTTTTCGATATTGTGCCGACCGACCAAGTTCATCTTCACCTCGGCCCGGCCGTCGGGTGTCACGAGTATGAAGTGCGAAGTCCCGCTGGTGATGGCCACGTCCTCGGCCCGATAATCCGCCGCGGGATCAAAGCCAAACCGCACGACCCGGGATTTGCAGTCGCGCAGCATACGCTCCGACCACGGGTCGGCACTGTTGACGATCGCGACCGCATCCTCGCTAAGCTCCTCAAATAATCTCGCCTTGGCATCAGCGTAGCGGTCCATCGTCAGATGATAATTAAGATGATCGCCGGTGAGATTGGTGAACGCCCCGGCGGCAAAATGCACGCCGGCCACGCGGTCCTGGGCCAGCGCGTGGCTGCTGGTTTCGATCGCGCAGGCGTGGCATTCGGCCGAGCGCATCGTACCCAGCAGCCGAGCCACCGTAACGGCTTCGGGCGTGGTCATTTGCGCTTCGGATACTCGCCAGCCATCGTCAATCTCCACTGTGCCGATCATCCCGCAGCGCTTCTTTACGCTGTTAAGCAGATGTCGAACCAGATAAGCAGTGGTGGTCTTGCCGTTGGTTCCGGTGATGCCCAGAGTCTTGACACTGTTCGAAGGGTTGTTGGACAGGCGATTGGCCAGTTGAGACACGGTACGCGCGGCGCTGGGCACCAGCACTTGCGGGACAGTCATGCCGGCCAATAACGCTTCGGTCACGACCACCACCGCTCCACGGGCGATGGCATCTTCTACAAAGCGTGCCCCATCGGTGCGCGTGCCCGCCCGTGCGACGAAAAGCGTGCCCGGGCCAACGTGCCGGGAATCTTCCTCGACCGCGGAGATCGGAACATTGGGCAAATGGCCAAAACTTAAGCCGAAGGGTCGAAGCAGGTCATGCAGCAACATCGGGACTTCCTTTTCCCTAGTGCCTGTTTTGAGGCAGGTCTGTCGATCAGAAGCGGCATCCATCCGCTTCTTCGGCGTATACAGTAGCAAACCATTTCGCCGGAGGCAATCACCAATAGGGCGCGAATTTAGCCTGCAGAAAAATCGCCAATAATAAGCGCCGGACGGCCCGCCCGCCGGGCCATTTATTGCGCGCACTCGCCGGTCCGATAAGCCGGCGGGCCGGGCCGTTCGGGTTATTGTCCCCGGGCGTTGTGTCGATAGGATAGAGACGCGTGGTAGCGCGTTTCGATCCCGACCGAAAGGTTCGCTCATGAAACTGTTCGCCGTCATCTTGATCCTTGGTCTTTCCGGCACCTGGTGCGCGGGGCAAACCACGCGGCCGGCCAAGCCCGCCGACAGTGAATCGACACTCGACCAGCTCCTCAAGTCCACTGGCCCTGCGGCCCGTCCGCTCCCGGCGGTGGCCGATGCGCCGGCGATCGACGCCACCTCGGGCAAGGGCGCGGTCGTTCCCCATGCGCCCCCCCAAAACGTGCTGCGCGAAGGCACTTTCCTGGTCGATCGGGTGGGCCGGTTGCAGCGATCGGCCGACGGCCAGCAGACCGAATTCCATTTCGACGCTGACGGCAAGACCCTGCGCGATCCGCCGGTGGTCATCATCCCCAATCTGAAGCTGACGCAGATGGAAAATGCCGTCTCGGGCAGCGCCCGCGATCTGCGCTTCCGAATCACGGGGATGGTCACCGAATACCACGGCCGCAATTACGTCCTTCTGGAAAAAGTCGTCGTGGTTCCCGATGCCGTCCAGCCGTTTTAAGCCGCTCGGGCCTGCTTTAACGAACTGTTGATCGTGACGTCGTTCTATTTGGCGAATTAATTATTATCTCGAAATACCAAGGCGATTCTGCATGTTTTTCGCCAGCCCGCTGTTTCTGCTGCTGCTTGCGCCTTGGGCCTTGGTGACGCTCTATCTGCTGATAGGCCAACGGCCGGTGCAAAGCGTGCCGTTCGTGTCCCTGTGGCGAGGGCCAGTGCATTCCCCGCGGCAAAAACGCCGGCTCTACCCGCCGGCCCGAGCGACCGTCCTGGGCATCCTGGCCATGCTATTGGCTGTGCTTGCCTCGGCCGAGCCACGCTTTAACAAGCACCCACTACAAGTGGACGCGGCAACTTCACAGCCCGTCGTCACGCCGCGCGGCCACATCCTCGGCGTCGTCGCCCGGCGCTCCCCGGTCGCATCGATATGGGTGCAAGCCCAAGGCCAGGGGACGATTCTTGTTCGCGCACCCGGCGTGCGCATCGATGAACCGTTTAAATCCGATGTCAGCCCGATTGACCGCTTCATCAATCTTCCCAGCCTGCCTGCGGGCCTCACCGTCGGGCTTGGTGATGCGGCCGATGAGTGGCGCATAGAATCGCGAGCAACCTGGCCGCGGATCGAGCGACGCGCGGCGGTGCCGCCCAGCGAAGCACGCGCGATCGATACGTTCATCCAGCACCGGCCCGCCGGGGAAGGCTCGGCCGTCTTGTCCGTCGTGAACGACGCCCCCGTCGCCGGTCCGGCGATTATCGTGCCAATCGGCAGGGATTTGCCATCGACCAATCGCCCGCGCTGGGCCGACCACCCGATCCTGCAAGGAGTGCATTTCGATTCGCTCGCCCAACCCATGATTGCCCCTGCACCTACCGAGTGGACGCCCATTGTCTGGCTCGATGACACGCCGGTGGTCGCGACCGCTCCCGGTACAGCCCGGCAGGTATGGGTAGGGCTTCGCTCGGTCGCGTGGAGCAAAACGCCGGATTTTGTGATTTTTTGGGCCAACGCGTTGGCCTGGGCCGGACAGGGGCAAGAGACGGTGGCGGCGATCCCCCGAGCGCCGGCGCCCAAGGCTGGGACACCAATCGCTACTCGATACGTCCCCCTCGCGCCCGGGTTCATCTACGCCTCCCTGATTTGTCTCATCCTCTCGGCGTTATGGTGGCCGGATCGCCGGGACGAGAAAAATTCCCCAAAAACGGCACCGTCTTGGGGTATTTCATCATAAACGTTTTTATTATCGACACTTATGTAAAATAATCTGTCTCAAAAACGCAAAAAAAGTGTACCGAAACTGACATAAAACTGACGGCAAATAGTCAGCTACTAACGCATCAGCCCGCGCATTTTTCTTAAAGTCATGATCCGCAAAACATCGCCCGTTTGCCGCACTGAATCATACCAAAAAATGCCCGAAAAGTCCGCTGAAAAATGTTCGTAAATTGTTCCGGCCAACACTCGGCGCAGAAAAAAATGTCACGAAAGATTAGTCCGAAATTTCTCCCCCTCAATCCAGCCAATCCTTGGCCTTTAGTCGCTGGGGCACATATTCTTCGGTGACGTAGCTGATGTCCTTGGTGATCAGCGATTCGACTTCCATCTTAAAGCCGTTGCT
>JBBQSU010000163.1:0-7304 GCA_038234815.1 Tepidisphaerales bacterium | reverse complement strand
CGGGTGGATCGGGCCTGCGGTATCAGCTTAAAACCTACAGCATGGACCGGCCGGGGATCGTCGCCCGCCTGACTGGAGTGCTGCGGCAGCATCGGGTGAATATTGAGGAATTGCGAGCCTGGCAGGAAAGCGCGGCCTTCGCTGGCAGCCCCCTGTTTCTCACGGAAATGCGCCTCACGATCCCGCCCACCGTTGCCCTGCCCGAACTGCGCACCAGCCTTACCACGCTGTGCAACGAACTGAACTGTGATGTCGATCTGGAACCGGAAAAAGGGTGATTGCCCTCAACTTTCGGGCTGCTCCAGCACGGGTGCCTGAGCCGGTTCGATCCTGCCTTGCAGGCTCGCCATCACCCGCGCCACGTGAATGTGGCAATTTTCCATGAAGACGGTGTACCGATCCTGGGTTCCGCCGGTGGCAGTGCCGATCACGTAAAGCCCGGGAACGCTCGTCTCCATGGTTGCCTCGTCGAACTGGGGGACGCTGCGATCCTGCGACAGCGCGATTCCGGCTTTTTCAAACAGCGCCATGTCCGCTTCATAGCCGGTCAGAAGCAGCACTGCGTCGGCGGGAATTTGCTCCCCCGTGCATAGCGTCACAAACTCGGCGTCGATCCGCTCGACGTTGCTGTTAAACTGAACCGCAATTTTGCCTTCCTTGATGTACCCGGTGATTTCCGGCAACAGCCAGTACTTAATGCTCTTTTCGCTGAAGGCCGCCCGGCGATAGGAGATCGTGACATTGGCACCGGCGTGGTAGCACCGCAGCGCCGCTTCGATCGCGGAATTCTTTCCGCCGACGATCACGACATTTCTACGGAAGTATTCGTGAGGATCGTGGAAGTAATGGCTGACGTGGGAGAGGTCTTCGCCGGGGACATTGATGAGTCGCGGACGCGCGGTCCCGCCGGTCGAAAGAATCACCCGCCGGGCAAGGGTTTCGATGATTCGTCCATGCGCTTCGGTGCGCACTAAGAATCGGCCGTCCTGAGGCTTGAGATCGATAACCGGCTCGAACGATCGGATTTGCAGATCAAACTGCTGCACCACTTGTCGCAGATAGGCCAGGTATTCTTCGCGCGTGGCCGTGGTCTGATCGGCGGTGTTGAGGGGCACTCCGGCAATGGCGATCCGCTCGCTGGAGCTGAAAAACCGCGTTTGCGGGGCGAACCAGGAAATAGTGTGTCCGATCTGCCGGGCATCAAAATGAAGATAATCGGTGCCGGCCTGCTTGAGCGCGACCGCCATTTCCAGGCCGATCGGGCCGGCACCAATTAAGGCTATGTCGGTAGAACTGGGAGCGGTCATGCCGGTATCATAGGGCCAAATTAAGGCAACGTTTCCAGAGAAGTTCGATATAGTGGAGAAGGTGCCATGACCGAATTCGCCCCCAATACCGTTTTCCCGCAGATCGAAGACCGCCTGGACGTGGTCGGGCAGCAGTTCCGCGTGCAACGGCTGGTGCGTGGCGCGGTGCTGTTTATATCGACGCTGGCGGTTTCGACGGTCCTGGCCTGCGTGTTGGCCTCATGGACAGGCTCGGGGCCTGCGGTGTTGCTCGTGCCGGCCGTTTGGCTTGCGGGCATGGCGGTCGCGTTCTTTTTCTGGATCGTTAAGCCCCTGGCGCTTCGAGTGCAGCCGGCGCAAATCGCGCGACTCCTTGAGGCGCGCGTCGAAGGCTTGCACAACGGGCTAACCAACAGCGTTCTGCTCGCCCGCCGGGCCGACATACAGGACAACCCCTGGCTGGGCCAGATTCTCGACGAAAATTGGAAGCTGGCCAGCGACAAGGACCTGACGCGCGTCATAACGCTCCGCGACCTGCGCCCCATCATCTGGCGCGCGGCCCTGGCGCTGCTCGCCAGTGCTGGTTTGGGCCTTGCCTTTCATGGCACGGTGGCCCGCGGATGGCAGCAAATGGTCACGCCCAGCGCGTTTGTTCCGCGCGTCGGACACGGCAAAATTCTCGAAGTCAAACCCGGCGATGCAACGCTCATCTATGGCCAGCCGCTTGAGGTCACTATTCTCGGCCAGGCTAAATCCGGCGACGACGCCCGCTTGATCTTCGACAACGCCTCGGCCCCGATCAGTTTGTCCGGTACGCAGCAGGACGCCGACTCCGCCGATCCGGCGCTCAGCACCTGGCGGTTTGCCCATCGCCTGGATCATGTCGAGCAATCAGTGCGCTATCGCGTGGAATTGGCGGGCACGCAAAGCCCCTGGTATCAGGTGACGGTGGTTCGCCAGGTGAAACTGCAGTCGCTGGCGTTGCAGGTGATTCCGCCAAGTTACACCCGGCACGCGGGCAGTTTGATCGCGCTCAAGCCCGATGAGATCGACAAGACACCGGTCAGCGTTCCGCAGGGCAGCGCGATCGACCTGTCGTTTTCAACCGATGTGCCGGTGTCCGGGGCGATCCTCCAGACTGGCGAAGCCCCGCCGGTGCAAATGAAGAAGGAATCTTCCGGGCAAAGCTCGTTTTCCGGAAGATTCACTGTTCTGGCCGACACGCCGGTGAGCCTGCTGGTGACCGACGGCGCGGGACAGATACTGGCGCGCCTGCCCGAGCAATCGCTGACGATCCGCTGTATCAAAGATGGCGCACCGATTATCGAAATGCGCTGGCCCACGCAAGACACGAACGTCGCCCCCGATGCGGAACTTAAGATTCAGGCCACACTGAAGGATGATTATGGCCTGGCCTCGATGCGCGTGCTGAGCAGTTCCGGTGCCGATCAACCCATGACCGCGGCGACGAGCAAGGCTTTCTCCAGCGTGGCCATGACCGACGAGGTGGCCGCCGTCCTAAACGTGCCCAAAGAGCAACGCAAGCACGGCAACGCGATCCGCGTGCAGATCGAAGCCACCGATAACCGGGACTTAACCGGCCTGATGAAAGACGGCGGCGCGCAGGTCGTCACGTCCAATGTCTATGAAATTCGATTCCGCGATCCGGCCCAACTGGCCGCCGAACAAAAGGAACTGACCGATAAACTGCGCGCCCGGCTGATGGAAATGCTGAAAAAGCAGCAGGATTTGCTATCCAAATCCGTGGGGTGGAAGGCTGCGGACATGACCGCCATGGCCCAGATTCAGGCCGGGCAGATCGGACTGCGCGACACGATGCAGAATACCGCCGACACGTTTGAGTTTGACGCTGCCTCCAAGGTCATCCAGAAGACGTTGCAGGTACTGGTCCACAACGCTGCCGCCGAGGCCATTGAATTGGCCGGGCAGATTCCCAGCGAAAAACAGCCGAAGTTAGTGGTGCAACTTCATCGCGATCTGCAGTCGCGCCAGCGGCGGGTCATCAGCACGCTGGAAAGCCTGCTGGCGTTATTGAATAACACGCCCGAGCCGACCACCCAGCCGTCACAAAAGCCCGGCGGCGATCTTGTCGAAAAAGCCGAAGCTTTTAAGAAACTCGACGAGGCCCTCAAGCAGTTCATCAAAGAGGAGCAGCGGATTATGGACCAGTCCGCGAACCTGGCGAAAAAGCCGGTGGACAACTGGGACGAGAAAGACAAGAAGCTGCTGGAAGAACTGCAAATGGCCCAGGAAAAGCTCGATGCGTTCATGCAGACAAAGGTGAACGATCTGTCCAAGCTGGCCGAACAGGACATGGCCAATTCGACCATGCTCAAGGAACTGCTGGAGGTATATTCGGAAGTGACGATGGCCAAGGACGCGCTCAAGGCCAAGGCCATGGAAATCGCGGTTCCGGCGGAAGAGGCGGGCGTGGAGCTGGCCAAGGCCTTGGAAAGTAACCTTGAGAAATGGTTGATGGACACGCCCGATCGCCAGAAATGGACGCAGGAGGAAATGCCCGGAAAAACTGATGTTCCGATGGCGGAATTGCCCACCGAACTGGAGGACATGATCGGCGAACTGATGGAGCAGCAAGAGGATTTGTTTGACGACGTGGAAGACATGGATGCCAACATCGCTGATTCTCTGGACAAGGGCGCCGGCTGGGATGCCGCCGACGGGCCGATCGCCAATATGTCGGCCAAGGGCGTCACGGGCAACGTGCTGCCCAATAACAACAACATGAACGGCCGATCCGGTGAAGGCCGTAGCGGCAAATCGCAGGGCGAGTTTGTCGAAGACACCGCGACCGGCAAAGGGGGTCGCAACACCCCCACGCGGCTCGATCCAACGCCATTCGAAAAAGGACAGGTCAAGGACGAGAGCAAGGACCCAGTGGGTGGCGCGACCGGCGGCGGAAAAATGAGCGGGCAGGGCGGGCAGGGACTCGAAGGCCCGCTGGCCCCGAAAATGAAGCAGGAAATGCAGCGGCTGGCCGAAAAGCAGGCGCAACTCCGCAATCAGGCCGAGCGACTAAATCTGCAATACCAGCTCGGGCGATACGACAACTTCAAGCTCACCGAATCGATCGCCATGATGCGCCGTGTGGAAAGCGACCTGAAATCCAATCGATATCAAACCGCGCTGCGCCGCCGCGACGTGATGCTCGATGCCATGGACAGTTCCAAAGCACTGGTGGGCGGGACGATCCATGTGCAGCACGACACCACGCCCACCACCAGCGCCAAAGTGGAGCAGGACATCCACGATGCCATGAAGGGCCAGCTACCAGCGGCCTGGTCCGATGCGCTCAAGGAATACTACCGCAAGCTGGCAGCGGAATAAGGCGTCGAACGAATTCGTCGTCGCCAAAGTCGGCCTATTTCCGCCTTTTTTGGCGAACCTGTTGATAGCCCGTTTACTCCAGCCGACGAACGTCAATCGGCTGCCCCGTCGGCGCCTGAGATGCCACCACCTAATCCACCACCAGCGTCGTCGCGGTCGGTAAGAACTTATTCTTATAGTCCGTCCAGATCACCTTCACCCCGCCAAGTTGATTGCTTGCTCCGCCGGTGGTGTTGGAGAAGCGGGTGCGCTTCGGCACCCACAGGCTCGGGTTGGACGCGCTGAGGTCGTCTAAACTTTCGGCGTGGCCGTCGTAAAACACCGCGTTGATCAGGTACGACCCGGCCGGCGCGAAGGGTCGCTGAGTGCCGTGACGATAGGCGGCCAGGCGGCCGTCCAGTCCTTGAAAATCGATCCCCGCGTCACAGTTGCCTGGGATCGCTTCGCGGTGATACGACTGCGAATCGCCCCAGAAGGCCCCGACGTCGTTGAAGACCGAATACGTATTGACCGTGTCCGCCGGCGCCGTCCCCAGGACGTACTGCTGGGCGTGCCAGATCGCGGTCGTGCCGCCCTTGGTGAAGTACGTTCGCTTGGCCCCGTCGGCCAGGAATATCTTCCCCGAGCCTTTGCCCAGCTTCGATATCTTCGGGATGTATCCGTCCGGCGCCACCCCATACATCGACCCGCCACTGGTTTCGCGCTGCCAGGTGATGTTGTTGAGGAATCCGTCCGCCGACACGTTGCCGGGGTAAGTATTGTAAGGAATCGTGAGGAAGCAGGCCGCCGCGGTATAGCTCATGCCCGCAAGCACGCCCAAGCCGGTGTAACCTCCGCCGCCGCCCGTGCCGGCCGTCATCAGCGCGCCTTCATTAGACGGACAGCGGAAGATTGCCTGCTCGGTGTACCAGCGATAACGCGCGATCGGATCGGTGTCGCTTTGCAACTCCGTCGATTGATACCCCATGGCCCGGGCCAGCGGGCCGGCCCAGTCGGCGCACTCATTGACGCCCGGGGCAAAGCCGTTGACATCGATCGCCGGTGTCGAATCCGCGGGCACGGCCTTGCCGCCAACCACCTGCCACAAGTGCCGGCCCGAGGTCATGCCCGATCCCGGCAGGTACCCGCTGTTCTGCACCGTGTAGATCATCATTGCCTGCCCCAGCGAGCGCAGGTTCGCCAGGCACGCCACGCGATTGGCCGCCTGACGGGCCTTGTTCAGCGAAGGCAGCAGCAGCGAGATCAGCATCGATAAAATGCCCACCACCACCAGCAGTTCCACCAGCGTAAACCCATCGTCAGGGTGCTTGTCTGGCATAGTCAGTCTCCTAAAAGAAGACCTCACCTTTGGAACAGCCTGTTGTGCCACAAAGGTTGATTGTCGCCTTTACGGCCGGCGCGACCGATACTCTTGCTGCGTGGGTGGCGGGGCTTTTCCTTCCTCTGCCGGCGGGTTGGATCTCACCACCAATCGCCCGCAGGCGGGGCAAAATGTCGGCCCCTTCTTCCCAAGCGTCGAATTGAGAAGCACGTAAGTCGGCTCGGCACTTACCTGTCCGGCGGTCGTCCAGGAACAGACTTCGTCCGCCTCATAGCCCGTGTCCTGCCCGCTGAACGGCGAACGCACCGGCAGCTTCATCCCTTTGACCAGTTCCACCTGAAACACTTTGTTGGTCTGAGCGCAAACGAACGAACGCTGGCGACTGGCCGCAATGGCGGGGCTGTAACAAAAATTAGCCCGACAAGACCGCACGATCCCCAGCCCCGCCAGCGCGATCAGCCCGCCCGTCACGACCCTGCCGGAAGTGGATTCCACAAACTCTCGAACGCCTGTCATCACCTGCATCGATTTTCCCGACGGCGATGCGGTGAAGGATAAAGCTCCCGGCCCGCGGAAGAAAATAAATCCGCCGAATTCAACAGGCCTTTGGTAAGCCCGAGGAGCAGGGTGATGAGCAGGGCGCGGCGGGGCGGCTGGGATCGAATCTGGGATCGAATTAAGAGCGAAGGAAAGTTGCGGGGCACCCGCTCGGGAAGATGCCGACAGCCATAGCGTTGTTGAGATCGAATGAAGAGGACAGGAAGGCTGCGGCGGAGCGGTGTACTGGCGCGTCGATCGCCAGAGCCGGGGCAAACTCCTTCGCCCGCCAATCGCCACGGCCTTGCCAAGCTCGATCATCCTGCCCGCGACGCCGCGTAACTCGCCCGGCCCGCCGGGCACGAAGTGACCGATGGACGATTTATCGGCACTTTCGAACGGCAATAAAATCGCATAAGTAATTGTAAAATAAGCACTTATCGGAGCCTGAAGGCCGAGCAGAAACCGGGTCCAGAACACGTCCGCGGAAGGGCAAAATGGTGTCCAAAGGGGGTCCAAAGGGGGTCCCGAAGAGGTCCCGAGGGGTTCCCGGGCGGGTCTAGGCTCTTTGGGCCGGCCCGAACGATCAAAGCAAGCCAGCCACGCCATGCCCGCGCGGTAGGCCAACGAGGCCTTGGTAGCTCCGGCGTCGCGGGAGGATGGTCCGGGTCCGAATCCAGCACCGAGCAATAATCGCGCGAAGTAAACGCACGTGGCCAGGCAGACCATCAGGTCAATCAACTCGTAATTAGTCATAAATATAGCCCTCTACCCTAAGGCCAGAAAACGCTCGA
>JBBQSU010000162.1:0-7396 GCA_038234815.1 Tepidisphaerales bacterium | reverse complement strand
GCACGAGCGCATCGAAGTGGAAGACGTTGCCTGCGCAACGCTGGAATTCGCCTCCGGCGCAATTGGTACCCTCACTGCCACCACAGCGGCCTATGACGGATACCCGGCACGCATCGGCATCTATGGCACCGAGGGCACCGCCGAGATTGAAGGGGATCGGCTCAAAACCCTCACGCTCAAAAGCGGCGAACGCTTCAGTAGCCAGGCCGCAGCGGCGCACGCGATCTCCGTCGCCCGCGGGGGAACCAATTCGGTGAAGGAGCAGGCGGTCGATCGGCCGGCGGTGGCCGAAGAAGGAGCAGTGTGGGGCGATGCGCACAAGGCGCAGATACGAGATTTCATTTCCGCGATTCGCTCGGGTAGCAGTCCGCTGATTGATGGCGCGCAAGGGCGTCTTCCGGTGGCGATCATCCTGGGAGTATACGAATCGGCTCGATCCGGAAAGAGAGTGCATCTATGCTAGGCCCCGCTCCCAAAAGGGTGGAGATTTGTGCATTTCCGTCCAACAAGCGTTTGGCCCTTACGTTCAGTTACGACGACGGGGTGGTAGAAGACCGCAGGCTGATCAAATTTTTCAACGCCCATGGATTGAAGGGCACCTTCAATCTCAACAGCGCCACGTTCGGCCACGCGGGCAGGGCGCAGTCGCTCGAAACCGATGCCCGGCTTGACGCCTGTGAAGTGGCCGAGGTCTATCAAGGCCACGAGGTCGCGATTCATACCGCGACGCATCCGCATCTGCCGCGCCTGGACGCTTCGCAAATCGCCGATGAAGTGTTGCGCGATCGCCAGGTTCTGGAAGACCTGGTTGGCTATCCGGTTCGCGGGATGGCCTATCCATTTGGGACTTACAATCCCAAGGTTATCAATATTCTGCGCGCGCTGGGGATCGTCTATTGCCGCACGGTTGAAAACGCCGACCCCTGCTTTCCGCCCATTGAACCGCTCGCCTGGCCGGCGACCATGCACCACTACGGCAATCAGCCTAGCGAATTACCCGAGCGGTTTCTCAAGATGTATGAAAACCCGCGCGCCGGCGGGGTGTTTTTTATCTGGGGCCACAGCTACGAATTTGCGCGCAAAAACGACTGGGCTGCGCTGGATCGACTCTTCAAACCTCTGGCCGGCAAAAGCGACGTCTGGTACTGCACCAACATTGAACTTTTTGATTATGAAGCCGCCCGGCAGCGCCTCGTGATCGCGGCCAATCGTCGGACTGCCTTCAACCCCAGCGCGCTGACGGTGACGCTGCTGGCCGATGGCAAGCCGATCGAAGTGCCTCCCGGGCAGGTCGTGGCCCTGGCAACGTGATCACCCGCTTCGGCAGGAAAAGGCGCATTACGCCCCCCCCGCATCCTCTCGTGCCTATTTCGCTCCGCCACCGGTCAGTTCATCTCCCGATTTGCCCCCGGCCTGCGTCACCAGATCGATCAACTCCTGCTCGTTAACTTGCCTCGCCCAGTCCACTGCGGTTTCATGTTTTGGCGTGATGGTGTTGACGTCGGCACCGTGGCTTAGCAGATACTTCACCGTCTTCGGCGAGCGCAGGCGCACCGCCCGCATCAGCGCGGTATATCCGCCGGCTTGTTGGCTGTTCACGTTCGCGCCTTTTTCAACTAGTTTGATGACGAGGTTCAGGCCCCGGTCTTTGGCAAGGCCCGCTGCGGCCAGCAGGGGTGTTTCCTTCGCGTTGTCGGTCGATACTTCGTTCACATCGGCACCTTGGGCGATCAGTTGCTCGGCCAGTTTCGGATTGGCAGCTTGCAGCGCATGGGTGATCGGCGAGGTGCGCAATTTCGGCCCGCTTGCCAACGCGACCTGCGTCGTCGGGGGCTTTGGCGAAGCGGGCAATTGTGCCGGCGGGGCCGACCTTTCCTCTGTCGGCGTCCCACGGTTGCTGATGTAGAAAAACATCCCGCCGGCCAGGAGGATGAAGACCAGCCAGGATACGATTGATTTGACCGGCGAGGATTGCTGCGCGCCGGTCGATCCGATCTCGCCCGGCACCCCCGGAGAAAGTCGACTAACTGCTTCGATCGCGTCCTTCGCGGCTTTCAAGTCCACGCCCGCCCACTCGCGGTAGAGCTTGATGGCCGCGATCTTCTGCCCCTTGCGCACCAGTTCCGCGATTTCTGAAATCTGCTGTTCACTTAAGTTCGCCATTAATCCATCCTCCCGTGATTTTTATTCTTCGCCTTCATGTTCAGTCCGCCGGTGCCGCATCCCCGGCATATCGCGCCGCCGGATCGCGGCGCTCAAGCACGTCCAGTGCCAGCCGGGCGGTGTTCATACTGGCCCCGGGCTTATCCAGCGAGCGAATTAATTCCTTGAGCTGGCGGGTCTGCGCTTCCATCTTCTCGGGATGTTGCAGAAAGTCGATTGCCGCCTGCGCCACCGGTTCGTTCGAGCCATACCAGGGGACAAATTCGGGCACGATGTGATGATGGGCATCGGCCAGCAGATTCACCAGCGAATAAGTTCGTGTCCGCACGAGCCATCGGCCCAGCAGGTGCCACAAGATCGGGCTTCCCCGATAGACGACGATCATTGGCACGCCGTGCCCGGCGACGTGCAACGTGGCCGTGCCCGAAACGGTGATGCACAGATCGCACTCCGGCACCATCTGGTCGAACTTCCCCTCGGCAACGGTGACGCCCTCTTGCTGGCCCACCAGGCGGTTGACGACGGGCGTGGTCGCGCCGGTGGTCGGCACGAGAAATCGGGCTTGCGGGAAGACCTGTCGGATCCGCCGGCTCACTTCCAGCAGGTGCGAGAAATTGGATTCGGCTTCCCCGCCGCGCGATCCGGGCAGCAGGCCGATCACCGGCGGGCGGTTGGGAAAGCGCGCGGCCGGGTCGCGCGGCGCGGCCGGCGGAAGCTCATCAAACAGCGGATGGCCGACAAACGTCGCCTTCACCCCATGTTGCCGAAAATATTCCTCTTCAAATGGCAGGATACACGCGACATGATCCACCCACTTGCGCAGCTTGCGCATGCGCCCTTCACGCCAGGCCCAAAGCTGCGGGGCGATGTAATACATCACCGGAATACCCAGCCCATGCGCGGCCTTGGCAAAGTGGAAATTCATCGCCGGCGAATCAATGCAGATTTGCAGATCGGGCCGATGTTCCCGCTGGTGATTCTTGGTCCACTTCAAGATCCGCAGCATCTCCCGCACGCGTGCGATTCCGGCCAGTCCCATCGCCGCTCTGCCGACGGTTTCGTGGTGGATGATCGCGCCGGCTTGTCGCATGGCCGGGCCGCCCACGCCTTCGATCACCGCATCGGGATCGAGCTTCTTAAGGCTGTGAATGAGGTGCGCCGCGTGTTGGTCGCCACTCACCTCCGCCACCGAAATAAAAATGCGTCGAGGCACTGGGTTTAGTCCTAACCGAGAAGACAATAGTGTCAAGGTTCTCGCTGTGGCACATGCTCGCTCACGCCCGTCGATTGCTCCGCGCGAAACAGGGATCGGGTCGCATCGTAAAACGTGTAATGAGTGTATCCGTCCCGTGGTGTGGGATTGGTCGCGCCGATGACCGTAACCAGGCAACTGAACGCCAGTGCCGCGCCGGCCAAGCCCCAAATGACCGGTCGATGCGCCCGTCGAAGCCACATGCCTGCCCAGAAGATCGTCACCGGCAGGCAAACTACCAGCGCGCGGTTGGCGAACATATCGCCATGCCAGTCGGCGCGAATCAGGATGTAAAGGCCAATTACGCCGATCATCCCCGCAACGGAAATGCCCGCCATCACCTTGGTGTATCCCGGCCAGTGGCGATGCATGACCAGGCTAACCCCGAGAAACCCGACGATCACCACCGGAAAGTGCGTAAACACGCCGTGCCGGCCGATCATCGCGCTGACAAACTGCCCCAGCCCCTGCGCGAAGTGGCTGATGGGCGCGACCGCACTTTCATCATCCTGGTCGCGCTCGTCGATGGAGACCGGTGAAGCCGTGATCGGCGTCACCAGCGCGGTCTGCCAGTCCCCGAAAATCGGCCGACTCAAGCGCGCGTGCAGCGCGATCGGCACCGACGCACCGACACCATACAGCACGAAGCCCAGCACCCGTAGCAATCGGTTCCACCGCAAGGTGGGAATGACCGCAGGGAGTAAAAGTAAAAACACCCCGGCGCCCAGGTCCACCACCGCCGCCAGGGCTGCACAAAATCCCGCCAGTGCAAGCCATGCCCCACTGGTCGTCGGACGGCGCAGCAGCGCCACATGGATCATGCAGGCCAGCGCCGACAGCACCAGCGCCGCCGCCGGGGCATAGGGATTGACGACCGTTGCATAGCTCAACCACCCCGATCCGAATGCCACCACAAAACTCAGCAGTGCCCGCCAGGGTCGCGAAAGCTCGAATAATCGGCCCATCCGATAGATCAGCGCGGTGGCCGCGGCCACGGGAAGCGTCACGCCCAGCAGCGTCAGTAAATACATCACTTGCGTCGGACTGCTTCTGAACGTCAGTCCCCAGTGGTGCAGCACTCCGTAGGGCGCGCAAAGCAGCAATGAAAACATCGGGGGGCTTTGGGCGTAGTAATGCCCACCCTTACGCACCTTGTGCCGCGTGGCCAGAAAAGCCGTGTCGTCGATGGCCAGCGTGTGCTGCTCTACCATCGCCTGAACCGAGCCGTAAACCGCCGATTCTTCATCCCCCATGTGACGCGGATCAGGCTGGCGGATCGGCTTGAGCAGCGGCAGGCACACCAGCAACACCAGCACCGGCGCAATCAGCGCCCAGGGCCGCAAATGCCTGCGCCGCTTATACCACCGAAGAAAATCGAGCAGTAAACGCATGAGCGCAAAGTCCCTGAGCCAAGCGGCACGCTTCCGATGAGGCCAGGAAACTCGCCCGGTCCGTTTCCCAACCGGGCAACCCCAAATCTCATCTGCACCTCTTCACGCCATCAATACACCTTTAGAAACTGCACGAAATTGTTCAGCACGCGGTTGCCCAGCCGCTCGAACCGCGCGTAATGTTTCTTCGTCTCCTGCCGAATCTGATCCGGCCCGGATTCTCCCAACACCTTAATCGCATCGGCCTTGTTTCCGTCGATCATTTTCTCGATATCGGCTTCGGCGCATTCAATGTGGTATTGAAACCCGAACGCCCGCGTTTTAAACCGAAACGCCTGGTTGCGACAACTCCGCGTGCTCGCCAGCAACGCGTTGCCCGTCGGGGCCGGCGGGCCCGGCGGAGGACTGGCCGGCGACGGCAGTCGGGGCAGATCGAACGTGTCGAAATGCCAGTGGAACATCGGCGCGCCGTCGATCATGCCCATCACGATCGGTTCAGTCCCGCCGGGGAACGGATACGACACGGGTCCCCATCCGATTTCCGGCAAAGGCTCGGCTGGCTCGACGGGCTTTGGCGGCTGGCCCGGCGCGCCCGGCAACATTTTCACGTTCGCATAAACCTTGGCACCGCCGGCATGCGCGATCAATTGCGCGCCCAAACAGATGCCCAGCACTGCCCGATCGGCTGCAAGCATCTTTTTCAGCAGTTCTGCTTCGGCGGCCAAGAACGGATACTGTGCCGATCCGATGTCGCTCACACCCATCGGCCCGCCCAGCACTACCAGCACGCGCAGCTCGTCCAGATCGGTCGGAACTTCGTCTCCCTTGTATAAATGCCGGATTTCAGTCGGAATTCCAAAATCTCGAAATACCGGAACAATCCGCCCGGGGCCTTCGTGTGGAACATGCTGCAAAATAATGGCACGGCTCATATCACCCCCGATGATCCGCGAACACTCAACGCCTTGTCAAGAAATCCTCGCTCGCCTAATCGGCCTTGGCCGAGTTCGCCTGCTCCAGCCAGGCTATGAACTGCTCGGGCCCGATATAGCCCGACTCCGCCATCACGACCTGATCCTGCTCATTCATCAGATGAAACGTGGGGATTGACGACACGTTATGTTCCCCCGCAAGCCCCGGATTTTCATCCACGTCGACTTTCACGTACACGAACTTTTGCAGCGCGCGATCGACCGCAGGGTCGGCAAAAGTGCTCGACTTCATCGCCTGGCAAGGCGGACACCAACTGGCGGTGAAATAAAGCAACAGCGGCTTTTTCACGTTTTTCGCCTCGGCCTTGGCAGCAGGATAATCCGTCCGCCAATGCACTATTTCTTTCGCCGCGGAAGATTTCGACCAATACGTAAATCCCGCTAGCCCCAGCACCACCAGCCCAATAAGCACAAGCGGTTTGAAATTGATTCGCTGCATTTGATAACTTCCGTCAGGCACCTGCCCGCCAATTGTATGCAGCCACCGCGTCGCGGGTGGGCGGAGTTAAGTTCGTGCAAGCCGCTATCGATTTCCATAATGACCCAGTTATGTCCGCGTTAGAGTTGCCTGCAATCGCTTCGCGGTGATACGACTGCGAATCGCCCCAGAAGGCCCCGACGTCGTTGAAGACCGAATACGTATTGACCGTGTCTGCCGGCGCCGTCCCCAAGCCGGAAAAGGTGACGCACATCGTTTCGGAGATACGATGCGCCTCACCTTTTCCAGGCCTTGCCGACGTTAAGATGGAATTATGACGGCACAAGGGCTGCGGCGGAGCGGTGTACTGGCGTGTCGATCGCCAGAGCCGGGGCAAACCCCTCCGCCCGCCAATCGCCACAGCCTTGCCAAGCTCGATCATCCTGCCCGCGACGCCGCGTAACTCGCCCGGCCCCCCGGGCACGAAGTGACCGATGGGCGATTTATCGGCCTTTATGAACGGCACTAAAACCACATAAGTAATTGCAAAATAAGCACTTATCGGAGCCTGAAAGCCGAGCAAAAACCGGGTCCAGAACACGTCCGCGGAAGGGCAAAATGGTGTCCAAAGGGGGTCCAAAGGGGGTCCCGAAGAGGTCCCGAGGGGTTCCCGGGCGGGTCCAGGCTCTTTGGGCCGGCCCGAACGATCAAAGCAAGCCAGCCACGCCATGCCCGCGCGGTAGGCCAACGAGGCCTTGGTAGCTCCGGCGTCGCGGGAGGATGGTCCGGGTCCGAATCCAGCACCGAGCAAGAACCCCGCGAAGTAAACGCACGTGGCCAGGCAGACCATCAGGTCAATCAACTCGTAATTAGTCATAAATATAGCCCTCTACCCTAAGGCCAGAAAACGCCCGATGGTGCGCAAATGGGCGCTAATTCGCGCAACTTGGAGTGCTCCAAAATGCGCTTAAGCCTGTGCTGGTTAAAGACTTGTAAAAAATAAAATATTTTGCTGAGGGGGTCAAAACTTGGTGCGCTTTTTGGCGCCCAAACGCGCACCAATCGGTCGAGGGAGAAGCAGAAGAGAGTTGTCCACAGATGAACGCAGATGGAGTAAAGATCAATCAGTATCACGCGGCCGCGTGAGTATCCCACTCACCCGCTACTTACCCGCGAGGCT
>JBBQSU010000161.1:0-7439 GCA_038234815.1 Tepidisphaerales bacterium | reverse complement strand
AGCGGGGTCGTTTATTATGCCTCAGAGCTGCTTGACCGAGCGGGCGTGCGGCATGGCTTCAGCACGCGCGTCGGCGGGTGCAGCCAAGGGCCGTTTACATCACTAAACCTGGGCAACCCGGCGGGCGAAGTGGCTAAGGATACGGACGAGAATATCCGGCAGAATTACGCTCGATTTCAGGACGCGATCGGTATGACCAATGCCTTGCGGACGGCGGTCCAACAAGTGCACGGCGCAGCGGTGGCCGACGCACGAGCTGGCCAGACTTTCGCCGACGGTTGCTCGGCCGATGCGCTGGTCAGCGACGACCCACAGCGGGCCTTGGTGGTGCGCATCGCCGACTGTGTGCCGATTTTGCTGGCATCGACCGACGGCCGAACCGTCGCCGCCGTTCACGCCGGGTGGCGCGGCATCATCGGCGGCGTGGTGACGAGCGCCGTCCGTGCCCTCAACGCCCCGCCGGGATCGATCCTGGCCGCGATCGGGCCTTGCATCGGCTTTGACGCCTTTGAAGTTGGAGAAGATGTTCTGACCGCATTCCAGCAGCACTTCCCCGTCCGTCCGCCGACGCGCACCTTAGCCGGTGGCAAGGGTGGGGCTGATCTTCGCCTGGCGGTGCGGCGACAGTTGCTTGATGCTGGTTTGCCCGATGAGCAAATCGATACGACCGATCGTTGTACGTTTAGTCATGCCGATGAGTTTTTCTCCCACCGGCGAGACCACGGGCACACGGGCCGAATGGCGGCGATGATCGCAGCGAAACGGACATGACCCTTCAATCCGCAACAACCCGACTGCTCACTCCCCAGCGATGCCTCGGGATTATCGCGCTCTGCGTTCTCATTACTTTTGGACGCCTGGCCACGGCGGATTTCACAATCTGGGACGACAATTTCACGGTGTGGGCAAATCCCGCGCTGAACCCGCCCAGCGCCGAGTCTGTCGCCGGATATTGGGGCCGTATCGGCAAAGATGCGCCGATGGCGATCTACATTCCGCTGACTTACACGGTCTGGGGCGTGCTGGCCTCGGTCAGCTATCTGCCCATGCCCGACAATCACGGCATTCACCTCAACCCTTGGGTATTCCATTCAGCGAACGTGGTTCTGCATGTACTTACAGTGATGATCGCTTTCCAGCTATTGCGGGTGCTCGTACGAAATAATCGTGCGGCGCTGCTGGGCGCGCTGCTCTATGGATTGCATCCGGTGATGATCGAGCCGGTCGCGTGGATATCCGGCCTGAAGGATGTTCTCTGCGGGCTGCTCATGCTGCTGTCGGTCTGGCTATATTTGCTCAGCGCCGAACAAACGCCCGACCCGATGCCAACGCGTCCTCACCCGCATCCGAGTCGACCCCAAGCCCTCTCGGTCCATCTCCCGCGGTCGAGCCTCTACACCCTCTCGCTCATCTGCGCCATTCTTGCACTGTTTTCCAAGCCCGCGGGCGTAACATTGCCCGTGCTGCTGCTGATGCTCGACCGCCTGTGGCTGAACTCCTCGTGGCCGATCACGATAAAACGCCTCTGGCCCTTCGCGGTGGTTGCGATCCCCTTTGCGTTCATCGCTCGCTCGGCCCAGCCGACGTTGGGCATCGTCTATTCGCCCCTCTGGGCCAGGCCGTTTGTTGCGCTCGATGCTCTGGCCTTTTATGCCGGGAAGATATTCTGGCCGGCGCATCTCGCCATCGATTATGGCCGCACACCGGGCTATCTGCTGCAAACCGGTTTGTGGAAATTCACGTGGGTCGTGGCGGTTGTACTGGCTGCTGCGGTCTGGCGGTATCGCCGGCGCGTGCCTTTGATGGTGGTTGGCGCGTTCTGGTTCACTATCGCTCTGCTACCCGTGCTAGGCCTGGTGAGCTATCGAATGCAGTTCTACACCACCGTCGCGGATCATTATCTTTATGTCGCGTTCTTCGGCGTAGCGTTAACCGTCGCAGAGTTGATCCGTGACCGATCGAGGTTGGTGTTCGCGGGCGTGACCGGAGTCATCGCACTGTTGGCGGTTCGGTCGATCTTGGCTGCCGGGGTTTGGCAATCCAATCTTTCGTTGAATGAGAACGCCATCCGCGTCAATCCACTCTCCTCGGCGGCTTGGGTGAATATAGGCTTGGAACGGCTTGAAAGCGGTGACTACCCGGCCGCCGAGGAGGCCCTGCGAAAGTCCGCGGAGCTGAATCCAATGACCCCGAACGCGACCGAAGCGCTGATAGACGTGTCGGTGCGGCAAGGCAAGATCGATCAAGCCATCGAATTTGCCAAGCAATCGATGGCGATTCGAGATCGCAGCAATGCCGATTGGGGCTGGCGATCGACAGACAGCAAAGTCGCGCTGGCGGCGGTGCTGGCCAAGCGAAATCGCCTTGAAGAATCCAAGGACTTCCTGCAATCCGCCTTGCGAGACCGCCCGAATGACCCAACGTTGATGCAATATCTCATTGGTGTAAATGCACAGTTGAAGACTCGTCTCCACAATCACTCGACCACGCAACCATGAAAAACGCTTTCCTGCCATTGATCGTGATCGCCGCCTGTGTCTTTCTGACCTTCGGCAGGCTTTGCACCAGCGAGTTCACGCTGCTGGACGATAACCATACGCTCGCTGAGAACCCGGACTTCAATCCGCCCACCGTTCGATCGATAATGGGGTATTGGAAGCGCGTCGGACCGGGTACGCCCGGCAGCATTTATATTCCGTTGACCAATACGGTCTGGGGCGTGCTGGCGAAGGTGGCGTATCTGCCTACCGCCGACGACCAGCAACTGCACCTTAACCCCTTCATTTTTCATACTGCCAATGTCACGCTGCATCTGGGCACGGCACTTGTCGTTTTCGCATTGCTGAATCTGCTGGTCGCCGACCGCCGGGCCGCTTTGCTCGGTGCGCTCTTTTATGCACTGCACCCTGTGATGGTCGAACCGGTCGCCTGGGTATCTGGCATGAAGGACGTGCTGGCGGGACTGCTCTCGGTGTCGGCGATCTATCTTTATGCGCGGTTTCGACAGGTTCAGGCGATCGAGCGCTCGCCATTATCGGCAGAGGCGCCCGGCACAGTTGCCCAAGGGAATTCTGCACATGCCGCAACCGGGTCGATTGGTTTCCTCATCGGGGCATCAGCCCTGTTTGCGCTGGCGCTGCTTTCAAAACCGTCGGCAATAGCGGTTCCGGCCCTGGTGATTGCGATGGACATGATTTGGTTTAAGAAAAAGCCGAAAGAAACCCTGCTTACGCTCCTGCCCTGGTTCGTCTTGGCAATTGGCGTCGGCGCCGTCGCTGCCTGGACACAGCGCACCACCGAGGCCCGTAATGTGGGCGTGGCGGCCCGTCCATTCATCGCCGGCGACGCCATCGTTTTTTACCTGCGGCAGATCGTCCTTCCGCTACAGCTGGGCGTCGATTACGGCCGTTTTCCATCGAAGGTCATCGGCTGGTCCTTCGTCAAGTGGATTTGGGTTGTTCCCGTGCTGCTATTGGCTGGAGCCGTTCTTCTCCGCAGGCGTGCCCCGCTGGTGCTGTTGGGAGCCATTTGGTTCGTCATCCCGCTCGCGCCGGTGCTGGGCTTCGTCCCCTTCCAGTTTCAGGGATACTCCACCGTCGCCGACCATTATCTTTATGTCGCGATGCTCGGGATGGGCCTGTTAATCGCGGTATTAATGGCCCGTTTCAACGCACAGGAAATCACCATCGCCATGAGTGTCGTTCTAGCCCTGCTGGCCCTGAGGTCGATAGCCCAGGCGCGCGTGTGGGAGAATTCGGCAACGCTGTTCACCAACGCCGTGCGCGTTAATCCTGAAAGCTATCTGGGGTGGACAAACCTCGGTATCAATGAATTCAACGAGTATTCCCGAAACAAGGAACGCGGATTGGACGATGCGGTCCGGTATCTCACCAATGCCGCCATGTACAGTCACAACCTTATGATCGGAAGTTACGAGAACCTGGCGATCATACTGATCAAGAAGGGCGAAATGAACTTGGCAATCCAGGTGACAGCCGCTGCCATGCGGGAGCGACTCAACAGCCCGATGAACCTACGCCGAAAGATGAGCGCCCAAACCACCATACTGGCCCGTCTGTGGGCCGAGCGCGGGCGACCGGATATCGCCTACCCTCTTTTTCAACTGGTTAAGTCCGATCGCCCGGACGACGCGGCCAACAATACCGCGATGGAGAATTTCGAGCGAAAATTCGCACGGCCCGCCTCAACGGCACCGGCCACAGTCCCGACAACTTTGCCAGTCCCCTAATGATGACCCTGTCACGCCCCGCTCAGTTTCATCGATTCGGGCCGCGTCCTGGCGATCACGAAGAGTCGCTCCAAACTGCACGTGCGGAAGATTTCGCGTAATTCGTCCGACAGACAGCAGACCACCAGCTTTCCACCGGAACCTTTAATCTGCTGGCGGATGTTGATCATCAAGCCCAGCATCGCGCTTCCCATGTAGGACACGTTTGAAAGGTCGATCACCCACCGCTCGCGGGCCTTGGCCTTCACTGCCGTCAGCATCGATTCGTTAATCTTGTCGAATTCCTGCGTATCAATGGTCTCGGGCAGGTCCAACTCGATCAAATTAATCGATCCGCTAGTGCTAAGGCGGAAATACTCTTTGGCCATCGACACGCTCCCACGGACGGTTTCGCCTTATTAGACCAGAACCGGCGTGACGCATCAATTCATACTTGCTCGGCGTCCGGACCGGCCGTGCTGCACGCCGGGCAATGGATAGTCGTGCGGATGGAAATTCGCGCGTGCCGCAGGCACAGCGGCTTGCCACAGACCGAGCAACTCTGCGCCGTGCGCCGCTGGCAGATCGCGCAGTGCATCGTTCGCGGCCGCGTGAGGCCGACGAGGAGCCGGTCCATCGACGGCCAGACCGTCTCGAAGATCGTGCGATGCCAAAACCATATGCTGGCGACGAAGAACAGCAGCGACGCGTAGCTCAACATCTGGTTGATCGGATGATTCAGCCCGATGCGCGGGCGGTACATTTGCTCGGCATGAGAAATCGGCCAGAATGTCATCAGTGGCCAGCCCGAAAGGTAATAATCCCCCGCCCAGTGCGATGCAAAGCCTAGACCGGCGACCAGCGCCACGACCGTCCGCCAGCCCGGTCGGGCAAGCCAGACACAAAAAAGCGTAAAGACCATCCCTGCAAACACGTTGTGCCCATAGACGTGGTGGCTGCGGGAATAAGCATCCGGGCCGAAGGCATAGGCAACGCCATCCAGGTCGGGTGCCATCGCACTGAACACCGCAATCGCGCGAACGCGCCGGCCGGCACCGGGCACCAGATTGCCGATCAGCCAGCCGACTGCACAGTGCGACTCCAGTTGCATAATCGTCTTCTTCACCGCAGTTTCAGACTGTCGGCTTCAAAGGTGATGCCGAGCGGGACGATCTCGACCGCTTTGCGATCGGCTTGCTTCTGCACCTCACCGGCGCGCCAGGCATCGTAGCCGGTTTGACGCGCCACGCGCAGGCAAGTTTCGACATCGCCTGGATCCACATAAACCCCAAACCCCGCACCCATGTTGAATGTCGCATAAGCTTCGGCACGGTCGATCGGTCCGGCCTGCATGAGAAAATCGAACACCGGCAAAGGCTTGCGGACTTCGGTCAGGCGATAGACGAACGGCTCGGTCAGGCGCATGAGTTTTCGCCAGCCGTGTCCGGTGATGTGGGCCGCGTAATGCACCCCCACGCCCGCCTGCTGAAGCCCCGCTACGAATTTGACATAAATCACCGACGCATCGAGCAGCGCCTCCCCAAGGCTCCGGCCGTCCGAGATTTTCGTGAGATACCCTTGAGGCAGTTGCTCGGCGATCTTGCGACAGAGCGTCAGGCCGTTGGTCTGCACGCCCGAACTGGCCAGGAGCACAATCGCATCGCCGGGGCGCACTTCGCCAGTGATGCGATGGGATCTGGGCCGAATGCGCCCGAAAGCCGATCCGGCGAGCACGATCGTTTCGGGATTGATGATGCCCTTGAGCGTGGGCGTTTCTCCCCCACCCCAGACTGCACCGGCCTGCTGGCACCCTTCGGCAAAACCCTCGGCAAGATCAGCGGCCCGCGTGCCCCGGGCAAACCAGCCGGAATCACCCACCCCCGCGTGCATGGCCACGCTGATCGGCAGCGCGCCACAAGTAATCAGGTCATTGACGATCGTCGCCACCGTGTCGATGCCGATCTGCCGATAGAAACTCTGTCCGGTCAGCCGCAGCATCTCGTCGGCGATGAGATTCTTGGTCCCCAGGCCCTCTTCCACATGGGCCAGGTATTCATCGGCGCCTTCCAGCAAGTAGGCGCTTTCGCCGCGAGTGTCTTTTGCTTCGATCAAATCGTGTCCCGCCAGCGCCGCCGTCGTCCGCATCGCCGCCTTCTGGCAAGCCCGCTTAAAGGCGTCAAGTTGATCGTAATTCACACCTGCGGATTCGTAGTTGAGGCTGGACATCAGGCATGTTGTAGGCGATGGAAAGTGCAGTTTCAATCGCCGCCCACACCACGGCAGTGTCGATCGATCCTTCGCCGTTGGGCTACCGGGCCATATACTCTCCACTGATATGGAACTCTCCTTCTCCACCAACGCGTTCAAGAAAAACACCCTGCATGAAGCGATCAGCGCCATCGCCGACATTGGTTACACGGGCGTTGAGTTGATGGAGGACCTGCACCATGCCTATCCGCCGACGTTTGACGCCGCAAAACGGGCCGCAGCCAAGCAATTGCTGCGCGATAAGCACCTGACCGTCAGCAACATCAATGCCTTCACGCTGTTTGTCTGCGGGGACACCTATCATCCCACCTGGATCGAAGACGACCCCGCCAAGGTGGAACTGCGGATCAAGCACACGCTGGCCAGTATCGAGATGGCCGCAGAGTTTGGGGTGCGGACCGTCAGCCTTCAGCCCGGTGGGCCGATGATCGGCACGGCACTCACTCGGCAGCAGGCGGGCGAGCGATTTGCGACCGGACTGTCGCGAGTGCTGCCCAAGGCCAGAGAACTGGGCGTGATCCTCGGTATCGAACCCGAGCCGGGGCTGTTCATCGAAACCGCTGCGGAGTATTTAGAGTTCAAGGCCGACTTTTTTGCGCACGACGATTCGATCAAGATGAACTGCGACATCGGCCACCTGTTTTGCGTCGGGGACGATCCTGCGGAGGTGATTCGTCTTTATCCCGAGCAGGTCTGCCACGTGCATCTGGAGGACATCGGTGCCAACCGCGTTCACCAGCACCTGACGCCCGGCAAAGGCGCGATCGATTTTGGCAAGGTATTTGGCGCGCTCCACGACGTGGGTTACGACGGTCGGGTGACGGTGGAGCTTTACCCCTACGAAACCACCGCTGCGGGCGTGGCACGGCTGGCGTGGGAACACCTGCAGGCACTGGGCGGATGAGGACCACGCGGCACGAGAGGGAGTTGAACCCTCGGAAGT
>JBBQSU010000160.1:0-7499 GCA_038234815.1 Tepidisphaerales bacterium | reverse complement strand
CGCGAGATTGCAGAAAGTGCTAGCCAGCCTGCGTCACGAGGGCGCGCTGGCCAAGAGCGACCGAATCGCAGTGGATGTCGATCCCGTATCCCTGTTGTAAGACCCCGGCGGTCTATCGCCTTGATGCGCCTGACCCGATGCCTCGAGCGCACTTGCCGTATCGCCGTTATAAGCCCCCGACGGACCATTGCCGGCCAAGCCAACATGTCTGGTATGTAATGTCGAATTGATAGGAGTTTAAATTCAGTCTAATTAAAGAGTTGCATTCACTCATGGAACTTCCTATGAAGATGGCGTGACTCCGCTTGCCTTCACGCTGATTGTCTTTTTCGCTGCTATCGGGGCTGGGGGGCTTGGGTCGCTGCTGGGGTTGGGCGGAGGCATCATTATCATCCCCGTCCTCACGCTGCTTCTTAAGATCGACATCCGCTATGCGATCGGTGCGAGCATCGTCAGCGTGATCGCCACATCCAGCGGTGCCGCTGCGGCTTACGTGCGCGAGCGCATGACCAACCTCCGCCTGGCGATGTTGCTGGAAGTGGCGACGACCACCGGAGCGCTGACCGGCGCTTTCGTAGCGGGTCACCTGGCCGTTCGGTGGCTCTATCTGATCTTCGGACTGGTCATGGCCTATTCGGCGCTGGCGATGTTCTGCAACCGTCACCCGTTGTCGGCGACTGTGGTCTCCCATGACCGGCTCGCCGATCGGTTGCGCCTGCATGATTCCTATTTCGACGAGGCCGCAGGGATTGAGGTCAGCTATCGTGTCACACACACGCGCCTTGGGTTTGTCCTGATGTATATCGCCGGGGTGGTGAGCGGACTGCTCGGTATCGGCTCGGGCGCGCTGAAAGTGCCGGCGATGGACCTGGCGATGCGCCTGCCCATCAAGGTTTCCACGGCGACCAGCAATTTTATGATCGGCGTGACCGCAGCGGCCAGCGCGGGCGTCTATTTCGCCCGGGGGGATATCGACCCGTTCGTCGCAGCCCCCGTGGCCGCGGGCGTGCTATTGGGTGCCACCATCGGCTCCAGATTGCTCTCCAAGCTCCACAGCAAGCGCATCCGAAGCGTGTTCGTCATTGTTCTGATGTGGGTCGCGGTCCAAATGCTCTGGAAAGGAATGCGGTGAACCATGTCCGCGGAATCCCAATGTCTGGATATGCGCAAAGTTCATCTCGTCGAAACGGTCATCAGTCACCTGCTCCGTTTCGGTGTGATCCTCAGCCTGGCGGTGGTGATTTGTGGAACGGTCGTCAGTTTTATCCATCACCCGGAATACCTGTGGTCCTCGCCGGCGCTGCAGCGTCTGACGACGCCGGGCGCGGTTTTCCCGCAGACGGTGTCGGGCGTCTGGCACGGTGTCGGCAAATTTGAAGGGCAATCCATCGTCCTGGCCGGCTTGCTGCTGCTGGTGGCTACGCCCGTTGTTCGGGTGGCAGTGTCGGTGCTTGCATTTGTCTATCAGAAGGACCGGATCTTTACCCTTATTACGTTGGTTGTCCTGGGCCTGCTTCTCCTGTCGTTTGTTCTTGGCAAGGCTGAGGGTTAACCTGCGGGCCGATGGATATCGCAGCGGCGAAGTATGCCGCCAAATATCCAACCACTATCGTTTTTTTTCGATGGTAAAATATTTCAGCAACGCTGAGGACCGCAATTTCCTTTTCGGAAAAATCTTATGACTGATTTTCCACGAACGATTGTCGGCGGAGTTTCGGTGCCGCGATTGATCGTCGGCACCAACTGGATGCTGGGATGGTCGCATACCAGCAAAGCCAAGGACAATTTCATCAAGACCCATCAGACCCGCCAGCGGATCGCGGAGATTCTCAAGGTCTTTTTCGAGGCCGGCGTTGATACGATCATGGGCGTGCGCCCGGATTCGCCGCACCTCAATGCCGCCATCAAAGACGCCGAGCAGGCCACCGGCCGAAAGGCTCTCACCATCGCAACGCCGAGCCTCAGCGTAAAACTCGATCAGCCCGGCTTTGACGACGCCGCCCGGGTGCTGGACGCGCAGAAGGCCATCGGCGCCACGTTCTGTTTTCCGCATCAATGCACGACCGACGCCCTGACCGACCGCCGATCGCGCCGGATCGAAGGCATGGACCAGTATTGCGCCCTGATCCGCCAGCGCGGAATGATCCCCGGCCTTTCCACCCATATGCCCGAAGCCCTGGTCTACGCCGATGAGACCGATCTGGATGTGGCGTCCTACATCCAGATTTACAACGCCGCCGGGTTCCTCATGCCCATCGAAGTGGACTGGGTGCAAAAGATGATCTGGGAACGCCGCTGCCCGGTGATGACCATCAAGCCGCTGGCCGCCGGACGGCTGATGCCGCTGGTGGGGCTGGCCTTCGCCTGGTCCACCCTGCGCGATCAGGACATGGTGACCCTGGGCGCGATGACCCCCGACGAAGCCCGCGAGTCCATCGACATTTCCCTCTCGATCCTCAACCGGACCGGCCCCACCGTCGAACTCCAGCGCACGCGCAGCAAGGCATCTGTCGAAAGTCGGAAACAGGAAGTCCATCAAAAACTTTCATCTCCGTAAAATTTGAGCATTGGCGGTCGTTTTTGCTGCCGTTTATGCCGAAAATTCCGCCGATTGCGACTTTTTCCGATCTCCTTACCTCCAGAAAATCCCATTGCCATAACCACCCGGAACGGGCATAGTATTCGCCTATCAGGAGCAGCCAGCTATGCGCAAAAAGTTACGGGCGGGTGTGATCGGTTACGGCCGGATGGGTCGTGGGTTTGTCGCGGCGATGCAGCAGAGTGAATTCTGGGACATCGTCGCCGTATGCGACGTGAACGAAAGCACGCGGGAGGCCGCCGTGCGAGCCGTGCCAAGTGCGCGCGTGGTTGCCGATCCCGAGGACATTTTCACGGATCAATCGATCGACGTCGTCGGCCTGTACACCCTGGCCGACTCCCGGCCCGAGCAAATCCGCAGGGCGCTGGCCTGCAAAAAACACATCATCGCCGAAAAACCCATCGGTGCCGATGTCGCCACCGAGTGGCAGTTGGTCAAGGAAATCGAAGCCAGCGATCAGCTCGTCGCCGTCAATCTTTTCAACCGCAACGCCTGGTACCACAAGGAAATTCAGGCCTTTATCGCCGAAGGCGAAATCGGTCAACTGGGGATCATCCGCGTGTGCCACATGACACCCGGGCACATGCCCACCGAAGGGCACGATCCCGAAGGCCCGCCGTTCCACGATTGTGGGATGCACTACGTCGATGTCGCCCGCTGGTATGCCAAGAGCGAATACGACCAGTGGCACGCCCAGGGCATCCGCATGTGGAATCACAAAGACCCCTGGTGGGTTCAGGTTCACGGCAGTTTCAAAAACGGAACCGTTTTCGACATCACTCAGGGGTTTGTCTACGGGCACCTGGCCAAGGACAAAACCCACAATTGCTACGTCGATTGCATCGGCACCAAAGGCATCGCACGGATGCGGCACAATTTCGTGGAGGCCACCATCGAATGCCATGGCATTCACAACACGGTTACCAAGTCCGGCATGTTCAATGACAAAAAGCTCGACGTGATGGTCGATATCTTCGCCCGGTCCGTCCTGCAGGGGAAAAATCTCGGGGTGCCGCAGGCGCGCGATAGCGTGATTGCCTCTGAGGTCTCCTGGGCGATGCTCGCCGATGCCGTCAAGAACACCCCGCCGGTGGTTGGCAGCAAGAAGGAGATGGAACAAATCCTCCAGCACCGCCGAAGCCTGCGTAGCGGATACGGCCTGCCCGTGCGCCCGCAGGATTGCCCGCAAGAGCCGACGCTTTCAGGCCAGCCGCCCATCGCCTGCGGGGAAGACCTTTGCGGAATCCAGGAGCTCCAGCGCCTGCACAGCGAGGCCGAACAGCCCTGATTTTAGCCCAATTTTGGCCCAACTTCCGCCCGGCCGTTGGATCGCCGCCCTGGGGCGGGAAGCCTCCGATAGGGGCAAGACGCTCAAAATCGCCTTTTCCTGCCTGTCGCGGCCAAAAACAGGATTTCAACCGCGCGGGGGTTTCGTGGTATAAACACTAGAACAATAGGCACAATTGAAAGGAGCCTTTATGACCAATGCACTGAAATGGGTGGCCTTGTCGGCCGCGATGATGATCGGAACCACCGCTCTTGTTACCGCGGCCGATGCCCCGGCTAAACTGGCCCCGGCTAAAGATGCCCCGGCTAAAGTCGCCCCCAAGAAGGAAAAGGCCAAGCCGATCCACCTGGTCAAACCCTGGAGTGGTCTGACCACCCTCACCGACGACCAGAAGACCAAAATCAACGGCCTTCACGTCGCCGCACTTGAGGAAATCAGCAAGATCGACGCCAAGGAAAAGGACGACATCATGGCCGTCCTGACTGACGAACAGAAGAAGGAACTCGACACGATCGCGGAAAATGAAAAGGCCGCCAAAAAGGCCGCCAGCCATGACACGAAAAAGGACGCCAAGGATGCGGCCAAAGACGCCCCCAAGGAGGCTCCGAAAGACGAACCCCGTAAGGCCAATTAACTGGCTCTACCGAATTGTCAAAGAACAACCGTCGATCGATTTGCGTCGATCGACGGTTTTTTGTTTTGTCCGCGCCGCGATGAATTCCACTAAGGAATTCTACTTCGCGTCCTTTGCGTCCAGGGCGTCTTTGAAATCCTGCTCCCGGCGCAGGCCGACGAACTTTTGCGCCACCTGTCCGTTCTTAAACAGGATCACCGTCGGGATGGCGCTGATGCCGTATTTAGTCGACACGTCGCGGTTGGAATCGGTATCCAACTTCCCAACCTTCACCTTGCCCACATAGTCCTTGGCGATTTTTTCGATCGTCGGTGCAAGCATCCGGCAAGGCATGCACCACTCCGCCCAAAAATCCACCAGCACCGGCTGGGCACTTTTCAGCACTTCAGTTTCGAAATTTTGATCGGTCAATTCGAGCACGTTTTCACTGGCCATTAGGCACTCCTCATAGAAATTTTACGCTTCAAAACCGATCATAGAAGTCCGCCGAAACCGTGTCAAACCCGTTCTGGCGTCGGTGGGGCATTGTCCGGTACAAGCCCGTCCGAAAGCCCCGTCAGGATTGGATCAAACCCGCGTGGCGAATCGAACAGTGCCCGCACCGCCGGGCGGGCGAGAAAGAGCAGCACAATCACCGGAAGCGCGCCAGCCTCGGCAAGGCGTTGCAGAATTCCTAAACGAACGTAAATAACGACCTGCGGACTTCCAACAGTCATAACGATCATCGAGCCAACTGAAACCAGATGGACCGCCAGCCACAGCCACATGGCGACGATCAGCGCGACCCTGGCGCGCGGACGAAATTGCAGGCAGGCCCGCGCGGCAAGCACCGCCAGCAAATACGGCCCGATTTCCATACTCCAGGCAAATAGCACCTCCGGGGTCATCCACATCTGCCGGGTCTGCCAAAACGTCCGCCCCGCGGGACGCCCGCCAAGTGCTCCAGACTGCAGAAAGATAGATAGCAGCTTGTTCGCGAGTTGGAAACCCGCAACGACGATCGTTACCCACATCAACCCGCGGGTCCAACTGACCAAGAGCGGATCAAGACTGGTCGCACGGGGAATAAACGGCGTTGGCTCGGCAGCGGTTTCCATTTTGATCTCCACTATCGACTTATCGTAAATAGCGTAGCCAATTGCCACAACCCGCCTCCTTTTCGCAAAGCCCATTTCGATCAAGTCGTGCCTTGCGTAAGGCACCCTCACTCCCCCGCCGGCTCGTCGGGGTACGTCGAACTTGACGATGTTGGCGCATTTCTCTGCGAAAGTTGGTTTTTGACGCAATTTAGGGCTTTTCGATGCGTTCCCTCGCAAAAAAGGGGGTCCAAATGGTGTCCCAAAGAGGTCCCAATGGAGTCCGAATGGGCTTCCGCGGAGATTACTTCCGCGCCCCGCCGGGTCCCCAAGGTGTCCCTCTTTTTCCGCCCCCACGGGGCCAACTCCGCAGGACACTTGCCCCGGCCCGAATCCACCACCGAGCAATAAACCCGTGGCGTGAATGCGCCGTGCTGAATGGCCCATCAAGGCACTCAAAGTCACCGTCTGTGTGTTCGTCATAGCGATGATCCTTTACCCCAAGGGTGAAAGTTGCGCAAACGGCGCAAATTCGGGCAAATTTTTGATGCCCGAAAATGCACTTAAGTCCTTACTAATTCAATGCTAATAAAAAACAAAGAATTTCCCAAAAAGGCTCAAAACTTGGTGCGCTTTTTGGCGCCATTTCGCGCACCAACTGGCAAGCTGGGTAAGATATTAGAAACCTACCACTCAAAAGCGCAGCCATGCAAGTAAGAAAAAGCGGACCGCCAAAGTGCCCCGCGCCCCCCTCGCTGCTCGTCCGCGCCGAACGGAGAGCTTACAAGACGGCGTATTCCCCGGAGCCGCGCATCGGAATCACCGACAGCAACCGGGGAGACGGAGATCCGGGCATAACATGGAATGCCCCCTTCTGTTCTCCGAAAGGATAGTTTTGTCCACGACCCCCTTACGGGAAAAACGCGGGGGCGACCGCTTCTTCTGTCTGTTTGGAGGGCGGGTGTCCGCGCCCGCCGGATTTGGGGAAATGCCCGGCGGCTGGGGACAGCCGCCCTCCATTGGCTTGAAGCAGATGGGCAAAGGTGACTGTCCGGTATCGACGATTTGGAAGCCGTCATGGGACCTGAAGACCAAGGCGGCTGTTGGCGCGGATTCTTCGTTGGCCTCGGCTATTGCGCCGACAGAGCGCTATTGTGCGGCGGTGACGTAAGCAAACAGAGAGACTGAAAAGGAAGACCGGAGGGGACGTAGCGCTTGATTGCATTTCGTCGATTCACGTCGAAAAACTTCAACCGCGACGGCTCCGAAATAAATCGCGGGGCAATTGGAGGGAACACGACCCCTCAATTACTCAGGACAGTTAACAAGGATGTTCTTGTCGGAGGCATTCCAGGAGGTGCGTATCGAGCCATCGGACTGGCGTTCGTGGTGGATGTGCAGCGGGCCGGCGGGGGTTGGCCAGGTGCCTTGGGCGAACTTCAGCGTGTCGAGATTGGGGCGCAGGGTGATTTTTAGGGGATTGGTCGGGTCTGGACGAACACCCAATACCTCGCGGGTCAGCCATGAGGTCGGACTGGCGGACCAGCCGTGGCAGAAGCTGTGGCGATGGCCGGTATAGCATGATTGGCCGTAGCGAGCATGAACGTCAATGCTGCCGGGGTTGGGCAACTCATCAATGCGTCCGCCGTTGTCCAGCCAGGTGATATCAAAGTCTTCCCAGAAGGTGGTGGCACCCAGGTCGATCATTCCGCCGAAATAGCGACGCAGAATATCGAGGCATCCGGCGTGATCGCCGGCCAAGGACCGGGCATCGAGAACGAACGCGGCAGTAAAGCTGGCCAGGCGATGCAGCGGATCGGCCGACAATACGCCCTGATTGGCTTGTGTCGGGGATATGATTCCAGCCAGAGCCAGCAGGGCCGTTGATGCCTTGTTCAATCC
>JBBQSU010000159.1:0-7557 GCA_038234815.1 Tepidisphaerales bacterium | reverse complement strand
GTCACCTCGCCAGATAGGCGCAAAGGACGTTGATCGAGACGTGGATCATGTTGATGACGTTCAAAACGCCCCTGACCAGCTAGATGCCGATCGCGATACACGCATAAATGCAGCCCAACACCAATGCATTGATCAGAACCTGGGCCGCCAGCATGTCGGGTTTTCGCTTTCCTTCAACCGATGGTGGTCAGTTCACGCCGAGCCTGAATTCGCCCTGCTTGATGAGCGTCGGCGAGAGGACCACGGCTTTTCCACCCTGGAGCTGAAACACCGGCGGCTCCAGCGAATCGATCTGACCGGTCGGTCCGAACTTCACCGGCCCCCAGAACGTCATCTCGTTAATCCTGGCAAGCTCGTCACGCACCTTGTCGCGATCCAGCGACCCCGCGCGCTCTATGGCCATCTGGAACAGCGCACCCGAAACGGACGCCGAGGCCTGCGCGTAATCGGGATCCGACTTGTACTTCTCGCGGACCAGTTTCACGTAGTTGGCGGTCGTGCCAAAAATGTCCTTGCCGGAATACTGCGCGGCAGGATGCCACCAGGCGGCGCTGGTGGTGTTCTCGCCGCTCGCACCGGCGGCATCAATGAACTCCTGATAGGCGGGACCCGCGATCATCGAGAGCACGCTGGCCTTGATCTGCTGATCGGTCATCTGCTTGCGAACGAGCAGCAGGTCATTGATATAGCCGGTCACGAAAATCCATTGCGGGGCGAGCGATTTGATCTGCGACAGCGTTGCCGAGTGGTCCAGCGTGTTGATCGCGTACTTTTCGAAATACACGACTTCGATGCCGTTGGCCTTGGCCGACTTCTCCATTTCCTGGGCGATCGCCAGCGGAAAGAGATCGTTGCGCGCCAGAATGGCCACCTTTTTGACGTCCGGCGCCTTGGCCTTGACGATCTGGGTGAGCGGCGTGGTCAGCGTGTCGTTTGGCGTAAAGGTACCGAACAAGTACTTGTAACCCTGATCATAGACCTGCGCGGAGGACGCGGTCGACGCAATGGTCGGCACCTTGTATTTCTCGGAGACGCTGCTGCCGGCCTTGGCGGCGCCCGAACCGAACGGGCTGAACAGGAAATTGACGTTGTTCTGCGTGATCATCTGCTCGGTCGCCTGCACCGCGCGGGGCGTGTTCGACTGGTAATCGGCGTAGACGATCTCGACTTTGTACTTCTTGCCGCCGACCGAGATGCCTCCGGCCTTGTTGGCCTGCTCGGCCCAGAGATCGTATCCCTGCTGCTGCTTGATGGCTTCGGGCGCCAGCGGACCCGTCAGCGGGAGCGGCGCACCAAATTTGACGACATCCTGCGCCAGCGCCGCGGAGCTTGATAATCCAAAACAGACGGCGAGAAGAAGCGAATTCAAGCGACGTGACGTAAGCCGGGAACAAGCCATCTGATTTCTCCATCAGGGACCGAGAGCGTGCCCCTAGTCAGAAGCATGGCAAATTGGGGGGTCGAATAAAAGCATTGAAATTCGAACCGAAAGGTCTAAAAATTCGAACAACATGCACCGTCTGCACCCTTTCCGGGCAAGCGATGAAGGGCCTTCGGGCGCGAAACATGATTGAATCAACGGCTGTCAGGTACTTTCGTGAAGTAACGCTGCACGGGTCCATCAAGCGGGCGGCCGAATCGCTGCGTATCGCGCCCAGCGCGATCAGCCGGCAGGTGCAGGGGCTCGAGGACGAGCTTTCGACGAAGCTGTTCGAGCGAGGCGCACGGGGCATGAGCCTGACCGGCGCCGGCCACCTGCTCTATCGTTATGCAGTCGAGAGCCAGGACAAGCTTGATCGAATTCGCGCCCAAGTCGAGGAATTCGACTCGCTGCAGCGCGGCCACGTGAAGCTTGCAACCGTTGAGGGCCTGCTCGCGAGCTTTGTGTCCGATTTCGTCGTCGACCTTTCAAAAAATTATCCCGGCATCTCGATCACGGTCACGACGGCGGGCACCAGCGGCGTCGCCGAAAAGGTCGGACGGCACGAGGCCGATCTCGGCCTCGTTTTCGGCCGCGCGCCACGTCGCGACCTGATCGAGCTGGCGCGCATGCGTCAGTCGCTGTGCCTCATGGTCGCCCCCGATCATCCGATGGCCGCCAGGGAGTACTGCGCGATAAAAGACCTCGCGGGTCTGCGCGTAATCCTGCCCGATCTATCGTTCGGCATCCGTCAGGAAATTGACCGCGCTTGCGCCAAGGTCAATGTCGAGCTCGATCTCTACAGCGAGACAAACTCGATTGCTTTCCTCCGCACCATCGCCATGAAAACCGGTATCGGAACTTTTCTGCCGCGCGACTCGGCCACGCCCGAGCTTCTCGCAGGCGCGCTGGTCGCGGTGCCTTTGCGCGACAAACGCCTGGAAGCGACGCAGGTGACGCTGGTTCAGCTTGCCACCAGAAATGCCACGCCGTCGGGCCTTCGCGTTGCGCATCTTCTTGTGGAGAGGATGAAAGGGCGAAAGAGTTAATGGAAATCGTTGAATGAAGTTTATTATAGCCCGGCCTGCGCATGGACACCATTAAGGTGAAACCCGGGATTTCAAATGACTCAGATCATGACAAGATTTATGCGGCCCTCTTCAATGGATCCCTTCTCGTTCCAGAGAACGGCTTAAGCCGATTGCCGCGAGCCGTCCCGACCGCGGTTGGCCGGGAACCTAGTGTGTTGTGTACGACAAGTCGAAGCGTTGGCGGCGCTTGGCTGAGTGGCTCGGGCACGACCACAGAGGGTCCAGGCGACAACTCGGTTTCTTCCGCGCGGGCGGGTATCGGCGCTTCGAGTGCAGCCAAGAACCGCCGGCCCGGATCCGTGATGCACCAGCCGCTATCATCCCGCAGCACAAATCCCTCGGCAAAAATCTCGAGCTCCGGTGCGCGCGCGGCCAAGCATCGTATCCGGTCACCCCAGTCGGATCCACTCGAAATCAGGACGCTGACATAGCGAGTGATTTCGCTAACAGACGCAGGACCCTCGGATGGCCCGCCAGGACTTTCAAAATCGTGATCTAAAAACTCACGGCACGCCCCGCAATTCAATACACCCACAATAACTTTTAATCCGCGCCCGTCCATCCCTCCCGCAGGATATTCCAACCGCTTCCAGCATTCGCGGCTCGGCCATGACGTGCTTGTCCTGTTTTGTGGCGATATTGCAAGATGAGATGGGGGTTGCTTTGACCTTGGATGCGAAAAGTGACCACACTGCCTAGCCCTGCAATAGACGGGCGGTAACTTTCAATCCCCGCATCACCTGCTTTCTGAGTGCGACGGAAGCATTCGGTTCGACGGCCACCAAATACGTTAACCCAAATATTCGCGTCACTTCCTTCTGCATATTTTCACCTGCCATTTGTCCAACAACGTAACCATCCTCCCATGTCCAACGATGCATCTTGCCGCTCTTCGTTATTGAAACGCTGTCTACCGCCAGTGTTTTAAGGTCCAGACCATAAAATTCTTGCACCAATAGGTCAGTCGCAAAATCATTCAGCAGCATTGAAGGGCACTTGTCCCGCACCCGCGCATCGGTTGCTCGAAAAATTGGAGTGACGTACCAGACGACGAGCGGGGCCGAAGATATCCAAAAAATGGGTCTAAATTCCGTAACCGCTACTAATAATATTCTCAAGTCGATCCTCACGCTCGTCAATGCAGCCGTCACCGTCACGATGCTCGCCAGCCCAACGGGGTCCGCCTCCGGGGTATGAGCATCGCGCTTGCCGCCAAGTCAGATACCTTCATTGCCGCCGCTAAGGCGGCGAATATCCCGCTCGACCTGTTTCACCGGATCGCGCCATGGCGAGCGGCACCTCGATCAAGCCCACGGGACTGACGACCGACCAGGTCGAGGTGACGCTTCTGCTTGATCGCAATCTCGACGCGGAGCGCCCATGAGCCGCACTCGGTTCGCTTTGGAAGTCTTTGGCGACATGCTCGTCGGCCTGATCCCGACCCCAATGGATAGCCTAAAACATGTCATAAAACTCATATTATTGGCGATCGAACCGGCGGCCATCCACGTCCCAAGCTGCCGTCCTACAAGCCCACCGGCAGGCCGACTGCGTAGCCCCATGGAGCGGGTCCCATGCGTGGGGGGCACCAAACCTTCCTGCTGTTATTCGGCGCGGGGTCCCGGCGCCGATCGGCACGATAACCTTTTGATTCCGTTGAGGTGAGAGGGGTCACCCTTCGGCGCTGACGCAATCTTGATGACATATCATCGCGCCGCAAATCAAATCAATGAGTCGATCCAATGGCATAGCGTCCGATAGCATAGCTGTTGTCGCCTTCCGACGTCGCACGCTGAGAAAGGGTCGCTCCAATCGAAAAAAAACGAGATTCATTTCAAGGCGGTCCGCTTGGTTCGCGCGGGCCACTATCATCAAATCTGAGTCAGAGCCGAACATGACCCGTCAGTACCAAACGAATCATAGGCTTATCGTGCCGATCGGCGTCGAGACCCCACGCCCCTTCACACCATCGGCAATCTTCTCGACAAGCCGCTCGCAAACGGCGTCTTGGCGTTAAGCCGGTTATGCCGCCGAACCCGGCGCGAGCCGCCAGCGGCGTCTTTTTCAACCGGAATCTCGTTTTATGGAAGTGCGAGCGGGGACCTCGCGCAGCAGTCAACGAATGTGAGCAGGCAAAGAATTGGAGGCCCGCGGTTACCGTCTTGCTCGCCCGGATAGACAGATTGAAATTTTGAACGCCGCAAACGCGCTTTTGGTGGCCACTCGAATTACCGAAACTCGGGCGGGGACACCTCTCAGCGCATGATCTGTCGGAAATGCTGGGAACTTCAAGTATCAATCTGTTGGCATTCCTTACCGCGAGGAAGTTCCATTTGCGCATCTCAATCTTGAGGAAGACCTGACGATCAGGCAGAGCCCACCAGCGCGCGTGCGACATCGCGGATGGTATCGGCATCCAATCCGGAGAGCGCCGCGGCCCATTCGGCATGCTTGGGCTGGCCTCGTCCTCGCCGCGCAGATAACGCGCGAAAATATCAAAGCCCGTCGTGTAGCGACGAAGAAACGCCCGGTCGTGCAATCCCTCCGCGAGCAACGTATGCGCTATCGCCAGCATGACGGCGACATCGGTGCCGGGCCGGATCGGAAGCCAGCGCGCATCGGCATCGGGCGGAAAATCATCCCGCAACGGACTGATTGAAATGAATCGCGTGCCCCGTTTGGCCGCCTCGCGCATGGCGCCGGGCTCGACATGCTGGCTGACGACGCCGCTGGCGACCATCGAGTTCTTGATCGCCATGCCGCCAAAGGCCAGCACGACGTCGGTATGGGTGCGAACCTGATCCCAGGTGACGTTACGTCGCGACAGGTTCTCGAACGGGCCCAACACGTGCGGCAAGATCACCGACGACGCGCCGGCGCTTTAGCTGTTGACCGTACGGACGTAGCCACCGCACGCCGCATTGAGAAAGCGATGGATCTGACTCTGCGCATGGTGGAGGCGCCCCGGCGCTCGACCAGCCCTAGGATCCTCCATTGATCGCCCGTGCGCCGAAGTCGCGGCCCACCCGGCCCAGTTCCGCCGCCAGCAGATCAAGTGCCCTATCCCATTCCACCTCGACAAAGGCGTCGCCGATCTCGCGCCGCTGCGGGCCGGGCCCGTTGTCGAGCCAACTGCGACGAATCATCGGCTTTCGGATGCGCGCTTTGTTCCGCAACGCGCCTCTGAAATTACCTAGGATCGGCGATGGCGCGGGATCTGATGCATATGTGGCTCGGCAGCAACGTCGTGACCGCCCCATTGCCCCGAGAACGTACCCTAGTGAGCGCTGTGGGAAGCGAAAGGATTGCGATCGCCAGGATTGGAACCGTGCATTTATTCACCGTCGTCAGGGTTGGCGATCCGCAGGCGGCACCGCCGGCGAGCGATATTGCGCCCGTCGGTCAGATAGGTCCCGTACGCCAGTCCAGACAGGGGCATTGGTCGCAATTCCGCGCGCCGATCCGGAAGAACTGGCGGACAAGCCGGGAAGATCCTGCGAGCCGGTCGAAGAGAACGCCGGACACGATGCCGATTACGAGAACCAGAAGAAACGTCGCAACGGGGTCTTTGTGCCAGCGTCTCCGAACTGCGTGAGGTCATAGGCGCAACAAGCTTCCATAACCAGAAATCTGTGTGGCGACGCCGGCCAAACGCAAGCAATGCCAAAGGCTCGCCTGGTTCGCGGAGAGTACCGGCCGCTGGATAGCCTGTTCAAGTGCCGCCAAGATAGCGACACAACGAAAGCCCGTGCCCGTGATCAGTACGCCATCTGCATGATCTGGACACTTCATGCTGATCTGATCGTAGAGAGGCTCGATCTCCTGCTCGAAGCCCATGCCCTTCTGGTACATCTCTGCGGGTGGAACATCCTGCCACTTGCCGCCCGCATTGTATCTGAGTACGCCAGCTGGGTCGAACCCCCTGTTCCGATAGTAGGGAATGCATGCGGCCAACGTCGCGTCGTTGAACCAGGGCGGAGCGATCAGGAATGGGCGCCGGATCCCCGCACTACGGAGCGCAGCGATACTGTCCAAGCCGTTGGTGGTGACGATTGCATTCGAACCGAACGAACCGAACATGTCTGAGAGGGATGCAACTACGGCCTCGTCCCATCCATCGCCCCCCACAATACTGCTCGAGCTATGCGCAATGACGGCGACTGAAAGCCGCATCGCCGCAAACTGCCGGCTCCCTCGGATAAGATCCTCTACGAATTCGACGTTGTTGCGCTCGCCGTCCAATCGTGCCCAGGGAGCACGTCCTGTCACACGGGCTGCGTGCAACGATACGTTCGGAGGGACCATGGCCCACCACTCAGCCTCCGGAACAGCTTCGTTGCCGACGATAAACAGTCCAATCCGGGCCTGCGATCCCCAATTATCTTTGTGGCGCATGCCCCATATCCCCAGTCATCGGCTCCGATACCTTACCTATAGCCCCAAGAGTACGTCGGCCCTTGACGAGATCACAGTGCCTCGCGGAATTGCAATGTCCCGGCCACAGTCCGAACCGATCACGGCCCGGCAACACCAACCATTTTAACCTACAGGCGGCATGCTGCCCTGACAGATGATGTTATGGCGTGTTGCGCCGCCGGCATTCGCTGGATTTTTTGAGTCAGAACCAAAATTGCCCGCCGAATAACAAGTGTTTAAGCATAGGCAGCATGATAGCGCTGCCGGACGACCAGCGCACCGATCACCAGTAGATTGAGAATATTGGCGCCGACGCCGACCGCAAAGGCGGGAGCATAGTAGCCGAAGTGATCGTAGAGCAGACCGGCTACCCAGCCGCCGGCGGCCATGCCGAACCCGCTGAACAGCAACAGCGTCGGGATGCGCCAAGAGGCCTCTGACGCCGGAAACAGTTCGCGCACGGCCAGCACATAGGCCGGGATGATGCCGGAAAAGCCGAGCCCGAAAGCGGCGGCCACCGTGAACAGGCCGGCTTCATTTTGGGTGAACAAAAAGCCCGACATCGATGCGGCCTGCCAAGCCGATCCGATTAGCACGGTCGTGAGACCGCCAACGCGGTCGGAAATCACG
>JBBQSU010000158.1:0-7757 GCA_038234815.1 Tepidisphaerales bacterium | reverse complement strand
GCCATAAACCAGGGTCGCTCCGCTCACCTGTTCGGATTTCATGGTGCTTAAGAATTCGCCACCGGCCGATCCGACCACCATCATCGCAACGCTGCTGGCCAAGACAAAGAACCACATGCTGAAAGCGATCTGTGTGCTGATAAAATAAGTGACGCCAACGATGACGAAATAAATCTGGGCCGATTTCAGGGAATAATCGACGTATTTCCAAGGCGCGTCGGCCAGGATCGAGCTTAGCTTGTAGCCCACCGGAATTTCTGGGAAACGCCCGCTGTATTCGTGCAGGGCATTCATCCCGTGGACCAAAAAAACCGCGCCGGCGGCAATGAGAAACTGGCGCGAGCGCAGCAGGTTGTTGACTAGCTTTCCCCGTGCCGGCGCCTGCACCAGCGAGTGGTAGACCTCGGCCAGCGGGAAGGGCAAACGCTCGTTTTCCACCCACTGCTTGCGAATGATAATCGCGGCGCACAGGATCGCGCCGTACATGGCCACCAGCAGCGCGCCCCAGGCAATGGCGGGCCGAATCCACGCCTGCCACGGCACCGTTTGCCCCCGTCGAAAGTATTCCTGAACCAGGGCGCTATTGGCGCGCCCCTGAAGATCAGTCGTCGAAAACGTCGGTAAGAGCCACTCGGGGAGGCGCAGCTCCCCACTCTGTAGTAGCAATCGCCATTCGACGTGATCCAATGTCGCGCGATACACGCCGACGAGTTGCGACGGCAGGTAGCGCATCAGCCCACTGCTGGGCAGGGCGCAGGAGACCAGCACCATGGCCAGCGCCACCGCCAGCTCCTTTTCGCTCAGCGCCAGATTTGGAAACCACTTGAGCAGCGGGGCGTTAATCAGCAATGCCACGCAAAGGAAAAAAAGAACCAGCCCGATGGGCAGGAAATTGCCGACCATGTAGGTATTGGCCATTACATAATCGTTGAATGGCGTGACGGTGCAGATCATCAGCACACCAATAAGGCCCAGCAGTAGACTACGGGGATTGACCGCCGAACGCTCGTGTGATGGAGAAGGGACGAGAGCAGAGGTCATGGCGTCTGTTTACTCCGCGGGTGACACTTTAGTGGAACCGCGATAGCGATGCACGCTGGCTGCGCCGTAGGGTTCCAGCTTGCTCAGGCGCGCTTTGAAGAAGGCGTAAATCCAGAGCTTGGCGTATAGCACAAGATCGCAGGGAAACTTGAGAAAGGCGGCTGGGGGGACGGACTGGCCGAGCTGCAAGCGACCGGCCGATTCCTGCATTTGCAGATTGTTCCGCTGCTTGGGCGTGAGCCGTTGGTTCAACCGCCGAAGCAGATCACCGGCAATTCGCACGCGCGTCTGGCCGCGCAGCGCGTACTGGGCCGACATATTTTGCCCGTGAATGTGAATGGTCACGCCCGTGACGTGCCGAAAGCTGCGGGCGTCGTCGAACAACCGCGGATTGAGCAGCCAGCAGGGCCAATCTTCGAGTACGCGATAGGCCAGATCGAACGGTTCCACGAGCATCTCCTTGCGAAAGCAAAAACCCGAGGGAAAAAACGGGCTGTTGGCCGTCAGCACGTCGGCATAATTGTCGGGTGAAAACTTTGGCGGTCGAACGCTGGCCAGGAATTTTCCGTGGCGTTTCACCTCCGCGGCGAAGATCAGGCTGGTGGCCTGAAAGTGGTTCAGTACGAAATGCACCGGATCGATCTTCAGTTCGTCGTCGGCATCAAGCAGCATTACCCACGGCGCGGCGCCGACTGCCAACCCGGCATTGCGGGCACCGGAAAGCCCCCGATTTTGCTGATCGACGCACCGCACGAATGGAAAACGGAGTGAGTTGACGAAAGCGCCGATGATCGCGGGGCTGGCGTCGGTGCTGCCATCGTTGACCAGGAGCAACTCAACCCGCCGGCGTTGGTGATAGGGGATTGATTCGAGCGAATCGAGTGTGCGCTGGAGCGTGGCTTGCGCGTTGTAAATGGGGATCAATATCGACAGAACCACGCCCGCCGCCGGAGACGCCGCCGGTTCGGATTGTGCCGGTGCGGGCATCAATGCCTTGGTAGAATTGATCGACATCTTGGCGGCAAACGTGCTGCGGCAGACCAGCGGATTCAATCCGTGTGCCAGTTGCGCCCGCAGCACCTCGCGGTGACAGTCCCGGGCATTCGACGAGGCCTGCCCACCGATCTGAAAATGCGTGAAGACCTCGGGCACATAATGAAACCGCACAAGCTTCTGCATCGCCCGCAGGGTCCAGTCAAAATCCATTGCCAGGTGAAATGACAGGCCATATCCACCCACCTTGGCATACACGCTTCGCGGAACGAAATACGACGGGTGGTTGAAGGGCAGATCGAGATAAATTGCCCACGCCGGCCAGACGCCGAGCAGCCGATCGACGCCGGCGTTGTAGTAACGAATCCGCCCGTGCAGCACGGTCTGGCCGTCCGACCGGGCATACCACCGCGCCACCTTCGCCAGCAATCCCGGCGCGTAAAAGTCGTCGGAATTGAGGATGCCGATCAATTCTCCGGTACTTCGGGCAAGGCCCTTATTAAACGCATCCGAAATGCCCGCGTCTGCTTCGCTTGTAATGGAAGTGACGCGCGGAAACGACCTGGCGATGGCCAGGGTGTCGTCGGTCGATCCGGCGTCGATGAGGTGGTATTCCAGGTTTGAATAATCCTGATCGACCACGCTCTGGATCGTGCGGGCCAGCGTTTTTTCGCTGTTGAATGTCGGTGTGATGATGGAGATTTTCGGCAGCGGCATGGTGCTGACGATCATTTCCCGCGATGCAGCCAGGCCCGATATGCCCAGAACATAAGTCGCCGGATGAACCCGGGAACGGGCACGCTGTGGGCTAAATCCACCGCGATTTCCGTGCGATTCATGTCCGAAAGCCGCTTGAGCGAAAGCGACGACGGCTCGAGCTGCTCGAGCTGATCGCGGACGGCCGCGTCGATGGAATTGCCCCACAGTTTCAGAGCCGGGCAATAATCGCGCATCACCTCGCGCTCGAAAATCTCGTTTGGCTTCAGTCCCAGGTTAAAGCTCGATTGGATGTCGGCAATCATCGAAGCCCGGGTGGAAGGGGTGCGGTGTTCCAGCGCGCTGGCCAGCAAGGCAACGGCCTTGAAATCAACATAGGGCAGGGCGCTGTTGAGCGTGGCATCCAGCGCCGACCGGCGAAACAAGAACCGCGCAAAACCGAGCGGACGGTTGATTTGGTATTCGGTTAGTTCCAGACGGTGTTGTACGTCGTGGTACGTCGTTCCGTCATTTTGATGCTGATAAACGATGTCGCTGAAGGCCATCTGCGCGCCGTCGCTGCGCGTGAGCGCGCCGGCCAGCGACTGCACGTGTTCGGCGAAGAGTTCCTCGTCAGGGGCCACCAGGCAGAAAAGCGATTCGGCGGGCAGGCCGTCGATCAGTTCCTGAAGCACCTGTCCCATGCGCCGCCGGCGGATGATCCGGCCATCGGCGCCCCGGTCAAAAACAGCGACTGCCCGCGTGCTGATGCGCAGGCCCGATCGCTGCAAGTGGTCAGCAATGTCCGTTTCAAACTTCGTCAGATCGTGCGCGTCGGCTACCAGCACGGGCCGGATGCCCTTGTGTCGCTGGGTGCGCACACTTTGCAGGTGTCGATCCAGCACCGCGGGGTCGTATTCGGGCATCAACAACAGCAGATCGACGGGGAGGTTTTCGTCCGCCGGGGCATAAAGTTGCTGCAACTGCTGCTGCCGCGAGTGCAGGCGTAAATAGATATTCGACAGGCTGATGTCCAGGGCGAATTGTTCGACGAAAATCCGCTGGCTCTTGCGCGCCAGTTCGAGCGCTTCGGCGGGATGGGCTTTAATCCAGTTGATGTGGGCAGTGATCTGGTCAAAGGCTTCCCCTGTGGGCAGCGAAGCGTCGATATAAAGCAGGGTGTCGCCAAAAAACTTGCGGGCGAACGGGTTTTCGTCGGCGATAACGACCGCGCCGGCCGCCAGGCTTTCAAACAGCCGGTTGCTCATCAGTTCCGACTGCTTGTGGGCATCGCTGGACAGCACCAGCCCGATGCCGCACTTGCTGATTTCCCGGACCGCAGTCACGCCATCGAACGGAATCGGTCCGACATAGCTGGCGTAACCTTCCCAGACGTTCACGCCCTGAAAAATCTTCGGCCCATAAATCCGCAGGTTGCCGGCCCGGTCAATCCTGTCCAGCAGCTCCTGGTGACGACCTTTTTTCTTGCCCAGCCGTTCCCAGTTGATGCCGGCATAAAAAATGACCTTCTCCCCCAGTGTCGGCTCCAGGATCGGCTCGGACAACGAGTGGTACATGGTCAGTTCGGCGGGCAGGCGCGTTGGATCGTGCGCCACCAGCCGCCGGACGTGATCGTCGGTCCAGGTGGATGAACAACTGATAAAATCATCGTGCGTCAGCAGGTGCGGGCTAAATCGGCGATAGCCCCAGTCAAAATAAAACTGCAACGGGTTCCACAACGCCACGAACGAAAAGACGTCGTAGGCCTTAGGGGTCTCGAAATGCAGGTGAATGACGAAATCCAGATCGGCTTGCGTTTGCCGGGTGTGGGGGCTTTCAAGCAAGCGGCCGTCGGGCGTGATTTCTACGCATTCCAAGCCCAGCGATTTGGCCGTCAACTTCAGCCGGGCAATGTTCTCGTCCTCGGCGGCCTTCACTTTCGGCCATAGCTTCACCACGCCGAAGCGTCCAATCACACCGTCGGGTTTGACAAACTGCCGCGTCATCAGATCGTTTCGCCTTTAGATGCTGAGTCTGCCGCTGTCGGCGCATTATCACGACGCCCCAACCATCGCCGCTCACCGGTCGTCATTTGTTCCCAAAATACGCCAGCGCCCGCTTGATGCCTTCATCAAAGCTGATGGTGTAATTGAATCCCATTTGCGATTGCCTGGTCGTGTCACCCCCGCGGGCAAACACGCCTTCGGGCTTGGTGGAAAGGCCCGTCACTTCTGTGTCATACCCGGCCAGCTTCGCGGCTTTGCGGGCAAATTCCTTGAAACTGGTAAAGATGCCGGTGGATAGATTGATCGCGTCCCCGTTTTCCACCTGGTCCATCGTCGAGACCACCCCGCGAACGCAATCTTCAATATGGATGAAATCCCGCATCTGATCGCCGGTGCCCCACACCGTCAGTTGCTTCTTGCCATGATTATCGAGCACGCGCTTGCAGATGCTGGGAAATGGATAGGCCTTGTCCTGATCCTCGCCATATCCCGAGAAAGGCCGATACGTCACCGACTTGATCCCGTGCTTCTCAAACGCCAGCCGTGCCAGATATTCGTGTGTCAGCTTGGCCCAGCCATAGCTCATATCGGGCATGCCGATGTCGTCGGCAAACCCGATCATGTCTTCCTTCAGCAGCACATAACCCTCTTTCCGCTGATATTTCACCGGATAGGCGGCGCTTGAGCTAAAGCAGATGCTCTTTCCCGGCCGGGTTTGCTTGGCCCATTGCCAATACGCTGAATCGATCGACAGGTCTTCGGCCACGGCCAGCGGGTTGTTCTCGATCATCTCCCGGCCACCCACCATCGCCGCCAGGTGCAGCACGTAATCGAAATCCGTGTCTTTCACACGATTGAAATACTGCCGGCAATCTTCGTTGTAAAAATGGAAATTTGTGGATTGGCGAGGGTCGAAAAGCGGCCACTTTGCAGCCGGGTCAATCCCGCCGGTCAGCGGCACAATGTTATCGACGCAGTGAACCTGGTCGCCTTTTTCCAGGAAATGCTTAACGAAATGCCTGCCGACAAAGCCGGCACCGCCGGTAATCAATATCTTCTTCATTGAACCTGAACTCGCTTTCACCGGCTGCTGCCAAACCCGCAGCCATTTTCTGAACGGTGGGCCGAAATATATCGGCAAGGCAAGGGCCTCACAAGCCCCGAATCCCCCGCCAAACCCACCGGCCCGATCACCTCCGCTGGCCGGGCGTCAGGCCTTGTACCGGGGGCATTTTATCGGAAAACCAAAACGGCGCAATCACATAATAACCGTCGATCTTCCCGACGGCGTGTTCCGGACCGACCCGGACGATGAACTCCTCGAACGACTCCCGCGTGGTGAAAAAGTAAAGTTCATCGTGGCTGAGGCGATTGTCATGCAAGCGGTCGATACGCCCGCCATGAATCGGATCCAGCAACTTCGGGCCGGGATATCGATTGATGTACGAGGCATTCGTGAAATCCCCGTTGTTGGCCGCCAGGTACGCAATCGGAACATAGCGCACGGGGAAGAGGGGGGAAATCGCGATCAATTTCTTATATCGCTTAGCCGCGACCGACCAGAAATCGTCCACCATCGGCGACTGCCATGTAAACGCCGCCTCGTTTCGATCCCGAAGCCCCAGAAGCACCGGATGCAAATCCACCCACTGCCCCGCCAGCAAAAACCCAAGCAATATCGTCGCTTTCCAGGGCTTGATCTGCCGCACCGCCAGCACCAAAGCCCCCACGAACATCAGGTAATACAACGGCCAGGCGAAACGCGACGATGCCCGAAACATCTGGCCCAGCGGCGTGATGAACCCGGGCAGTTCCAGCACCTTCCGCGACGCAAAATAAACCTGATCCGACAGCGCAAAGACGAACATCAGCAGCGCCACAATCAGCAGCGGAAGGCATTGCGCCACGCGCGCCCGCGAAACGCGCCGGGCCAGCAGTTCCCGTCCGGCCAGCACCACCGACAAGATCACGCCCAACCCCAGATAGCCATACCCCTCACCCCTCCACAACGGCGACCTGCCCATCGGGCGCACAAACACCGACTGGTAATTCTGCGGATCGACAAAACTCAGCAGATTGGTAGCGAATTTGCCAAAGTCAGTGGTCTGCGAGCTTTGCATCGAAATAGCGAAATATCCGGTCAGCCACATGACGCCTGCAGACGTCAGCAGCAGCGCCGCGCCTTCCAGGTAGTGCCACCAATCGGGTGCCCGCTTGTGCCACCAGGCCCGCATCGCCTCGGCCAGCCAGATCGTCAGCACCATCGGCAGCAGATAGAACGATGTGGTAATGGCCAGACTTGCCAGAATGAGCCAAACCCACCGCACGCGGCCCATTCGCGGGGTGAAATAGAGATAGAACGCCCACAGAATCAGCCACTGATTCATCAGCGCGTATTGATCCCATGAGCGCTCCAGCAGAATGGGCGCTGTCGCAACGAACAGGCCAATCAACACCTTGGGTGCCCAATCCCGCACAAACCTGCCCGCCAGCAGCACGCCAAACAATCCCTGCAACAAAAAGCAGCAGAAAATCCAAATCCCGGTGTATTGAAAATTCGTCCCCATCCATCGCGAAAAGGGCTTAAACAAAAATGCAAGCAGTGGCAACGAATCGGTGAACACAATCGAACTGGCAAACTCCAGGCCATACTTGGGGTTCATCCCCAGCGGAAGCGTCCAGGGCGCGTGCCGGAAAAAATGCCAGCCCAGAAAAGTGGTGCCCGGATCGTAATACCAGTTTCGATCCGTAGGCGCCAGCAGCCAGGCGATATAGCCGGGCGGAAGAAAGTGATAAAACCCGAGCGCCCACCATGCAAACAGCCCCACGCCCAACCCGATTCCTGCGTCCACCCAACAGACCGACCCACCCGACCCATCGATCTCCAGCGGCAAGCGACTGCACATGCCCCGCGAGAATAGCCCGGCGCAATCGGGGGTCAAGGATGCGATCCGTTCCGGTTCAGAAAACGTTATCGGCCCTTTCCGCAGGATTCGGCATAAAGGTTGCGACTTCAGTCGT
>JBBQSU010000157.1:0-7761 GCA_038234815.1 Tepidisphaerales bacterium | reverse complement strand
ACGAGAATCTCCGCCGACATCGGCACGCTCTCCGGCCCCATGGCCATGGCGCCGACCGGCTCGAACTGCGTCAATCGCTTGCCGTCCCGAAAAATCTCAAACTTCGTCAGCATGTTGGGCCGGCGATCTTAACAGGCACGCGCTGATTGCTCCAATCAACGCCCGCACGTGTCCGGCGATCAATTTTCAGGAGTCGGCGCGGTCGCAAGTGCGCTCCCCGACGGTATCAGGGACTTGGTGCGCGAATTGGCGCCAATTTGCGCACCAAGTTTTGGGAAATCTGAAAATTTTTGAAAAATTTTAAGTGCAGTCCTCACAACGACTTGACGACTTTTGAACTTTTGGAGTTGCGCGAATTGGCGCCAATTTGCGCAACTCTCACCCTTGGGTATAGGAGATATATGATGATCAATGCCATCCTTCCAATGTTGATAGAGGTCGTGGGCATCCTATGGTTCGGCGCTGGTCCAAACCGCAGGTCTGAGCGGAGCATTGACGATCTGGGGACGCACCACAGTGAGCATATTGGGCGGCCGGAACGGCAGCGATGGACGGTTGAGTCGAGGAAGTTCTTTCGGGACCGTTCCAGTGGCATTCGGAGACCTGGTTCGCAACCCAGCGGGACCCTATTGGGACCTCTTCGGGACCCGGTTTGGACCCCCTTTTCTTTACGCGATTGGTTAAAAGCCCCAGAATATGGCCGAAACTCGGACTTTCGCCGACAGTCGAGTGGCGGGCCTACTGGCGACCGTGCCGGCCGGGTGAGGCTCGGAAGGAGAGGCGTTGGAGCAGTCATGAAAATCACAATCGTTTCGACGGATTGGCAGAGCGCTCCGGCGCGCTGCCATCCCCGGGTTTTGCCACTTTTCGCAGAGCACCTCCATTGGGTCTGCTGTTGCTTTAGGGGGCGCGGCCTAAGCCCCGAGCTCGGCCCCGGGCCGGAGTGCCGTGCCACTGATTCCGCTACGAGCCACAAAATATGGCCACGCGCACTTTCCACGGCGGTTGGACTGAAACTTGACATCGCCGGACTGGTCATTTATTTACGCCACATGGATCACCCGAAGATCATTTACGAAGCCATCACCTTCGACGACGTGTTGCTGATTCCCTCGCGCAGCGATTTTGTGCCCGGGGACGCCGACACCCACACCCGATTGACCCGAAGCATTGAACTAAACATTCCGCTGATCAGCGCGCCCATGGACACCGTAACCGAAGCGGCGCTGGCGATTGCGTTGGCGCAGGAAGGCGGGATCGGATTCATTCACAAGAACCTATCAGCGGAGAACCAGGCGCGCGAAGTGGAAAAGGTGAAGCGCAGCGAGAACGGAGTGATCGTTGATCCGATCACCCTTTCCCCGAATGCGACGATCGGCGAAGCCCGCCGGATCATGCGTGAATACAACGTCAGTGGGATCCCCATCGTGCAGTCGGACGGTTCGCCGGCTTATGCCTCGCGGGCCAAATCTGACGGCAAGCCCGCGAAACTGGTGGGCATTATGACGCGCAGGGATTTGAAGTTTCAGGAGGACGATTCGCGGCAGCTTGGCGAGGTGATGACGCGGGAGAACCTGGTGACGGCGCCGGAGACGACCACGCTGGATGAAGCCGAGCGCATTCTTTACAAGGCCAAGGTGGAGAAGTTGCTGCTGACCGACCGGGAAGGCCGATTGATGGGGCTGATTACGATGCGGGACATCGACAAACTGCATCAGTTTCCCCATGCGTGCAAGGATTCTCGCGGAAGGCTGCGCGTGGGCGCGGCCACGGGGGTGAAGGATTTCAAGCGGGTGGAAGCGTTGATTAAGGCCGAGGTGGACGTAATCGTGGTGGACACGGCACACGGACATAGCCAGAACGTGATTGAGACGGTGCGTGAGATTAAGAAGAACTGGTCAATCGAGGTGATCGCCGGCAACGTTGCGACGGCGGAGGGAGCCAGGGATTTGATAGAAGCCGGTGTGGACGCGGTGAAGGTGGGGATTGGTCCCGGGGCGATCTGCACGACGCGGATCATCAGCGGGGTGGGCGTTCCGCAGGTGAGCGCGGTGATGAACGCGGTGAGCGTGGCCGGGCCGGCCGGCGTGCCGGTCATCGCCGACGGCGGCATTCGTCATAGTGGGGATATCACCAAGGCGATAGCCGCCGGGGCACACTCCGTGATGATGGGGTCGCTGTTTGCCGGGCTGGATGAATCGCCGGGCGAGATGGTGATCCACCAGGGGCGGCGATACAAGACCTATCGCGGGATGGGATCGATGGGGGCGATGATCCAGGGATCGAAGGATCGCTATGGCCAGGCCGACGTGAAATCGACGAGCAAGCTGGTTCCTGAAGGCGTGGAAGGCCGGGTCCCCTATCGCGGGCCGCTCGGCGATTTTGTCTATCAACTGGTGGGCGGACTGCGGGCCGGCATGGGATATTGCGGGACGAAAGATATCGAATTGCTTCGGCAGAACGCCCGGTTCTGCCGGATTTCGGGCGCGAGCATGGCCGAAAGCCATCCGCACGATATTATGATTACCAAGGAATCGCCGAATTACACGGTCGATTATGCCAGCGAGACGAAGGTGTGATTGGTTGAACAAGAGAGGGTTGACCATGCTGCGGTTCGTCTTCATTGCGTTGTGGCTGCCACTGCTGGGATGCGGGTCGAACAAGGCCGCGCCATCCACTCAGCCAACGAGCGTGCGCGAACGCCAAGAACAGGCGATGAAAGACCCGATGAATTACAAGGTGGAACCGGGCACGCCGCGATCAACCGACAGGGGCGGAATGTGGCAGTTCGACCGGGACGGATTTAAAAGGGATGTCGATCATGTTTTCAATCCATAAACAGCAGCGGGGATTGTTGGCGGCAGTTTTGCTGGCGACGGTAGGACTGGCCGGTTGCCAGCGGGCGTTCAGGCCAGAGGTGGCCAAGCTGAGCGTCAGCCCGCTGAAGATTGACGGCGCGATCAAGCATCGTCGATGGGATCAGACCAGCGTGAGCTATGCCAACGGATCAGTGCCGGCATGGACCACTGGATTCAAGCTGGAAAGCAAGCCCGACATGGATTGGTGGATGTATCACGTGATGACGCCGACAATGTTTGTGGGGCAGGTGGTGGCGTTTCCGGTGGTTTATGCGACGGATCACCCAACGCAACTGCGAGCCTATCGGGGGATAATCATCCCACCAAGCTGGCACGCGATGCCGCCACTGGATCCGGTCCCATGAGGCGCTTGTCAAATGTGAAGAGAACGCTATCTTCTTAGGCCCCGACAGCAGCGTAGCTCAGTTGGTAGAGCAAGGGATTCATAAGCCCTGGGTCCCCGGTTCGAGTCCGGGCGCTGCTAATAAAATCCTTATTCAACAGGAGGTAACAAACGGAATCGCGCGGGCGGGTGTTCAGCCACCCGTCGCGGGTTCGTCGTCGTCGGGTTGGCGATAGTCGGTCCGGCGTTTCACAACGAACCAGCAAACGCGCGATAGTTGCCCGCGAGGAACAACTCGGCGGTCTGCTTGATCTCCGCTGCGCTCGGCGCTCGCCCGGTGGCCAGCAGGTCGGTGAATTTGTCGGTCATCACCTTGGCGATGACTTTTCGGCTGTGGTCCCACTTGTAAACCAGGTGATCCAGCACGCGCGCATCCGAGTGCTGCGGGATGAAGCTCGTCCCCAGCAGTTCCATTCGCATGCGCTCGATTTCCTCAATCAGGCTGGGATTATTCAAAAACCACCAGCAGCCGAAAAGCATCAGATTGCCGAACTTCCGCGCGGCGACGCACATTTCGTGCTGGTTTTCCCTGGCCAGCATCGTCACGAAGAAGCGGTTGTTTGGAAACGCCGCGCAAAGCCGGACGACCGCTTGCACGTCAGATTTTCCGCTCATGTCCCCGGCGTCGCGCAGCGCAGGGTTCACCCCGCGGATGCTGCCGATCATCATCGCAAACGCAAGGCCCTTTTCCGCACACACCGGCAGGATGATCTTCTCCAATGCTGTCTGCCCGATCGCGTCGGTGGGCAAGCCAGATTCGGCCGGGTATCGAAACTCCGGCCCGAGGCTCAAGGCCATGTAAACCGCCTGCTGCTTCTCCACCCATTCACGCAAAAACCGACGGCCTTCTTCGATATTTTTCGCGGACAGCGTTTTGCCGTCGCCGGCGTCGTAGCCCCATTGGCCGATCGCCCGCGCTGCCATCGGCCAGTTCTGCAATACTGGATCGATGCGCAAGACGGCCCGGAACCGCGGATCGCTGGCCACCTTCGGATTATCCAGCCAGCGATTGCGCTCGTTGTCGTCAAACACGGGATTGGTCATGGTGATGAGCTTGACGTTGGCGACCTCCATTACCTTGTCGACGTACTGACTGGGGTCCTGCTCCTTAAACCACTTGCGCCAACCATCGAGCTTGCGATCGTTGGGATCGAGGCCGAGCTTGCCGATCGCTGTCAGCACTCCGCGACAGGCTTCGGAAATAGGGGCGCGTTCGACAAACAGATGTTTGAAGATGTGATCGGCCTGCTCGATCTTGGACATCTTCCAGAAATGTTCATAGGGCAACTGGGTCGCCGGCACCACGCGGAACACCTCGGCGATGAGATAGTGGTACGTCAACAGTTCATCAATCCCCCAAAGCGCCATCCCCGTATTATCAGTCTTGCCCGAGCGGTTCGGCACGGGCGTGCCAAAGCTGGGTGGATACAGATGCGTGTGCATGTCCAGCACACCCTGCGCCTGCACTGCGGAATTCACTGCCGATTCAATTGCCTTTTGATCCTGGAGCAAATCAAGCATTACTCGTCCTTCACGATTAGGAGGGTTACTGTCGATGTGGCGATCCTAAAGCGTGCTGTCGATCGAATCAATGCTCGCAAAACGATCGACGTTTTTGTCATTTCCCGTCATGTCCCTTGCTCGTTCGTTAGACGGTGCTTATGCTTGATTGACTAACGGCATGAAGATTCTGAAGAATACAGGCGGCGTCGCCTCGACCAACTCTTACCTGGTGGCTTGTGAAGAGTCCAAGCAGGCGGTGCTGTTCGATGCGCCCAATGACACGACCGCCCCGCTGCTCGAAGAAGTTCGCCGTCAGGGATGGGATCTGATCGGCCTCTGGCTCACCCATGCGCATTTCGATCATTACGCCGATCATGCCGTCGTCACCAAAGCCTTCCCGAAAGCAAAAGTCCTCATTCACAAGGCCGACGAGAATAAAATGATGCTGCCCATTCGGGCGATCTTCGCCTTGCCGTTTGATATCCCCCAGCGGCGGGCGGACGGCTTTCTCGAAGACGGGCAAATCCTGCGGGTCGGCAAATTGTCCTGCGAAGTGATCCACACACCCGGCCATTCTCCGGGCCATGTCATGTTTCACTTTGCCGAGCAGAAGATGATCATTAGCGGTGATGTCATTATCTGTGGCGGAGTCGGCCGAACCGACCTCCCCGATTGCAGTTCCGAACTGCTTCATCTTTCCATCCGCAAGGTCATCTCCAAAGTCCCGCCCGATACGCAGCTCCTGCCCGGCCACTGCCATACGTCCACGCTCGGTGAAGAACTTCAGACAAATCCTTACGTCCAGGAAGCGCTCGAGCAAGTCCCCGAAACCTAGCATCTCCCGGTTGACTTAAATTAGCCGAATTCCACACGCGCGGACTACCGACGCGTCAATTCTTCCGGCCGACTCGCTTGAAAATCTGAAAATTCTTAATCACTGATACCCGCTTAAAATCCCCGGACGCGCTCGACCATTCCGTGATCGCCCGCTCCACACCTGGAAACGTCCCGTTGTTGGCATCGTCAAATGCGATCCAGCCTCCCACCATCACGTGCGGAATAAAATCCACAATGTCCTGCCGCACGTCTTCGTATTCATGGCCGCCATCCACCCACAAAAAGCTGATCGGCCGTGTCCAGTTTATGCCCAGTTCATGCGAAAAACACCGATGCACTTCAAGCCCTCTCTCTTTCAGCTTGAAGCGATCGCAGGTCTTGTTGAATTCGTCCCAGGTTTTTTCGTGCGGATCGACACTCACCACCGTCGGCTTGTCCTTGCGATGCACGGCGGATTCGACCAGCATCGTCGCGGATTTGCCTTTGAACGCGCCGATCTCCAGCACGCATCCGCCTTGTGGCGAAATGCCCACCAGGTGCGCCAGCAGGACACATTCGCGCTCAGAACTTGTGCCCGAAACACTCACCAATTCCCGCAGGCGCTTCTTGCTCAGCCACCGCGTGACATACCAGTTTGCCTGCCACTGCAGGCGATAATTTGGATCGAGCATCCGCACGGTGCTGCGATAGGTTCTAATCGGAAAGAGCAGGGCGCTTCGGGCAATTTGGCCGATCTCGTTGAGATTCACCGGGCCTCCGGCTGAGGTTTAAGTAGCGACGTGTACAGTTCCAGATGCCGACGGGCAATCTCCGGCCAGGCATATGACTGCGCCAGTTGCTGAGCATTTCGGCCCATCGCCTGCCGCAACGCCGAATCTTCTATCACACGCTTCATCGCTGCAGCAAGAGCTTCGGCTGATCCCTCGGCAAACAGCAGCCCGGTCGTGTCCGGCTTAATAAGATCACGCAGGCCGGGAATGTCCGATCCAACCACCGGCTTGCCTGCGGCATAGCTCTCCAGCACCACCAGCGGAAAAGCCTCCCACATCCGCGACGGCATCACCACCGCCAGCGCGTTCTGAAGCAGCCAATACTTTTCCGCTCCCACCGAGCGCCCAAGCAGTCGCACGCGCCCCCGCAGGCCCAGCCGATCGACTTGGCTTTCGATCCGCGAGCGCTCTTCGCCTTCCCCGGCAATTACCAACTCCGTCCCGCAGCGCGCGGGCAGCTTCGCCAGCGCGTCCAGCAGTACATCCACCCCCTTCCGGTCTTTCAATCGCCCGATGAAGAGCAGGAATTGTCCCGAGACGATCGAAGCGTCCATCCCGGCCGGTCTCGGGGCCAGCTCCGAAAATGACGTGAGATCCACACCATTAGGAATCGTATGAATTGGCCCCGCCGACGGGTAGAGCCGTTGGAATCCGGCTTCCGTAAAACTCCCGATCGACACCAGCGCGCTGGCCGCGCCCAGCGCGCGGTCGTAGCGCCCTTTCATCCCGCGCTTCACCAGGCGCGCATTCCCCTCCTTCACATCCCCGCCATGACTGGTAATCACGATCGGAATCCCTATTTCATCCTTCAGCAGCGCCGCAACATAGCCCGTCGGATAAACGTCATGGCAATGCAGAACATCAAACCCGTGCCGGCGCATCGCCCGTCGCAAAAACACGCGATACCACCCCACGCCTAACGTCGTCGAATAGAATCGCGGATGCCGGATCACCGGATACGGTAGACTCGCATCGTCAACGCGCAGCGGTCTGCGCGGCCGAGGCGCCAGTACTGTCGGCTCGTGCCCCATCCAAAGAAATTGGCGCGCCAGCGCATCCACCACCAGCTCCTGCCCGCCCAGCTTGGGCAAAGCGCTACCGGTATAAAGGGCGATCTTCATGGCGCAATCTCCACTTCCGTCCATTGTGCCTTTTGCCAATCCCTACGCCAGCGCGCTCAAGCCCTGCGAATGAATTTCCCCAATCGTCCCCACTGATTCCATCGCCGCCGCAACTCTTTACATAAACCGCTGAATCATCCCCACTTTTGCGCCCGCTATGTCTTTGGTGCATAAAATAGCCCGAGCCCGGTTGTTACGGGCTCGGGTGTGGCCACCCCGGCACAATCGACTGAAAGGAGTCGGTCATGCGTCGCGACCTTGCGATCGCC
>JBBQSU010000156.1:0-7804 GCA_038234815.1 Tepidisphaerales bacterium | reverse complement strand
ACGCTTCGTGCGCTACTTCATTCCCACCGAAAAGGACGGCATCCTCAGCTACAGTTTCGATAACAGCCGCATCTGGAAGATACCAACGGAGTTCAACAAGAACGCCGGCCGAATAAACTACGATGCCGCCCGCGATGTCATGTATCTGACCGGTCCGCTACCCGAGGCGGCCTGGACGATGGTCGCCGGCGACAAGGAGAAGCCGGACAGCCGACTGGTTGGCAACGCCATTGCCCGTTTTGACGGCTGGATGAAATCCACGCCGGCCGACGCCCACCCAGATACGCTGAGCGATCCCCCCAAGGCAACCTGGGTCCGGGAGATTCCCTTCGATTCCACCCGCAACATTGATCGGCACGCCGCGATGGACATGCCGGTGATGATGACAGCCGAGGGCGACTATGTCTTCATGGGTTACGCCCGTATCGGACGCATTCGGGTGTATCGTGCCGACACTGGAGCATTCGTGGGTTTGTGGGAGCTTGGGCCTAGCCTGCGGATCGAAGACCAATCCAAGAACGACATGCTGAGCAACTCGCCCCTGAACTACGGGCTGATGGATTCACCCATCGGCTTGCGCGTGATGCATCGTGCCGACGGAAGCTATGTTTTGACGTATCACGACAACTTCCTCAGTCACACCGCGCTGTACGTCTGGCGGCCCGACGCCCGGCCGACAGCGCCGGTCTGGGACTTGAAAGCGGCATTGGCCGGAACGTCTGACAAGCCCACCGTCGAACTGACCTGGACGGCCGCCGAGGGTGCCAAGAGCTATCAGATCGAACGGTTGCTCGCCAGCGGGGCAGAAAGATGGACGATTATTGCCGACAGCGTCACCGAACCTCACTACACGGACTCTACCGGCCTGAAGCCCGGTGTCACCGTGTTCTATCGACTGCGCACGCGGACGGCCAATGGCGACTGGTCTGACTACTCGAACGTCAAATATGCCCGTTAGGGAAAAGTTGCTGAGCTGATCAACGCGGTGCAGCAAGAAGGAGCATTTCCATGAATCGGTTGGAATCCAGTCGCTTGGATCGGAAGTGATCGTCCTATGAATGAGAAACAGCACGTTGGTCCCGCGGTCAACGAATTAGATCGGCCGGATTCGGTTTTTCACACGGTCGAATCACTGACCCCCATCGCCGTGGAACCGGGCGGGCTGCGCTTGCGCACCAGTGCCACCGGACGGAGCTGGGGGGAAACCGAGGTCCGTGGGTCTAGGTTCATGAAGTCCGAGCCTGTCGCGTCCGTGCGCCAGATGAACCTGGCAGTGGATTTCATCGATCCGTGCGTCATCCGGGTGCGCTGGACGGTCGAGGGAAATCCAGCAGCCCTGCCACAGGACATTCTGGTACATCAGCCGGAAGTAGTTCCCGCCCATACTGCCCGTTCCGGCACAGCACCGCTCCACTGCCTGCGCGATATGGGACCTGGTCGCGGGCAGCAGATGGGGAACGTGGATTCCCCTTTTGTGGAACTGGAGGGTCATCGCCTGCGGGTGCGGGTTTGGACAAATCCATATCGCCTCGAAGTCTTCGAAAGTGAATCCGGGGACCGGGTCTTCGGTGCTGACGGTCCGGAGCAAACGGTTTTTCGGCAAAACGACGATCCCGGCCTCTCCGTGGTGGTGGGCGAATCGCCTTCGCGTCATCTCTTCACCACCGCGTTCGATCTGGGGCACGACGAGGCAATCTATGGATATGGCGAGCGATTCGACTCTTTCGGCAGGCAAACCCGCGACGTATTGCTATGGCAATGCGATGCCCTGGGCACCACGACCGGGCGAAGTTACAAAAATGTCCCGTTTTTCGTGTCCGACCAGGGATACGGCGTTTTCCTCCACACCGCTGGGGCGGTTCGTGCATGGATCGGCAACCGGGCCGCAGGTCGGCACGTTATCTGCATGGACGATGACGTTTTGGAATACTTCATCATCTACGGCCCTTCCCCCACGGAGGTACTCGGCCGATACGCCGCCCTGACCGGCCATGCCCCTGTTCTGCCTTTCTGGTCCTTTGGCGTTTGGATGAGCCGGTTGACCTACAAAACGCAGGAGGAAGTCGAAGGGGTGGTAGCGGAAATGCGTCGGCGAGATATGGGAATGGATGTAATCCATCTCGACCCCGGCTGGATGGACGCAATAGACTGGCGATGCACGCTGCGCTTCGACCCCGTCGCATTTCCCGAGCCGGCATTGTTCATGCAGCGACTGCGCGAACAGGGCGTCCGCGTTTGCCTGTGGCAACTTCCCTATGTCGAGCGCGAGTCACCCCTGCACGGAGAACTTCAAAAGGAAAAAGCCTTTGCCCTGGGCGACAGTTTTTCCGAAACCATCATCGACTACAGCAGTCCGACCGGACTGGCGGCACTTCGGCACCGCTTTCTCGATCTATTCAAGCTCGGTGTGTCGGTGATCAAAACGGATTTCGGCGAGGAGGTGCCAATGATTGCCCGCCTTGCAGGTGGCCCTGGACGATTCATGCACAATCTGTACCCGCTGGTCTACAACCAGGCGGTGTTCAACTTCACGCAAGAGGGGACGGGGCAGGGAATTGTCTGGGCGCGTTCGGCGTGGGCCGGCTCGCAACGCTATCCGCTGCACTGGGGAGGTGATGCAACCAGCAACTGGGCCAATCTGGCCGCTCAGATCGTCGGCGGGCTGAATTTCGGCATGTCCGGATTCACCTACTGGAGCACCGATATTGCCGGCATTTCGGGTGAGCCGACCCCCGCGCTTTACGTGCGGTGGGCGCAGGTTGGGATGCTCAGTTCGCACGTGCGTTTTCACAGCGGATATCCGGTCGAGCCGTGGAACTACGGCCACGAGGCCGAGCGCATCGTTCATGACTGGATCGACCTGCGTTATCGACTGTTGCCCTATCTCTATGGCCAGGCCCGACAGGCATCGCTGAACGGTCTTCCTCTGCTACGCCCGTTGTTTCTGCAATATCCGCATGATCGCAACGCACGTGATCTGTCGGATCAGTATTTGCTGGGAACAGACCTGCTGGTGGCACCGATTATGGGGGATCGGCACGAGCGTGATGTCTATCTGCCCGCGGGCGATTGGTACGAATTGTTCACTGGTCGTTTACACCGGTCGACGGGGCAATGGGTGCGCTGGTCAGGCGATTTGGCGACGTTGCCGGTCTATGTCCGCGGGGGCGCGGTGCTGCCGTTAGGTCCATCACGGCGAAGCACCCAGGACGCGCCGAACGGTCCGCTGACGCTTGTCTATTATCCCGGTCCCGCTTCCACCAGCTACCTCAGCGAGCCGGGTGAAGACGCGGTGATTCAGGCGGAAGTGACGCAGGGGCGGCTTTCGCTGGCGATCGACGGACGCAGGCCAGGCCGGGATTGGATACTTGCATTGGGCGGAATGCAGGTGGGTTTTGAAGTGGTTGAAATTGGCTCCTTGTTGTCACCGGTGGCATCACTGGCCGTGGTGGACGAACGTCCGGTATTTTCGATTTCGCTGTCTGCGGTCCGGACGGCTAGATAGAAAGGAGTTGCATGGGGGCGGTGGAATCGCCTGGCGACGGGACCAAATGCGCTACCTGGTTGAAAAGCCACGCGTCCGTTTTGCCCGATATGGATCAGCATCAGTCGTACGGCACAAAATGCCGCAATATCCTTCGGATCGGTAAATCGCTCAATGATCCCCGTCATTCTGTGCCCTGAATTGCTTGGGTAAACTGGGATGGAGTTTTCTTGTATTGGATGAAGAGCCAATGAACGTTTGCAATGACCCGCAGAGTATCGCGACGTCCCTCGAGGAATTTATCAATCCGCCTCGCTCCTGCTCGCAAATTCCTTTCTGGTTTCTGAATGGCCCGGTGGACGGTCCTGAATATGCCCGCCAAATCGGAGAAATGGCCAGGCAGGGTGTTTATCAGGCGATGCCTCATCCACGATTCGGCATGGATCGCCGGGATTACCTCTCGCCCCGATATTGGGAGGCCTTTGATGAGTTGATTGCCGCCGCAAAAAAAGGTGACTTCACGATTCATTTGTACGATGAGTATAACTGGTCGAGCGGGCCGGCCGGAGGCCGAGTGACCGCCGATCGAACGTCTTGCGCCTTGGGACTCGGCATGCGGCAAGCCGTGATCGACGGTCCGGGCGTGGCCCGTGTGGATGGCTGGGACGTGGGTTTGATGGGATGGGGCAGCCGGGAAGATTACGTGTCCGTTGTCGTCGCACCGGCTGGCGGAGCAGACGACGGACCGGACCTGAGCCGCGCCGTGAATCACCGGCCACCGGCGTCGTCCCTGCCAGTGGTCGAGGTTGAAGTTCCGGCGGGGCGATGGCATGTCATGGTTTTCTATACCATCCGCACGCTTCATCCTTCGGCGTTGCGCATGGGCAATGGCGGGATCATCGACTACTTAAGCGCCGAGGCGACGAACCGATTCATTGCCACCACGCACGAGGAATACGCCCGGCGGTTCGGCAAGCACTTCGGAACGCTCATCCCCTCGATCTTCTATGACGAGTGCGGGCCTTATGCCAGTGGGCCGTTCACATGGACGGGCGATTTTGCTGAGCAGTTTCGCAGGCGCACCGGCTACGACATCGTGCCGCGTCTGATCGAATTGTTTCATGATGGTGGTGCGCGTACTGAGAAGACGCGCTGCGATTACTGGGACACGGTCGCGCATCTTTTCGCCGAACGGTTCATCGGGCAGATGGCCGATTGGTGCGTTCGGAACGGGTTAGCGTTGACCGGCCACAGTTTTGAGGAATCGTCGGCGTGGCCGGTCTCGGCCGATCTGATGCGCACGCTTCGCCGCCAGCAATGGGTTGGAATGGATGCGCTCAACGGCCCTCTGCCCTTTTCCTGGATGGGCGTGCCGGCCTCGGTCGCAAGCCTGACGGGCTGTCCGCTCGTGTGCGAGGCCGCAGGACTGTTGGGCGGGTGGGGTTGCTCGCCCCGCTTGCTGCGCCGAGCCTATCACCGCCTGGCGGTAGCTGGGGTGACGCATCTCGTGCCGCACGCGTTTTTCCAGACGATCGACAATGCCAAAGTCGAGTGCCCGCCGAGCTTTTTCGAGCATAATCCGTATTGGCGCTACTATCGACAACTCGCCGATCTGACCGCGCGACAGTGCTGGATGAACCGGCAGGGCAAGGCGACCACGGACGTGTTCGTTCTTCACCCGCTGGTGTCGTGGTGGGGTGATGGCAGAGGCGGCCGGGGATATGGATTCCCCTGGGGCAATCCGGCCTGGCGTGAAAACCCGAGTCGGCCTGCCTGCGAGGCCTTTGACGAACTGCTCGACACCCTGGCAGCCAACCAGTGGCAAGCGACCGTCTTGGATGACGAGGCGCTCGCGACAGCGCGGGTTGACGGCGCAGCGTTGCGGGCAGGTCCGCTGTCTTCACGCGTCCTGATCTTGCCGCCCATGCGCACAATTCGACGCTCTTCCCTGCACCGCATCGTCGAATTCGCAACGCAAGGCGTTTGCATCATTTCAATGGGACCGCTTCCGGCCATCAGCATGGAAGCCGGCCGGGACGATCCCGAAATGCCGCTTCTTCTGCAGTCGCTGCAAGAGCATGTCAGGCAGCCAAAGCAGCCGCGTGACCTGTTGGCGTTGCTGCCGGACCTGACCGAACCGGCCGCGCGGGTGATCGGAGACAACACCGACGTGCACGTGTCGCGACGTTTACTCGCGGACGGAAGCAATGTTTATTTGATCGTCAATGCCCGCGACGAAATCCGTAGGGTGCGCGTTCGCCTTTGCGGGCAAGGCCAAGCTAGCCTGTGGAATCCGGAAACAGCAGCCATCACCCCGCTTGATGCGACCGCTCACGCGCCGGATCAAGCCGAGGTTGCTCTGACGCTCGGTGCTGACGCGGCCGTTTATGTCTGTCTCGGTCCGACCGCTTCCGAGAAACCGGCGCACTCGTCAGCCGCCTTGCATCGCGTCGTCGTGCCTCTGGAAGGGCCGTGGGAAATGCGCGTCGTTTCTGACGACGCGCAATTGCTTCCAAGGGATGAGGTAGGCCCGGGCATCGTGAAGCTACCGGTGTTCCGGTCCATTGCCGTCCACCCCGAGCCGCGCGACAACGCGGTGTTTAACTGGAAGGACTGGCCGCGGAACGATTATGACGATCAAAGCTGGCCCCTAGTGCATTGCGCACGCGGCCCGGTGCTTTTTGACGGCGCCGGCAGCCAGTTGTTCCGCGCGGTCATTCCGCCGGGCGCTTTTGCCATCCGTCGGCCGCTTCCCATTGCCGGAGAATTCGCGCTGTATGCCGACGGCGAGCTGCTTCAGAAAGAATTGGGCCACCAGTCTGCTCAAGTCGGCAGGCTGCAATTGCCTCGTCCGTCCGACGGCCGATCGGTGCTGGCAATCGAATGCGCGTCGATGGCGCCGGGGTTCGGCCTCACTGGCCCGATCGAATTTCTGTGTCGCCCGGTGGTCACCCCGCTCGGATCATGGACAGACCAGGGCCTCGGATGGCTAAGCGGCCGCGTCCTTTACAGGACAACGTTCGACATCCATCGCCTTGGCTCCTCGGTCTGGATCGATCTGGGAGACGTTCGGGAGTGCGCCGAGGTGCAAGTCAACGGCCATCTCGCCGGGGCACGAATTTGGCCGCCATATCGAATCGAGATCACTCCGCTCGTGCGCGAGGGTTTGAATGAATTGTGCGTGATCGTCTCCAACACCCTTTCCAACCGGATGTCCTGGGACGTCCTGGGCACCCGCGGGGGTGGACACGAATTGCCGTCCGGCCTTCTCGGCCCGGCATTCATCGAGATGTTTTCCGAGCCAGCCAAATGAGAAGCAAGCCATTTGGCGGCAGCGCCAGAGGGATCTAGTCTGACCTTCCCCACCATTTTCTGGCGCGTCTCGGTTCCGATTAGTTCAGTTTCGATTCATAGGTTTCCGGGCTGAGGTAGCCGAGGGAGCTGTGCCTTCGCTTGCGATTATACCACACCTCGATCCATTCGAAGATCGCGTCGATGGCCTCCTGTTTGGTTTTGAAGTCTCGTTGATACACCAGTTCGGTTTTCAGGGCGGCCCCGACGCGTTCCATCACGGCGTTGTCCCAGCAATTCCCGACCCGACTCATGCTGCAGGTCAGATCGAATGCGTCGAGTTTATTCTGATACGCACTGCCGGCGTACTGGCAGCCGCGGTCGCTGTGGTGCAGCAGTCCCTGCCCGGGCCGTCGCTGAGTCAACGCCCCGGCCTTAACCCGCGCAAATAATTCCAAACGCGATCGTTCCTTGGTGCTCATCAAAAACGTCTCCGACAAATCAGGCCTCCTTGGTGAAGAAAGCCTTTTAATCAGATGACAGTTCTAATGAGTTCGACAGGTGACACTTTAAATGAGGTACAACACCAGTTCGGAATTTCCGCGCATAGATAAGGAAGCGTGGGAGCAAGCATCGTGTCGCCCCCCCCCTTCTACCCCGTCCGCCCGACACACGACCGGTCGCGAAGCCAAGGTCCGCGTGGGCAAGAGCCTCTTTCGGAGTGATGTCGATGGCCACGCGATGCCACGTTGTCGATCCTGTTGATCCCCCCGATCCCGCAATTCTGACGACATAGCAGCGCCTCGCGGAAGTGTCCGCGATCCTGGCGGCGGGCGTTCTGCGCCTGCGCCGCCGGTGCGCCCTGTCCGCCCCATCGCCGCCTTCCGGCAATCTGCAGAATCCGCGGGAATCTGACGCAACCGGCCTTGAGTATCAGGCGGAAACGAGGCTTCATGTCTAGCGCAGTTAACGCCTTGCCAGAGCCAGAGATAGGAGTTTGAACATGGCCCTGAACATCGGAAACCAGAT
>JBBQSU010000155.1:0-7820 GCA_038234815.1 Tepidisphaerales bacterium | reverse complement strand
GACCATGTGGCAGGGCAATTCCGTGCTGTTTGAAGTCGGGTTGTGCGTGATGATCTATCTAAACGTGCAATACGCCGAGATCGCGCCCATCGTCCTCTCGCGGCTTATGGGGATGCAGCAGAAGTTCCCCAGATTGCTCGCGGGCCTGCTAAAGCCGACTCACGATCTGCTCGAAAAGATCATGCCTGCTTTGCTGATTCTGGGCGTGGCCCTTTCAACTTTTCACCAATCCTCGCTGGGCAATTTGATGGTGATCGCGCCGTATAAATTGCACACGCTTTGGTGGAGCCCACTTTCGCCGGTGTTTTTCCTGCTCAGCGCCATGATGGTCGGCTTTCCGATGGTCATTTTCACGCTGCTCTTTGCCAGTTGGTCGGTGAACCGCAAGCCCGAGATGCACGTTCTGGCCCCGCTGGCTCGTTATGTCCCAGTGTTTCTCACGCTTTATCTGGCCAGCAAAGTGTTTGATATTTTCTGGCGGGGTATCGGGCCGGAGCTTGCTAAGTGGCAGGTTGAAACCGTCTCGTGGCACGTTGAAACACTCTTTGGTGTGATTCTCCCGCTCGTGCTACTGCTGATTCCGGGCATCCGCCGAAGCCAGCGCTGGCTGGGCATCAGTTGCGTCCTGGTGATTTTTGGGGTGGTGTTGAACCGATTGAACGTCTTTGTCATCGGCTATCACCCGCCGTTTTCGCACAAAACTTATGTTCCCAGTTTCACCGAATTTGCGGTCTCGACGGGTCTGGTCGCAGCGCTGCTGTTGACCTACCGCCTGGCCATCACCTTCCTGCCGATTCTCGATCGACGACCGAAGGTGACTGATGCGTAATTTGTGTTTGCGGGCCATGTTGATGCTGGTCGTCATGTCGGCGCTTGCGCGCGGGCAAAGCACCGCTTCGGTGGCAACCACCGTCCCATCGCAAACCACACAACCAACCACTACGCGCAGCGATTTCGGGCCGAAAGTGGTCGTCCTCAAGCAACTCGAAAATCTTTATACGCCCGTTCCTTTTGAACACGCCCGCCATGCCGAAATGGCGGAAATGTGGGACCGCTGCGTGATGTGTCACCACCGCGAACCGGAACCGGCCACCCAGCCGGTTACGCTTTCAACCACCCGCCCGGCCACGCAGGCCGATTCGGGGACCACGCCGGCCTGTAAGTCGTGCCATCCGGTCGATGCCGACCAGGCCGACCTGCGCCGGCCCAGCCTCAAAGGTGCCTATCACCGACAGTGTCTCAATTGTCATCGTGAATGGACCGGCGAGAACGCCTGCGTTGTTTGCCACACCGCCAAGGATTCTGCCGCAGCCAGCGCACCGGTCGTCACCTCGGATGACATCATTGGCCGGATGCATCCGCCAATCAAAGCCAAGGATGTGTTCAACTATTCGGTTCGATTTGAGCCTGTCGCCGGGCCAAAAGTCCTTTTCCGACATGCCGAACACATCGACCGTTTTGGGCTGAAATGTGTCGAATGCCATCGCAGAGACAATTGTTCCGATTGCCACAAAGGCGAAGAGACGCCCGAATCCGCTCGCCCGCATCCAATCAAAACCTCGCGCACCTGGCGCGACACGCACGGGCCGTGCGTCGATTGCCATCTGAAAGACGACTGCACCCACTGCCACTACCAGCCCAATCAACCCGCGCCGGCTGCGTTCGATCACGCGAAGTCCGGGCAGTCGCTCAATAAAGACCACGACACGCTCAAGTGCAGTTCGTGCCATGCCAATCCGCGCCAACGAGAGCAGATCGCCTGCGGGGACGCCTCCTGTCATCCGAAGTCATCCGTCACCTTCCCAGCCCAGCGGCCGGGGCAATGGGTGAAGCCCGCAGCGGTCACGACCGCGCCTTCAACAACAGCGCCGACTGACCAGCCCGTAACCCGACCGGTCATCATTCGCATCCGCCGGGGGGGAAGATGAATCGCAACGCGTCTGTTCGGACGATCGTAAATTCGCCCGCCAGGCAAAGCCTGTGGTCGGGGTACGCCTCGCGGGCGGCGTGCATCGTGCTGATGCTTTGGCTGACAACACTTTGCTCGGCCGCGCCCGCCACCCGGCCGGCCACCAGCATCCCGGTTGAAGGATGCGTGACCGACGCCTGCCATTCGCGGCTGAAGGCTTTCACCGTCGTTCATGGCCCGGTCGCCTCCAACACTTGCGACGCCTGCCACGATCTGTCCGACCCGGTCGCCCACACTTTTAAGGTCAATCGCGACAAGGCGGATTTGTGTACCTATTGCCATGGCTTTTCGACCGCGGGGATGCCGGTCGTTCATAAGCCCGTCGCTGAAGGACAATGCCTCGGTTGCCACGATCCGCATGGCGGAGAAACCCGGGCCATCATCCGTGAGGCTTCCCCTGCCGAGTTGTGCAACCGCTGTCACGAAAGCATGACCAAAGGCCGCAGCGTTCTGCACGGTCCGGTGGCCGCAGGGGCCTGCGATTCCTGTCATCCTCCGCACGCCTCACGCTTCCCGAAATTGCTCGATGCCGCAGGAACCGATCTGTGCCTCACCTGCCACAAGGAACTTGAACCGCGTCTGGCCCGGGCCAAGGTGAAGCACCAGGCCATGAAAGACGGCTGCGAGAAATGCCATGACGTGCATGGATCGAACGTGGCGCTGTCGCTGCTCAAGCCGGTGGACCAGCTTTGTATCGAATGCCACAAGCCTATCGCGGAAAAAATCAGCCACGCGGTCGTCCCGCACTCGCCGGTCACGCAGGGCAGGGCCTGCATCACTTGCCATACACCGCACGCGGGTGATTTCGCAAAACTCACCATCGATTCACCGGCGGTGCTGTGCCTTAAGTGCCACGACAAATCCACCAAGGCAAAAGACGGTCGTGAAATCGCCGCGGTCAAACAAATCGCCGATCCCAAGCTCATCAAGCACGGGGAACTAAAGGACGGCCAGTGTGGCGGATGCCATACATCACATGGCGGGCCGAATCAGGCCCTTCTGCAAAAGCCCTATTCCAATGGCTTCTATCAGAAATTTGACCCTGCCAATTTTGAGTTGTGCTTCAGTTGTCACGATGCCAAGCTAGCTACCGACCAGGAAACCACCGTCACCGGCTTCCGCAACGGCTCGCGCAATCTCCACCGCGTTCACGCCAGTGAGGGCAACCGCGACAAAAACTGCCGCGCCTGCCACGTCATACACGCCGGGCCGAATTCCCGGCTTGTGCGAGACACATTGCACTACGGCACATGGGACATGCCGGTGCGCTTTATCAAGAGCGAAACCGGCGGAAGCTGCTTCCCCGGCTGTCATCGTGAATTGGCATACGATCGCACCACCCCCGTGCCCGTACCCACCACCGGACCAACCACCGGGCCGACAACGCGCATCGAATCCCTGGCGCGGGCCGAATTCGAAGACGCGCAATTCGTCACCTGGAACATCACCGACGACCGCGGGCGAGCGGTGCATATCCCCGATCCGGCGCGGCCCAGCCTGGTCGTTTTCGTACAAGAAAATTCGACCGAGGCCGCAGCGATGCTCAAGGAGATCGGCCAGATCATCCCCGCCGACCTGAGCGTGCAGGTGACAGTCGTGGCCAGCGGGGCGTTTGAGGGACCGGCGATTGCAACGCTCAAATCCGCTACGCCCGACAGCTGGTCGCTGGTGATTGACCCCAGGAACGATGCCGCCGACACCTTGGGCGTGCGCGGGCGACCGCTGGTTTTGGTTTTGCGCACTGATGGCTCGCAGGTCGTGCGGCTTTCGGCGCGGCCCAGCGTGCTGACGATGAAACTTCGGCCGTATCTTGAACTGGCCGCCGGGCGATTGGCCCCGCTGCCCCCCGTTCCGCCGACCACTCACCCGGCAGTGGAAGACCCGGCCAAACAACTGGCCCGGAATCTGCGCGTGGTTCATCGCTTGATCGACGAGCAGAAACCGCAGGAAGCCCTGAACGTGCTGGAGCAACTTGACCGAGCCGACCGGACCGCCCCCCCAGCCCGCTGCGCCGAGGCCAAGGCGCTGATCCGCATCAAGCGCTCGGCCGAGGCCCTCCGCGTCCTCGATTCCATAGGCAAAGTCCGCAACACCTCGCCCGAAGAAGTCATCGTGCGCGCCGAGGCATGGATGTCCCTGAACGAATGGCGACAAGCACGACTGCTGTTGGAACAAAACGTCAAGCAGATCGAAAATTCCGCGCAGGGGCGGCAGCTTTTGGGACAGGTGTACGCCCACGACCAGGACTGGCAACAGGCCGCCGAGCAATACAGAAAAGCCGGCGAACTCCTAAAGCAGTAATTGTCCCCGCCGCGAATCAAAAAGGGTCGTTGTTTATTTTGTCATTCCTCCGGCATCCACCGCCGGCCGATGCGCATCGATTCACGCGATGCAATTAAAGGAGACATTGTCCGGCAATGCGGTGTCACCTAAAAATAATCTCCCCATTATTTCGGTTCGTCAGTCCGGTAACCGATCTGCCTCTGTATGTCGATCTTCTAATTTGCCCCGGCAGACCGCCGAACAATAGCTTCAAATTTCCTTCCCCAAAATGCTGTATTCGCCTGCGAAAAAACTGCGCCACCGACTTCAAGTACTCGTAGTCTTTTAGCGTGTGGGCATCCCTGCGGGCAAAGAACCCGCCCCATCCAACCTGCCAGCGCGCCAGCTCGGCCAGAGAAAATCTTCGCGGGGGGCGGTTAACCAGCTACAAACGGTGCGAGGTAATGAACAAGCTGCCGATCAGCCCGTCGAAGGCATACAAGTCACCGAAAAATGGCTCAAATTCGTGGCAGCGGGCATAATCCCGGTTTTCGCCTCACGCGGTATTTTAAATTAAGCGGCGCGTCGGGTGATCTGCGCGATGCGCGTCTCACAATGCCATGATCCTATCGGAGGCGAATATCCGCTTCACAAGACACTTTCTCGTCGATATTGTCGGCTGATGCCCGCAATCGAACCAGTTGTTGTTGCCGACCAATCCGCGGCGCCCTTCCGGCGTCTAACCAATCCGCAACTACTGGCGATGGCTGTTGTGATCGGCATCGCCGGCGGCCTGGTGGCCACGGGTTATTACTACGTGTTGCAGTTGGCGATGCGCGGCGTTTGGGATCGCGGGGCCAACATCACACTATCCTCGCTGTCGATCGAACCCGCCTGGAGGCCCGCGATTCTCGTCATCACGACGACGGGCGGGTTGCTGGTCGGGCTGCTCACGCGCTGGCTGGGTTCGGCCGGCGAGATCGCGGCCGTCGTCGATAACATCCATTTGCACGAAGGCCGCATCGACATGAGGCAGACGCCGTCGATGGTCGCGACCTCGCTGGTCAGCATCTCGGCAGGAGGCAGTGCCGGCCCGGAGGCTCCCCTCGTACAGATCATAGGATCCATCGCCAGCATGGTGGGTGCTCGGCTCCGGGTTGATGGCCGCGTCGTCCGCACCTTCACTTTTTGTGGGATGGCGGCCGCTTTAGGCGCGTTCTTCGGCGCGCCGCTCGGTGGAGCGCTTTTCGCCTTGGAGATTCCTCACCGGCGAGGCATCGAGTACTACGAGGCTCTGCTCCCGGCGATCATCGCGGCCACCGCCGCCTTCCTCGTGTTCCGCTCGATCGTGGGATATGAGCACATCCTCTTCCATGTTCGTGCCGATCAACCCTGGCTCCTCGTGCACGTCTTCTATGCGATGCTCTTTGGCGCAGCCGCCGCCGGTGTGGCGATGATTTTCGTGGGGATGTTTTCGCTGATGGGCCGGATCATGCATCGCGTCGAGCATTTTCCGGTCAGCCTCGGCATAATCGGCGGGCTGGCGATCGGCCTGCTCGCCCAGCTTTCGCCGAGGAGCCTGTTTTGGGGTGAGTTTCAGATCGATAAAGTTCTCCAAAGCCCCGCGGGCCTGGTGGGTCACCATGGTCTTTGGACCGCCATAAGCCTGTTGCTGTTGCTGGCCGTCGTTAAGTCGCTTGCCGTGGGCGCCACGCTGCACTCCGGTTTCCGTGGGGGATTCATTTTTCCGCTGATGTTCATCGGTGTCGCCGTCGGCTCGGCCATCAGCCTGTTAATCCCCGCCGTGCCCGCACCGGTGATTATTTTGTCTTTGATGGCCGGCGTGAACGTCGCGGTGACAAAAACGCCGATCAGCACCTGTATTATTCTGACCACCCTCACCGGCACGAGCATGATGCCCGTCCTGATCGCCGCCAGCATCGTAAGCCTGCTCCTGACGACGAAACTGAACGTGATCCGCACACAACGGCGCCGCGACTCGACCCCACTGGAAACATAACCCGGGTTTGGCGAAGCGCGGCGGCAAGCTGGGGACAAAAGGGATGTTGCTTAATGTGTCCATATTGAAGTGTCACGCGCCGCCGCGCGGGCGTCGGTCCACGCAAAGCTGATGAATACTCTAGCCGGGCAAAAACAATGGTCAGCATATACGGTGTTTTTCTCTTTTGGTCGCCCGGTACTCGTTACACCTTCAAAAGCCGATAGCGTATTTTCGGTGATAGCCGGACCGGATATCAACCAGCCGGTGGCGATGCGATCAGCCGTCACCATGACGCGCAGAATCCTTTCGCCACGGGCATGTAAAAGGGAAAGCGTAATGAAACCTCCCAACATTCGGGCTGTTTCCAATAGGGTATTAGGTTTTGAGAAATCGGATCGGCCTCGAGTACACCAAGAATATCTGCCAGGCATCCGTTTGCTGCTGGCTGATTATTCGCACGCACAACGAAACGCCGAGCAACCTGAAGTGCCATTTCAGCTCCGCGTTGAACTGGTGAAGTAAGAAAAAAGAAAAGGGGCCGCACGTCGTTTCGCATTCATGATGGACTTATCATCGGTAAAGTGCGCATAAGAGGGACATCGCAGCTTATGGATGGCGAATAAGCGGGGATGTCCCCCTTCTGGGTTCGTACCATGTTTTTTAGTTTCCCCGTCATCTTTAGTCTCCCCTTAACGAGACGTTGATGGTGGCCTCCTCTTTTGCTCCAATGGCTTATACGATACAGGCTCCAGCACTTCAGTCAGTGTCTTGGGTTCGGGCGGAACGCTTATATTCAGATCCCGGTAAGCCGGTTTGAATAGTTCCCATACCTCCTGAACAATTCGACTGTACGTACTATCCGCCCTCCATGCACTGAAACTCGACAAGCCCACAGCGATCAGTGAAAGAATTAGGGGAACTTTCCTAAATTTATCCATAAAAACTCTTTAAATAGGCCAGCTAATAGGGAAGCCGGGATAGGCTTGGGTCCAATCGTCATCACCCCCGGCAATATCGGCAGGGCCGGTCACCCAGTTGAAGGTGGAATGAGATCCAGTATAGACGCGTGGGTTCGGTTCAATACCCGCTTGAGCCTGATGCATATCATCGTGCAGATTTCGCGTCAACTGCATGAGTAGTTGTCGAGCTGAGTTCATCGGTTTCGTTTCCGATTGGTCCGCGTTCAGGCAACAGATAGTACACCGCCAATCCCACGATTCCTATCGAACTCAGGAGAATCGTCATTTTGACAAATCGCATGATCTTCCTGACAAGCTTAGAAGCCATTCCGGGCCGGGGTATTCACAAGATATGCTGCGAAAGCGCTGCTATCAACGCCCACAGGGTAGCTAACCTTACTCTTATAGCTGGGCTTCTCTGACCAAAAACCGTGACCAAGCGTCTGGGCTTCAAGACCTACTTCGCCGATCCGTACTCAAGTTGGCAGCGTGGAACCAATGAGAACACCAACGGCTTGATCCGCCAGTATCTGCCCAAGGGCAGTGACTTCTCAACGCTAACGCACCAGCGAGTTGCACGCATCGAGCAAGCACTGAATAATCGTCCGCGTAAGTGTCTTGGCTACCG
>JBBQSU010000154.1:0-7840 GCA_038234815.1 Tepidisphaerales bacterium | reverse complement strand
CAGCACTTTGTTTAGCGGGGATCTAAGAGGGTCACCCCAAAGGATGCCCTATTATGCTCCGAATTTCATCACCACCTCTGGCGACGGCGACCCGTACACCGTCACAGGTCCCGCTAATGCAAATTCCATCGCGACAGCTATGAATTAAATGGGACCGGGCAACTGAAGAATCCAGCGGGGGATTGATCTTCCAGAGACAAAATGGTTGCGGGCGCGAAGTGGGTATGCGGTCGCGCGGAATGTTGGCTATTTCACGTTCTGACTGGTGGGGGATCACCAGCGGCGGGTTTCGCCTACTAGATGCACCTCGTTGCTGGCGTCGCCGGCGGGTTCCCGCCATTGCATGGGGATGGGCACGGGGTGCTCGGTGATGGATTCAACCTTCGTGCATTGCGGCATCAGGCGATTGGAATCGAGCCAAGTGAGAATCGCTTTCTCCATGGCCACGTCCAGTTCGGTCACCTGTTTGTCGGTCAGACCGCGAAGATAACTGTCGGCATCGTCGCCGATGTCTTCGGCCACGCGGTCCTTCATGCGGTCGATGACCGCGCGGGCGTGTCCGAAGGCTCGCGGATTGGGGCTGACGCGCTGCCCGACATAAACCGCCGTGAGCGGGGAGGGATTCCCATCGGCGCGGTTGAGCGCTATGGCCAGGGCTTCATTGCGGGTTGAAAATTCACCTGCGAAGGTTTCACGATCAAACGAATAAACGAATACTGCGGTCATTGGGTGCTCCATTAAGTATTATATCGGCGTTTTTCTATCCCGTTAGACAGAGGCCACGATTTGGGGGTTAGGCTTGTGCCGATTTTCACAAACTGCGGTTTTTGAGGAAATAGCGGGGGGGGTTATGGCTTTTGTTGGAAAAAAAGCGATGCCAAACGGTTTTGCCGATCGGGCGGTGCCGAGAAGGGCATCGCCAGCGCTGAAACCCGTAAAACTCACGTCGTCTTTCATATCGATCGCCACTAGGGAACGGTTGAATTTATCGGACGGGATTTGCTCATTGAGCGGCTTGGGCGTGTCCGATAACGAGGCTAAGGGTTGGACCGCCGGTTGAGATTACAACGATGAATCCATCGAAGCTCCATGCCGATCCTGAATCGCTGGCTCAGGCCATTGCCGATGGGGCGCTCGATCAGGCGGACTTGCTGCTTTCGAGCGTTCGAACGCCTTGGGCGCGTCCGGTGCTGGCGCTGGCGGCAGAACTGCACTTACGCAAGCGCCGGTGGCGGGATTCGGCCGAGTGCTTTGCGCGCATTGACGGGCGCGACGTGGACACGGAGATGCGCCGGCGGATGGTCGTCAATCTGGCAGCCCTGCAGATCCACCGGCCCGAGGTGTATCAGGTGCTGCTGAACTGTCCGGGCAACCCAGGATATACGCTGTCGCACGCGCCCGACGGGTTGCCCATCAATATTTATCAGGGGCCGGATGGGCGAAAAATCTCTTTGACGCCCGGCACTTCTCCGCTGGCTGCGCTCAACAAGATCAGGCAGCAGTTTGGTACAAGCTTGTCTAAGGGAGAGACGCTGGCGCTCTGCGGAATTGGCGACGGCTATTTCCTGCACGCATTGGCCCAACAACCGCCAAAGCTATTGCTGGACACGGAGCAAGTCATCTACGTGATTGAAAGCGAACCACAGGTGGTGTTGAACTGCCTGATGATGCACGACTATAGCGGGCCGAGTGGACCGATCGAGCAGAAACGGTTCTCGTGGTTCATCGGTTCAAGCTGGTGCGATGCCTTCGGTCAGGCGCTGCTGGATGATCTTTACAAGCCGATGCCGACGGTGAGCGTGAGTCAGGCGATCGATGCCGAGTCGATAAGCGAAAAGCTGGCAGCGGTGGGGGCGCGCCTGAACCGCTTGGATGAAGCGCTGCGCGGTGAGGTTGAGGCCTATTGCTCAGGACTTGAGCACGCGGAGCTGGCCGAATTATTCAGCACCGATCGCCCGCGCCGCCCGCGCGTTTTGCTCTTGAGCACGCGATTTTCCACGGTCCTTCAGCATTCCATCCGTCACTCCGCGGAGGCGTTTGAGCAGATCGGCTGTCAGACGCACATCGTCATAGAGCCGACGGCCCATCACCGGTTGTCCAAACCGGCGATCCGCAAGGCCCTGCGGGATTTCAAGCCTGATCTGGTGTTTCAGATCGACCACTTGCGCGCCGAACACGCCGACGTATTCCCCGCCAAGTTGCCGTTCTGCTGCTGGATACAGGAACACCTGCCAAATTTGACGAATCAACTGGCGGGGAAGTCGGTTACGAGTCGGGATTTTGTGCTGAGCGGGATGTCAAACTACTTCGCAACGGCGCATCAATATCCCAAGCGGCAGCTCATCAGCCTGCCACAACTGGGCCGCGTACCGATCCGCCCGACGCACTGGACCAGTACCGGCGACGACCTGGCGTGCGTCTCCAATGCGTCTAATACGACCGCGACCGCGATGCAGGAACTTCGCCAGCGCTGGGCCGGGCATGACCCGGACGTGATGAAGCTGATTGAGCATGTCAGCGTGCGATTGGCGCGGACGTATGATTCCGCCGCGTCACTGGCGACGCATATCGAGGTGCGCGGCACTCTGCTGGACAGCGAGCGCGAGTTAAATTTGCCCCGGCCTCTCAATGCCGCGGGAATGCATCTGCTGGTTGAATCGATCTTCGATCGACTCAACAGTACGTTGTATAGGCAGCAGGCACTGGGTTGGGCTGCTGATGTAGCTGGTGAACTGGGCTTGAAATTTGCGCTCTACGGACACGGCTGGGAAAACCATCCGCGGTTTGCGGCGTTTGCCCGTGGGCCTGTCGCCGCCGGCGCGGCGCTCGAAAACCTAACGCGCCGCACGCGGCTCAATCTCCAGGTCGAACCCTACGCATGCTTCACGCGCACGCGCCTGCTCACCGGGATTTTCGCCGGCGGCTTCTTCCTCGTCCGCGATCATCCGTCTAATCACCTCACGCAGGAGTTAAGCGGCTTCCTTCACCAACACGGGTCGGCGCTTGCCGAAACCAATGCCGAAGCGCGCGCGATGGTCGATCCCGCAGGTCGGCCGGATCTGGAGCAATTGCTGACCCGGTGTCAGTCGATGGCGGAGCATGGCGATTGCATCGCCCTGGTGCGTGATTGGGAGCGATGCCGATTGCTCGTGCCCGGCGCCCAGGCGCTTCCGCGGATGGATGAAATCCTCTTCAACGACCGCGCCGGCTTGAAGTCACTCGTCGAACGTTTCGTAAACGATGCCGACGCGCGGTCGCAGATCGTTGACGAGCAGCGGGAAAGCACGGAAGGCCGCTTGAGCTATGTCAACGGCCTGCGGCGAGTCTTGCGTGAGATCAGCCAAACCCTCGCCTCGGAAGGGGCACAACCGGAGTTACGAAAATGCGCCTGAGCTATGTCATTATTTCGTCTAATCGCAAAGACAGTTTGCTGGCGACCTTGGGTCGCCTTGCCGCCCGCACCCCGCTGCCCGGGGGCGCTTGGGATGTGTGGGTGGTGGACAACGGCTCGACCGACGGAACGGCCGCAGCGGTTCAGCGGGCGTTCCCTTCGGTCAAGTTGATTTGCTTGCCCACGAATGAGGGAACGCCTGCGCGCAATCATGCCTTGAATCGATGCACCGGCGAGTATGTGATCTGCCTTGTTGACGACAGCTATCCACAGGATGCCCGGGCGGTGGGCAGCATGTTGAATTACCTGGATGAAATGCCCGGAACGGCCGCAGTCGTCGCCAACGTGCGGCTTGCCGATGGATCATTTGAAGCGCCGGCGTTTCCGTCGATGGTAATGAGCGGGGCGACGTGCTTCAGGCGGTCGGTGTTGCAGGCGGTGGGGGGCTACTCACCGGAAATCTTCGGCCAGGCCGAAGAATACGACCTGAGTCTGCGGATTTGGAACGCGGGGTTTCGAGTCGAACGATTCGAAGACGTTGTGTTTATGCGCGAAAAGGTGCGCAGCGCAGGCCGGGCCGATCAGGCGGTTCAGTACATGGATTTTCGCAACACGTTGATCGTGGCCGATCGTTTTTTGCCCGAGAACTTGCGGCGCGCCTATTCCGAGGATTGGACGTTACGCTGCGGTGCCATCGGCCGAAGCAACGGCTTCCACCTCGCCATGAAGCGTGCCCTCTGGGGCGCCTGGCGCTGGTCACAGGGGCAAAGCGCGCACGAGCGAAAAATCATGCACTTCGGCGCCATTGAATCGGTGTTCGGGCTGTTCCATCAGCGCCGCATCGTAAAAGACTGGGCCTCCCGAAATGGTGCGCAAAGGGTTGTCATTGCTGATTTCAGCAAGAATCTCTTTGCTACTTGGTCGGCCTGCATGAACGCGGGATTGGAAGTAGTCGCCGTTGCCGATGACGGGCCGGCATTTCGCGGGCTGAACTATCGTGGCAAGCCGGTATTGCCTCTTTCCCACGCCTTTGATGGCTCGATCGACGGCGTGGTGATGTCCAACATCAACCCGGCGCATATCGACGAGCGAATGGCCGCAGTCGAACGGCATTTCAGCGGTCCCGTGCTGAGGCTCTGGGAACCCAAATACCTGCACGCCCGACAGGCGTGCCTGCAACTGGCGGCCTAGTGGCGCATTGGCACGGCGCTGCGGTATTCAACGCGCGATCGCCGGGCTACAATCGTGCTATGTCCCAAGCGTTAACCAAACGGTTCACATTAAACGACTTACGCGCCGCCCGGCGCTCCGGCCACAAGGTGGCCATGCTCACCTGTTACGACTATCTCAACGCGCAGCTCATGCAGGAGGCCGGTGTTCCGCTGCTGCTCGTGGGCGACTCGGCCGCGAACGTCATTTTAGGCTATCCGACTACCCTGCCCATCTCGCTGCATTTCTTGATCGAGATCACCAGCGCCGTGCGTCGTGGGGCACCGAACTGCCTGCTTATTGCCGACATGCCGTTTGGTTCGTACCAGGTTTCTCCGCAGCAGGGATTGCGCAATGCCCTGCGGATGATGAAACTTTCCGGCTGTGACTGCATTAAACTTGAAGTGGCCCAAGGCCATGCCCAACAAGTGCAAACACTGGCCGATGCCGGTGTTGCGGTAATGGCGCATGTGGGGCTGCGTCCACAGGCGGTGGGCATACTGGGCGGCTATCGCTATCAGGGCCGGACCGTAGACGAGGCCGAACAGATCGTGGCGCTGGCTCGCCAGATGGAATCTGCCGGGGCGGCGGCGCTTTTGCTTGAAGCGGTGCCGCCTGAAGTCGGCCGGGCCGTGGTCGATGCCACGGGCATCCCGGTCATAGGTTGCGGGGCCGGGCCGGCCTGCCATGGTAGCGTGGTCGTATCCCAGGACTTGCTGGGGATGACGGCCCATCGCCCGCGGTTCGTTCCGGTTCTGGCCGACATGGCTACGCCGTTGCGCACGGCCTACGGACAGTATGCGGACCAGATTGTGGCTGGCGCGTATCCGGCGCCTGAGCATCAATATGAGATGCCGCGGGAAGAAAAAGAAAAATTTGTCGGAAAAAGTCCGGCGGGCCACCAATAATTTCTGCTGTATACAACGATTTTTGAAAACCCAACAAAAAGGAAATGACGATGAACCGAATGCAACGTTCGCTAACCGTGCTGGCACTGTGTACTTCCGCCGGTGCAGGCGGGTTTTTCGGAACGGCTTTATTTCGAGAGGCCCCTTCAGCGCAGGCGCAAGACAAATCTGACACAAGCCCACCGACGCAGGGCGAAATCTCAAAAATCGCCGACCTGGCCACCGTTTTCCGCAAGATCGGACACCAGGTCGAGCCGTCCGTGGTCAATATCAACGTGCGCAAGACCGTCAAAGGCGCCGCCCATCACCCGCGCATGGACGACGACATGCTTCGGCGGTTTTTTCCTGACCGGAATGGCGACGGAACTCCTGACCTGCCGCCGGGTTTGCGCGATGACGGCGGGGACATGGAGCAGATCGGCACGGGCAGCGGGGTGATTATCGACACGGACGGTTCCACCGGCTACATCGTCACCAACAACCACGTGGGCGGCGGGGCGAGTGAATTGCTGATTACCCTGGCCGACGGCCGACAGATACACAACGGCAAAGTGCTGGGGACCGATCCCAAGACCGACGTGTGCGTGATCAAAATCGAAGCCGATAAACTCGTCGCGGCCAAGTGGGGCGACAGCGATCAACTGGACCGTGGGGATTGGGTGATGGCCTTCGGTTCGCCTTTTGGCTATATCGGTTCGATGACGCACGGCATTGTCAGTGCGCTCAATCGCGATCGCGTGGGAATTCTGGGGCAGGGCGGGTATGAGAATTTCATCCAGGTGGATGCGCCGATCAACCCCGGCAACAGCGGCGGGCCTCTGGTCAACGTCCGTGGGGAGGTAGTGGGGATCAACACTGCCATTGCGTCGCGCAGCGGGGGTTTCCAGGGCATCGGTTTTGCCATTCCTTCCAATCAGGCGAAGCTGATCTACAAGCAACTAAAAGAGAAAGGCAAAGTGGTCCGTGGATGGCTGGGCGTGAAGATTCAGGACATTTCCCAACAGCCGGAGCTGGGCAAGAGCCTGGGATATACTGATACAGAGGGCGTGCTGGTGGCCCAAAGCTACGCCGATACGCCGGCCAGCGGCAAGTTGAAACACGGCGACGTCATCACGGGCATCAATGGCCACAAAGTGCTTAATACGACTGAACTGCGCAATAAGATCGCCGAAACCTCGCCCGGCCAGGACGTGACCTTGCAGGTGTTTCGCGATGGCAAGAATCAGGAGGTGAGTATCAAGCTGGGGGAGCAGCCGGAGGACCTGAGCATGGCCAGCGGGCGAAAGCCGCGCGGGGCCGACGGCAACGACGAAGCCCAGGCCGAGGTCCTGGGCATGACGCTCTCGAACTTAACCGAGGACTTGAGAGGGAAATTTAATCTCGGCGAAGAAAAAGCCGGTGCGGTGGTGACCGACCTTGAGGCTAAATCCCGCGCGGCCCGGGGCAGTATGCAAGTGGGCGACCTCATTACGGAAGTAGGATCGAAGAAAGTCGCCACGGCCAAGGAAGCCCGCGACGCCCTGAGCGCGGTCGAAGAAGGCAAGGGCGTGCGCCTTTATGTCACCAATCGGGAAGGATCACTGTTCCGGTTCATCCCGGCGGTCGAAAAATAGCCGGGCGTTGATCGCAGCCGGCTATCTATGGTATCGGCTCGTGTTTCGAAGAAAAAAGCATGTCGGGCGGAGGGTATAATTTCCCTCCGCCCGGCCTTGTTTTTCTGGTTCGCGGGGGAAGTTTCGTTAAACTCCGATTCATGTCAAATAAACTCAACTGGGGCATCCTCGGCACGGGCAATATCGCTAGGCAGTTCGCGACCGGGGTGAAAGCGAGCACGCGCGGAATACTCGCCGGAGTCGGTTCACGGTCGATTCGATCCGCTGAGGCGTTTGCCCGGCAGTTCGGGATCGCGCGGGTTTTTGGCGACTATCAATCCCTGCTGAACGATCCGTCGGTCAACGCCATTTATGTGTCGCTGCCCAATTCCATGCACCACGAGTGGACGATCAAGGCGCTCAACGCCGGCAAGCACGTGCTTTGCGAAAAGCCATTCGCCGTAGACGTGCCGCAAAGCCAGGAAATGTTCGATGTCGCCGAGAAGGCCGGGCTGAAGGTGATGGAGGCGTTCATGTACCGCTGTCACCCGCTCACCCACGCGGTGGAAGGGGCCTTGGCCCGCGGGGCAATCGGCGAACTGCGTTTGATCCGCACGAGCTTCTGCTATCGCACGACGAAGATCGAAGGCAATGTGCGCTTCAGCCCGGAACTGGCCGGCGGAGTGCTGATGGACGTGGGTTGCTATTGCATTAACTTTGCCCGGCATTTTGCCGCTGCC
>JBBQSU010000153.1:0-7916 GCA_038234815.1 Tepidisphaerales bacterium | reverse complement strand
AATGGGTGGAAGACGCCCAGCGCGACGCCAACGGCAAGGGTCATTATGAATTCAACCTGCGCTGGAACGAGCAAGCCAAAAAGCCCGCCGCCGGTGCCGACGCCGCGTTCCAAAAAGTCAGCGACGACGACGCATTTTTCTCCACCGACACCTCCATTCCCAGCCTGACTGGAACGGTCGATTATGTTGACACTCTCAGTGGCAAAACCGTGACCGCCAGCAAGGTGACGTATAAACTCGACGCCAACCAGTTAAGCCCGCAGCAGGTGATGAACTTCGCCAAGCTCTGGCTCATCTGCGTCGGACCGACCAACGACGAATAATCGGAAGCCTCTCCGGTAATTACATCGCCGAACTCATCCCGCGGATTTTGATCCGCGGGATTTCTTTTTCCGCCGGTCGGTGCCGGTGGAAGCGCCCCGCATCACGCCGACTTACCACGCATACGCTTCGGGGGCTTGATTGCCCGGGCCGGGGAAAATCTCGTCGAGCTTCTTCATTTGCTCGTCGCTCAGCACGATGTCCATAGCGCGTACTGCATTCGTCAACTGCTCCATCGTTCGCGGGCCGATGATGGGCGCGGTGATGACCGGGTTCTTGAGCATCCAGGCCAATGCGACGTCGGCGGGGCGCTCACCCAGCTCTTTGCAAAAATCTTCCCATGCTTGAAGCTGCGGACGCATCTTGTTTACGCGCGCCTGCATCTGCTCGCTGGCCCTGCGGCCTTTTTCGGCCGTCTCCAGCACACCACCCAGTAGCCCGCCTTCAAGCGGACTCCAGGGGATGACCCCCAGCCCGTAGTATTTGCACGCGGGCAGCACTTCCAGTTCGATCGATCGTGTCACCAAGCTATACTTGCTCTGCTCGCTCACCAGCCCGAGAAAATTCCGTTTGCCGGCAGTCTGCTGCGCGGTGGCGATGTTCCACCCGGCAAAATTGCTGCTGCCGGCGTAGATCACCTTTCCCTGCGCGACCAGCGTTTCGTACCCCTGCCAGACTTCCTCCCAGGGTGTTTCACGCGAGATATGGTGCATCTGGTAAAGGTCGATGTAGTCAACTTTCAGTCGCTTCAAAGAGGCCTCGCAGGCCCTGCGGATTTTCACGGCGCTCAATCCGCGTTTCATCGTGCGGTCGTTGGGGTCCTGGTCCATGTCACCAAACATCTTGGTCGCCAGGATGACCTTTTCTCGGCGCAGTCCGCCTTGTGCAAACCACTTGCCCACGATCTGCTCGGTGATGCCTTCTCCTTTTTTCCAGCCATAGACGTCGGCGGTGTCGAAGAAGTTAATGCCCAGTTCCAACGCCTTGTCCATCTGGGCGAATGATTCTTCCTGCGTCGCCTGCGGGCCATAGTTCATGGTGCCCAGGCAGAAGCGGGAAACGGAAAGTCCGGTACGTCCAAGGTTGGTGTATTTCATGGCTTGCAGTCTAACAAAGGGTTAATGAAACATAGAACGGCGTTAATGAATTCCCATTAATCTCGCGATAGGCTTCATAAGTTAAAGTGAATGACCCTGGTTCATTAGCGATCTCCTCTGAAATCTACGGCACCCGTGGCAGTATTTCGACGATCATCCAGGACGGGTCTCCCGTCATTCCGCGAGGGCGAAAGAAGGGCATGCCGGCGCCACCTGCCCCGCGGGGTTTCCGTGCCTTGAGAAGCGATACGTCCACCGCCGGGCGCGATTCGTTCCAGCTTGAAATCGTCTTGCGGCTAAACGTGCTGGCCGTGGCAAACCGGCGGAGCAGATCGGCCATGCTGCGCTTACGCGAGATGAAAAACACTCGCTTGCCGCTGGCCAGAGCGTTGCTCATAAGCTTGTTTTGTTCGGTGAGCAGGTCACGGTCGGTCTTGTTTTTCACTCGTTCCCAAAGGTCTTTGGCCCGCTGAGGTTGAAATCCGCTCGGCTCATCCAATTTGATGTTTTGCAACCGCTGCAATGAATTGCGTTCGAAAAGTTCGGGGGAATAGAGCTTGTAGTCTGCGCTAAATTGCAGGTAGTGGAAGATACGTTCGTCGCCGAAGACAATCGATCCTGCGGGCACTTTGTCACGCACGGTGTCGACGTTGGTCTTCATGATCTGGGCTTCTTCGGCGTCGCGTTCCATGAGGGGGAGGGTGGAGTAAACGCCAATGAGTGCGCCGATAGCGACGATGTAGGCCAGCGGGCAACTCGCGGCGACCGCGCCGGCCAGTGCGCCAATTCCGCCGCCGTACTCTGCAAATTGCAGCATGTTGGTATGGGCCATCATCGCGCGTGTATTGCCGGCCACCTCCGCGCGGTCGGCGCTATAACCGGCCAGTGCGCCAAGAGCGATTCCTAAAACCAGCCCCGCGCCGGCGCCGATTCCTATCGCCCGCCAGCGGACGTTCAATCCACTTTCGAGCATCCCTGAAAATCGCAACATCGCCCAGATCGCTGCCAGCGCCAGCGCCGGCAGGATGGTCAGATAGAAACGCACATAGCCCACCGTGTTGCCGTCGGGTGCCCAGTAATAGGCGGTGTAAAGAATGATCGCTGGCATCACCCAGGCCAGCAGCAGGCTGGCTAGTTTCCAATGCCACCTGAACATGCCAAGCAGACCGAGAACGGAAAACGGGAAAATGAAAAACAGTCCGTAATTGGCCAGATGCCGGAGCATCGTGTCCCAATTATCCTGGGCATATTCCAATTTGAATCCGGTGGATTCATTGCAGGGGTCATAGCCAGTGACCGTGCCGATAAACCAGAGATTGTATGAAACCAAAATGGTGACGGGGACGGCCCAGGAAAGGAGCAGGAAAACGCTGTCGCGCCAGCTTGACCAGTCGCGGGCGCGGACGTTGAACAGGATCGCCAACCCGACGGGCAGAATTAGCGTGGCTTCGGTATAACGGATGGTGACCGCATAGCCGAGCAGCAGGCCGGCGAGGATCGCCCGCCAAAGGCCGTTGTATCGCCACCATTGGATCAGCAAGAACATTCCCGCCGTGACGAAGAACAGTGTGCTGGCGTGGCTATTGGGATTGTTGGTCAACGCCAGAGTCAGTTGGCTGGAGGCGACGACGATCAACCCGAGCAGTCCTGCGAATGATCCCAATATCGCCCGGACGAGCAGGAACGTTGCGCCGATGCCCAGGGACATGCAGACCGGACTGACAAAGAAGCACGCCGCAGCGCCGTAGTTCGCCCCGCCGATTTTAATCAGCAGCGCATAGATCGCCGGCAGGCCGATGGGGTACTTGGGATAGAACGCCGGCGTGTTGGGTGAGTACTGATTGGCCGCGGCCCCAACCCACATCCTGCCGACGAACTGATACGGATCGGTTGGCCAGAATCCCGTCGTGCCGTGATCGGCCATCATCTTTCCGCCCACCAGGTAGCCGTTTTGATCGACCCCCGAATGGCTTGGATTGAAATACGTGAAGTAGCTGAGGGACAGAAAGTAAGCGACGACCAGCGCCAGCGCGATTGCAGCGTAGAAGTGGGTCCTCCATGCCGGCTCGGCGGTCCGCGGAAATACCAGCCTTCCGAGCGCGCCGATATCGGCGGCAATGCCGGGCCGCGATTCGGCCGCGGGCAAGCCGGCCATCGCTTCTACCGCGACCGGGCCGACCAAGACTGGAGCAAGTTCGTATCCTGCTGCCGTAATGACGCTTTCTCCTTCCTTGAACTCAACTCCCGGCCGGCGCATTATTTCTTCGCCTGATCGCCGTGGGTCTTTACGACCGGATAAAACTCGCCGGTGTATTCCCTGTTTGCATCGGACCGATCCCCTTCATCGCCGGCGAGTGGTTCCAGTCGGGAAGTGGGAAGCGCGCGCACTTTGGCTTCAACTGCAGCGTTCTCGGCCTTCGTTTCGGCATCTTCGTCCACAAATCCCGCGAGCTTTGCTTCCAGCGACGCATTGAGATCATCAAGCTGCTTATTTTCCGTGTCGAAATTGTTCACCGATGGTGCGCCAGTTTTTGACTGGGCCTTGAACCGATTCAGGTCGTATTCTTTCTTCACCGGCCGCCGGGCCAGACCCACGCCCATAAGCAGGCGGACGATGATCGGCCAGACGACACCGATGACCGTGAACGAACCGGCAGTCCAGATGGCGACGGTCGCCGGCTTGGCTTCCCACCAGGCGTAGCGATACGACACTCGGAAGTCCTTGCGTTCGGCTTTAAGCCGGTCGAGGTATTGCACGACCGAATTGGCAGGTGGTCGCATTGCCGCAAAGGCGGATTCGGGTTTTGCCGCATTGGTGGCCGGCTTGGTCTCGCTAGGCATCAGGTTGGCATAGAACTGCGGTCTGTAAGGCACTTCGGTGGGATACCTGAAACCCACGAACTTGGCCTTGACGGGCTGCTTGGCTGCGACCATGTCGGCGATTCGTGCCGCAGAGGGCCTCTGCATCACCAGACCGGTGACCCAGACTTTCCCGTCGATAGGCGGATGGATCGTGACCGAGGTAAAGACCGGCCGGGCATTTTCGGGCTTTTGGCCGTCGAGAACATAAGTGTCGAAAAGTCGCTCCTCGAATTCGGGTTGGTAGACGGTCCTCACCACGTTGTCGTCGATGTCCGGGCCGTTCTCGGCCTTCCAATATCCGATCCCCAAACCGACCAGCAGGCCGATCAGCATCCATTGCCAGACTTTGAAATTTTCCAGTTCCACGGTCGCAAGACTCCTTTTAACGTAGTACGCCGGCCAGTCGGTTCAGTTGAGCCGGCCGGGCAAATAATCTCGCCCGCGCGAGCTAAAATCCGGCCTTTCAACAACAACCCGTCGCGTGACCGGAGAGAACATATCATAAGAACACCAATTTTCAGCGCATATGGGGAAACAAATATTTGCATAACACTTTTCAATGTATGAGTTTACGTCAAAATTAATTCCTTGAAAACCGGGTCCAAAGGGGGTCCAAATGGGGTCCCAAGGGGGTCCTACCTTGGGGTTTCTGTGGGATCCCGGATTCTTTGATCGTTTCGGCTCCAGACCGAAGGAAAATCCCGCCGCACATCCGCGAACGGCCAACGAAGCGACAGAAGCCGTGAACAATTGGTTGGTCATAATAATAGTCCTCTACCATTAGCGGGAGAGTTGCGCGAATTGTGACAAATTCGCGCAATCTGGAGTGCTGTAAAATTGATATAAGTTGTTATTATATATCGAATTAAACTAAATTTAAAAATTTTCGGAAATGTCGGAATGTTGGTGCGCGAATTTGCACCAATTCGCGCACCACTGGGTCCTTAGCCGGAAGCAACGAGCCATATCGGGCTTTCGGGCGAATCAGCCCCCGGGCGAGGCATGGAATCGCCCGGAAAGGCTTAAGTTGTCAAACTCACACGCCGATGTTAAATAGGGAAAGATGGGTAAGAAGGATAGTTTCTAGGCTTTGTCGTTCCTGGTTCATCTGGGCAGGAACATTGGGCAAGGAGTCTCGTGTATGAAGAACGTATTTACCACCGGCGAGGCGGCCGACGTCTGCAAGGTATCGCAGCAGACGATTATTCGGTGCTTCGATAGCGGTCGCTTGCGTGGGTTTCGGGTTCCGGGGTCGCGGTTCCGGCGGATTCCACGTGATGCGCTCGTGCAATTCATGAAAGAGAACGGCATTCCGCCCGATAATCTTGAGAGTGGCAAGCACAAAATCCTGGTGGTGGACGACGACCCGGAAATCGTGGAGTTGTTCATCGATGTCCTGGAACGCGACGGCCGGTTCGAGGTGCGCACTGCCGGTTCGGGGTACGACGCAGGGGTTCTGACGCAGGAATTCATGCCCGACCTGGTGATTCTGGATTACATGCTGCCGGACATCAACGGCAACGTGGTATGCCAGACGATTCGGAAGAATCCGAATTTTGAACACATCAAGATCATCATCGTTTCCGGCGTGGTGAACCAGGAAGAGATCAACGATCTGCTGAAGAGCGGGGCCGACGATTTCGTGAAGAAGCCGTTTAACATTGAGAAGTTGATCGAACGCGTTGGCGAACTTCTCACAGTTTGACCGAGCCAGTGAACCGCAGATCGCGCAGATTTGGCAGATTGGGAACCGCTTTTCCCGAGAATCTGCACCGTCTGCGAAATCTGCGGTTTGCCTTTTGAACATGATGACACCGCGCGAACCAACTCGTGATAAGCGCGTCGAGCTGATTTTGCAGCAGTTGGAGGAACTGCCGACGCTGCCTGCAGTGGCAGTGCGCCTGCTGGAGGTGACGGGCCGGGAGGATTCGGGGCTGGTCGACGTGGTGGGGTTGATCGAATCGGATCCGGCGTTATCCGCGAGAATTCTGCAACTGCTGCGTCAGGCGGACCTCGGGGTGGGGAAGGAGGTGACGCGTATCGACCGGGCGGTGGTGTTGCTGGGGTTTGAAGCCGTGCGCAGCGCGGTGCTTTCTCTAAGTATATTTCAGACTTTTAACAGCCAGGAAGCGCAGGCGGGCGCGCCATTTCCGCGCGAGGAATTCTGGAAGCATTGCGTGACGGTGGCCTGCTGCGCCGAACTGCTGGCCGAAAGCATTCCCGGCGTGAGCGCCTCGGAGGCGTTTGTTTGCGGACTGCTGCATGATCTGGGCAAGCCGGCGCTGGATTGCGCGCTGCCAAAAAGTTTTGGGCGCGTCATCGAAGCGGTCGAACTGTTGCGAGGAAACATCGCCGATGTCGAACGGCAGGTCATTGGCATCGACCACCTGGTTGTAGGCAAGCGGCTGGCCGAGCGGTGGCAACTGCCCGTGAGCATCCGCGATTGCATCTGGCTGCACGGGCAGATGCCCGAAGCACTTCCGGCTTCGGTGGCTTCGCCAACTTTGGTCAATCTCATCACGCTGAGCGATTTGCTGGTGCGCGAGCGGCACCTTGGCTATAGCGGAAATTATGTGCTGGCTTCGCGGGCACCTTTGATGCAGGCGTTGTCATTAACGGACGCGCAGGTGGAGGCGGCGCTTCGGAAGCTGGTGGATCGCGTGCAACCGCGGGCGACGGCGCTGGGCTTGGGCCAGGCGTCGTCGTCGGACCTTTATCACGCGGCGCTCTCGCAGGCCAATAAGGAACTGGGCCGGGTGAGCAATCAACTGGCGGCGAGAAATCGCAAGTTATCCGTTCGCGCCAAGTTTTTTGACGCGCTGAGTGGATTTCAGGCTGAACTGCGGCCCGATGCGTCGGCGCAGCTGGTGCTTCAGGCCATCGGCCAGACTGCCGTCAGTGTGCTGAGTGTCGGCTGTGCCGGAGTTTTCTCGTTGTTGCCCGGACAGGCGTTCGCCGAGACGATGCTGTTTGATGAAGCGGGGAACGCATTTGAAACGTCGATCGTGGATTGTCCGGTTCGGCCAGAGCGCCGATCGACCGGCGACGGACCTGTGCTGTCGGCTGGAGATGAACTGGAGTGGATCGTCAGTTGTATCTCCCCGCGATTGCCCGGGGACCTGCGGTTCTGGATCTGCCTGGAAGCCGACGGGGCGTGCATTGGTGGGGTGGTGTGGGGGGCCGGTGCCGGAGAGGCGCAGCGATTGAGCGGGCAAACGCAGGAATTGACCGCGATCTCGGCGGGGTGGTCATTGGCCCTGCGGACGGCGCAGATTCGAGAAGAGGCCCGCACGCTGGCCGAGCAACTTGCCGAGTCCAACCGGCAATTACAGAGCGCGCAAAGTGAAGTGTTGCGGTCGAAGATGATCGTTTCGGTGGGGGAGATGGCGGCCGGCGCGGCGCACGAGATGAACAATCCGCTGGCGGTTATTTCCGGGCGATCGCAGTTGCTGGCGTCGCAGTTAACGGACCCAAAGCTCAAGCACGCTGCGGAACTGATTTATCAGCAATCGCATCGCTTGACCGACATTATTTCGGAATTGATGGATTTCGCCAAACCGCAGGCGGCGAGTCTGCAAGAGACGGATTTGTCGGATTTAATCGAACATGCGCTCCATGATGCCAAGATGGGGCTTG
>JBBQSU010000152.1:0-7934 GCA_038234815.1 Tepidisphaerales bacterium | reverse complement strand
TATGCCTGCACGGCCACCTGCACCCACAAGGGTTATCCACTTTCGGTCGAAAAGGACGAGATCACCTGCGCCAAGCACCACAGCCGCTTTTCCATTTATGGCACGGTGACCAAAGGCCCGGCCCGTTATTCGCTCGAGCGTTACGGCATCAGCGCTAATTCCGCCGGGCACGTGATCGTCGATAAATCAAAGTCCTTTCGAGAAAAAGAGTGGGACGACACCGGGGCGTTCATCGCGGTCGCCAAGTAGATCAGGGGGCTTGCAGCACCACGGTGGGCCACCGGGCATCGGAGCCATCGGGCGATTGCCCGGCGACCACCAGCGCGCCGGCAGCATAAGACCGGGCCAGTGGCACGAGCGGAGAATTGAGCTTCGATCCCGGCACGACCGGGCCGAGGGATTTGCCCGCCGGCTCGATGGTCGTTCGTCGGGTGGCCAGCGTCGTCTTTGCAATCAGCGTCAATTCGATTGCGCACTGACCGGTCGCATCCTGCCGGAGAACAGGCCTGAGCAGTTGCGCGTGATCGGGGGATTCAAAATACGGCCAGGACCGGCCCAGCGGGACCGAGAGCGCGCACGCCTTGGGGCTGCTAAAGTATTGCCAGGTGTCGATCTGCTGAATGGGCGGAGCGCTGACGGCGATACGGCCGAGGACCGAAGCGATCGGCGACACGCGCAACTGAGCCACGATGAGGCCAGCAACGATGGCGGCCGAAAATAGCACGATTAACGGCACGGCCATGCGCGGCCGCAATAGGCCCAGGGCCAGCACGACAATGGAAAACGCGCCGGCCAGCAACACGAACCGCGTTCGAGCCAGGCTGGACCAGCCCGGATGCCATGAGAGTGCCGGACGATACGCGGATTCGGAAAAATGCGATGCCGGTCCGCGCGGGCGCGTGGTAAGCATCCAAAACTCACCCGTGCGCTTCCATTCAAGCCCGCCGGGTGGGACGGTCGTGCTGCGAACGACAATGCGGATGCCGGCCGCGGCGAATTTATCGGCAAAGTCGCTGCCAAGAAGCGGGAGGTCACCGCCATCAACAACAATGGCGTCGGCCGATTCCCAAGCCAGCGGCTGACGAAGATCGCTGGCCGAAATGTAAAAGGTAACGATGGAACGATCGGGCCACAGCGAGCCAAGATCGACAGAACCGATGGTGCTGGCGACGATTGCCTGGGCATCGCTGGCCAGGCGCAACGGCGAGACCGGAGAGTCAATCAGCAGCATGGGCACGATACCCGGCGCCGACACATTTGCGGGGATGCAGCCGGGAAGGTTGATGAGCTGCCCGGCAGCATCAGGCGAAACGCGAAGCGGGAAAAACCGCCCCGGGCGGCACCAGCCGTCGAGCGGCAAATCGAACCGGGCTCCGGCGAGGGAGGATGCGGGCAGGCAAAGCGTCCCCAGCAAAAGCAGTAACCAGCGTGTCATAGGCCGACTTCCACCGCCAGGCGCAGGACTTCGGCGACGCTCCAGGCCTGCGCCGGACACCCGCCCGGCGCGTGCGGAGGCTCGGCCTCAAATACCTCGCTGATCGAACCAATGCAGGCCTGATGGTTCAGATGATCAATAAGCGGAGCCAGCCAGGCCTTCACCTGCGCGACTGCGGCCTCCGATCTATCGTGGACCTTGAGATAGGCTTCAAAAAAAGCGCCGATCGGCCACGGCCAGATCGTGCCGTTGTGATAGGCCTCGTCACGCTGCCTTGGCGGACCGGAAAAATGCCGGTGAAAGTTCGGATCACCCGGAGCCAGCGTGCGCAGACCGACGGGCGTGAGCAGTTCCCTGCGGACGATCTCGACCACCGCAAGCTGCTGTTCTTGCGTGAGCGGACTGTTAGGCAGGCTGACAGCGAAAATCTGGTTGGGCCGAATCGCCGCGTCCTTGCGGGTGCCGTCCACCACGTCGGCCAGCCCGCGAAATGGGCCGGTCCAGAAGGTTTTGACAAAGCCGGCCTTGACGTGATCGGCGAGGGCATGTTCACCCATCAGGCGCAGCGCGTGATACCACAGGGCGTTGATTTCGACCGCCTTGCCCTGTCGCGGGGTGAAAGCGATGCCGTCACACTTGGCGTCCATCCAAGTGAGCTGCGTGTTCCAGTCTCCTTGAGAGATCAGGCCGTCGGCCTCGTCCATTTTGATCTGAAATCGCGTGCCGTTTTTGTATCCCTGCACGATGGCGGCGCAGGCAGGCTGAAGGACGGATTTGTACGTTTGGTCGTCTTGCGTGTGTTTAAGATATTCGTGACAGGCGTGGATGAACCAGAGGCTGGCATCGACGGTGTTGTAATGCGGGGTGTTGTTGTAATCGTCGAAGCGGTTGGGAATCATTCCCTGGCTGACATATTTGGCGAAGACGCTCAGCACCCGCTTGGCGTCGTCATAGCGGCCAGGGGTGAGGAACAGCCCGGGCAGGGAGATCATGGTGTCGCGGCCCCAATCGGCAAACCACGGGTACCCTGCGATGACGGTCAAACCGTCCTGCCCGTCGGGGTCTTTGCGATAGACGACAAAATCATTGGCCGCCCGCGCCAGTTTTCGCTGCGCCGGCGTGGCAGTGGCCAGCTTTCCGCAGGCTTGCTTGATGCGCTCCTGGCGGTGCTTGAACAATTTGTTCCAATCGGGAGCCTCAATCGGATCGAGGCTGATCCAGATCGTTATTTCCTTCGGCGCATTGCCTGACAACGTAAACCGGCCGGGGGTATACAGATCCTCCTGGCAGCTCAGCCCGCGGGCACTTTCGATTGCGTAAAAATGCCCATACCACCAGTCGCCCTGCCGAACAAAATCCCCGCCGTCACAGCGCATGCAGAGGCGCAGGGAGCCTTGCGTCACGTCCAACCAGTCGGTCGAATGCTTCACGTCAAATTGCACGCCCGCGCGGCGCTCGGAATGAAAATCCCTGAGCGATACGAAGGGGAGTAAGTCGAGTTCAAATTCCCGCCCCGCCGGGTCAACGCGGTAGCGCAGGCCGACAAGGTTCTGCCCCCAGGCCACGAGCAGTTCCTTTTCAATACGCACGCCTTCGACGTCGTAGGTCCACCGGGCGGTGTCGTCCAGCTCGAATTGCCGCAGGTATTGCTCACCATGCGGATGAAAATGATTGGCGAACTGGTTGGACGAAAATTCCAGCGTGCGGTCGGCTTTTCCGTCCAGCCGCAAAACCTCGCCCATGCGATTGACGGTGTTGATCCGATCGACCGGCGGAGTGCGCGCCGCTACCAGCAGGCTGTGATACCTGCGCGTATTGCATCCCACCACCGAGGACGAAGCAAAACCCCCAAGGCCATTAGTCAGTAACCATTCCTGCGCCAGGTGAGGATCGAGCGTGCCGTTGGTCGGGATTGTGTACAAAGCCATAGGTCCGAGTGTAATCGAGACGCAAGGCTTGAACCACGAAATGGCGAGCAGGCGCTTCGGCCAATACCAGCCACGGGTCATGGACGGGCATCGCCCACCCTATTTTGCAGCCACATAATCGATCTCTCCACAATCGGGCACAAGGCCGGCGGCGGCGCCTTCCTTCAGCAGGCGGGTAATGGCCTCTCGCCCCTTGGCGCCATAATCCAGCGTCCAGTGGTTGACGTACATCCCAACGAATTGATCCGCCAGCTTCCGATCCAGATCGCGGCCGAATTGCAGCGCATATTCGACCGCAGCGGCGCGATGATCGAGGCTGTACTGGATCGACTGCTTGAGAACATCGGTCACTTCCTGAATCACTTGCGCGCCCAGATCTCTGCGGATGCAATTGCCACCCAGCGGAAGGGGCAGTCCAGTTCGTTCATACCACCAAGCGCCCAGATCGACGATCAAATTCAGTTCGAGGGTCTGATACGTCAACTGGCCTTCATGAATAATCAGCCCGGCGTCGGCCTGGCCCGACTGCACGAATTTCGGGATCTCATCAAAGTGAACGACGACGTATGAAAAGGCCGCGTCGCTCGGGTTGGAGGTCGAAACGCCCTTTTCAACCCCCTTGCCCAGGCAAAGCTGCAAAGTCAGAAATGCGGTCGTCAGCTTGCCGGGGATGGCGATGGTTTTGCCCTTGAGGTCTGCGATCTTCATCGGTTGCCGGGCGATGACCATCGGGCCGTATTTATCGCCCATGCTGCTGCCGCAACTGGTCAGGGCATATTTATCGGCGACGTAAGGATAAGCATGGATGCTAATGGCGGTGATTTCCAGTTCGCCTTTTATCGCCCGCTGATTGAGCGTTTGAATGTCCTGCAGGACGTGTTCAAAGCGATAGCGGCCCGACGGCAGCAGGCCCTTGGCCAGGCCATAGAACATAAAGGCGTCGTCGGGATCGGGACTGTGCCCGAGGCGGAGATTAAGCGGAGCTAGCGTCATGGTGCACGGAGTATATGCGCCCCCGGCGGTCGTAGCGACTGGCCGACCCCTGCCCGCAACTGCGAAATTTTTTGTCGATTCCCACCCGATTCCGGTGTTATCACCGGAAGGATTCCGATAGCATTCGAATGCCCCGGATTGGGGTTGGTGCGGGCGCTGAATGTATGGGGGTTGATTATTTTGGAACGGACCGGTGGCCATGGCGTCTATTGAATTCGGGAGGCTTTCTTGAAGCGTGCAGTGACACTGGCCGCCTATAGCGCGCCGGAACTGCTTGAGGACTTTACGCGCAGCGGCGCTCAGGCGTCGTTCGAGGAAGTCGTGCGCCGTTATGCGGGGATGGTCTATCACACGTGCTACCGCGTGACAAAGAGTCAACATGATGCCGAGGACGCGGCCCAGGCGGCATTTTTGTCGCTGGCGGTGCAGTGTCGATCGGGAAAGCCGATCAAGGCCGTCGGGCCGTGGCTTCAGCGGGTGGCCCATCGGCTGGCCCTGGACATCCGGCGATCGCAGAAGCGTCGCGAGGTTCGCGAGACCAAGCACAACGAATTGCAGCGCCACGCGGGAAACATCAACGGTGACGGCTCGGTCCATAACGGCAACGGGCACGCCGGGTGGGATCAGCAGGAGCTTCAGCGGGTGATGAACGAAGCGCTGCAGACGCTTCCGACAAAATACCGGATGCCGATGATCCTGCATTATTTTGGTGGATTGAGCCGCGAGCAGATCGCCAGCGAACTTCGATGCAAGACCAGCACGCTGGGCGTGCGCATTCATCGCGGGCGGGAGATGCTGCGTGAGAAGCTATCGGGCCGCGGGGTCGTTTTATCGCTCGACGCCGTTTCGCTATTGCTGACGCACGTGGTCGGCAACCAGGTGACCGAATCGCTGATCGCCTCGACGGCCTCGGCCGCAGGGTCGTTTGCCGGGGGAATCGCCGTCGATGCGCATCTGATATCGTCGCAGGTGCTGGCGCTGGCGGGCAGGACCGCGCGGGCGGTGGCCGTGGCGCGGCTGAAGGTCGCGGTCGCGGCGCTGCTGGTGGCTTTGCCCGTGCTTTCGGCCGCAGGGCCGGTGATGGGCCAGATCGCCCGCATCCCCTGGCTAGAACTTTCGCCGGTTAAGCTCATCCAAAGGCTGGTGGCCCCGGTGCTACAGGAATCACTGCCGATGCCGCAAGCCACCGATGATACCCCGCCCCCGCCGGTGCAAGTGGCCCCCCAGCGGCCCAACGCATTGCCGGACCTTTCCGATTTTTCGCCTGTTCCCCATCGTCCGCGCGTTTTAACCGCACCCCCGCCGGCCGGTGCGCCGACGATCGAACTGACCAGCCTGCCGGTCACGACCGCGCGGCCGCAGTTCACGGGGTTGCCTGCAGCGACACGCGGCGGGATGGAAACCAGCTATGGCACGGTTGCCAGTCAGGTCGGCCGTTCGACGATCGCGCCGACGCCTCCGCCGGTCGAACACTCCGCCGGCGCCGAAGCCGAATCGAGCTTTCAGCCGGTGCTGCTGGCCAGTTCCGGCGGTGAGGGTGAGAGTCCGTCCCCGCGGATTTTTGCCGGCAGCGCCGTGCCGATCAAAGAGCCGGTTGCGCACGCTCCGCAAAATCTGGTTGAGGCACTGGGCATCGCAAACACCAGCCGCGCCAGCCTCGCCGGCCCGACCATGGGATCGAATTTCACCATCGCCCAAATGCCGATTGATCCTACCAATGACGGTGCCTCGTCCACCACGGCCGTGCTGGTTTACACGACGAGCGGCGCGACGAACGACATTTTCCGCGGGTGGGGAACAGCCTCATCGGCAGGAGTGGTGCAGCAGGCCGGCCGGGTGTTCGCCGACGGATTCGGGATCAATCGCGTGCTGGATTTGTCGCACATCAAGCTGGACCTGAGCAGTGAAAACTCGCCTTTTGGCGGGACTTTGGGCTGGTACGCGGTCAAAACCGGCGCGCTCTTGCTGCCCTCCATGACCGTAGGCACCGGCAACAGCACCATCACCTTCGGCGAAAGCCAGACCGATCCCACGCTCGATCTGATCAACAGCGCGCGATTGTCTCTGCACGATGTCACGCACCCCGGCACCGCCAGCATCGAACTGCTGGCGATGGACAATACCTCCGTGCCTACTTTGCCCCTCGGCCATCATTTTATCGGGATATGGAATTATTCCACGACCAGCCAGCAGACCGGCCCGACCGATCTGATCGTTCGCTATGACAGCGAGATGGCCTTTGTCATGGGGCTGCCCGAATCCATCCTCAAGTTGTGGGTTTACAACGACCACATCGGGTGGACGCGCATCACCGACAGCAGTTTTGGCCGGGACACGGTCAACAATCTGATCCGGGGAAGTTATAGCGGCGATTTCAGCTATTTCGCGGTGTCGGCACCCGAGCCTTCGGGGCTGCTGGTGTTGGCCAGCGGGGCATTCTTGATGATGCGGCGGAACCGGCGAAAAAATTCTTCAAACGCTTGAAATGCGCGATCGGGCACGGCGTCCTTTGATGGGGCACGTTGCCCCATCGAGGCGAAGTGGCCGGCTGCTGCGTCGAGGGCAAATGCCCCCGACTCAACGCCGGCCACTGCTTTTTCTATAACTTGGCGCAAGGCTCAGATATAGTGAAAAAGATGAAGCCTCAAGCGATCGTTTTTCTGCTCCTCATCGTTGCGGTCATAGTTGTGGGCGTGATCCTCGCCTTTCAGCGCAAGGGCCGGCTGACCCAGGAAGCGCCGGCCAAAGTGGTAGCGACCAAAATCGTCCCGCTCAACACCAAGAACCGCTTGGAGACGCTCGTCACTTATTCCTACAACGTCGGCGGCATCGATTACAGTGTCACCCGCTCGATGGAAGGCGATTTCACCAAGGACTATCCGGTGGGCGCGCCGGGGCGGGTGAGGTTTAATCCCGACCGTCCTGCCGAAGCCGACCTCATTCCCTGATCGACCGCTCAGCTCTTGTCGTGCTGGAAAAACTCCAGGATTTCCCCATCAGGACCCTTGAAGAACCCTATCCTGATCGTCGTCGTGCCGATCGTCGATTGGAGGGTAACGTCCTTCGGTTCCATGGTGATTTCGCAACCCGCCGCTCGAACGCGCTCGATCGCCGCGTTCACGTCGCTGCACCGCAGGGCCACATGAAAAAACAGCGCCTCTCCGGCCGGCGGGGCTTCCTGATTGGGCCGCTCGAAAAGTTCAAAATAATTCCCGTCACCCGTATCCAGCATCTGGATGCGCTTGCCCTTTTCGCCCCAGCCCATCGCCACCTTGAAGCCCATCACCTCCGTGTAAAACTTAAGTGACTTCTCAAAATCCCTGGCCCGAAGCGCCAAGTGATGAAATCCGCCGCCGCCAATACTCGTGTTCTTTCCTGCCATCGATACTCCAATAATAGTAAAAAAGACTGCAATCGAACTAAAATCCGTATTCCTTCCACTTGCCGCTCACCAATGCCTTTGTCTTTTGGTCCATCACCAGCTCCTCGGGCCAGGGGCGGATTTTGCCTTCGCCTTCCAGTTTGATGGTGGCGTCAAAGCCGATCTTTCCGCCCCAGCCGTGCTCCATGCTCGAATG
>JBBQSU010000151.1:0-8025 GCA_038234815.1 Tepidisphaerales bacterium | reverse complement strand
GGCATATAACCGGCCCTCATTGCGCACCAGCAGCAGCCGGTGACTGCGTACCCAGTTGTCCCGTATACCGTCGCTGCCAAAATCTGATAAAGCCCCCACATCCACCACAGGCTCATCCGTCGCAGCGGCCAGGGCCTCACTTAATGGACAGGCCGCACAGGCCGCCAGCGCCGCAGCGGCCAGAAACGATCGACGATTCATCTCACTCATTGCACGATCTCCCAAAAACCGCAAATCCCGCAGCGGCGCAGACGTTGGCGTCTTGCGCCGGTGCGGGATGACGAAATCACTGTAGCCCGGCCTCGGCAAAATACATATTGCTCAAGGTTGCACGGCACCGGGCACACAATTCTCGGCCGTGCGAAGCTTTCCTGCCGGATCATACCTCGCCCCGGGCACGGGCAGCACTTTATACCCCGCCGGCACCTGACCGTTCGATTCCAGCGACAAATTCTCAAATCGATCCGACTTTACCTGTGGCAGTGCATTCCACTTTTCAGCCGTCAGATAGCCCTGCCCGGTAAGCTGCGCGCCCACAAATTGCACGGGCCCGTCGCCGGTCGGCCAGATATTGCCCGAAATCTGTGCAAACCCCGTCGTGTCGGCCGAATGCACCGCCACCCCGCAGGCCCAGTCCTTGCCCAGCTTCAGTTGCGGCGAGACATAAACATTATTCGCCAGCGTGATCGCGCCTGCCGGCGCCGCGGTGTAAACCTTCAAAAACTTCCCCTTGGTCCCGGAATTCACCCCCGTGTTCTGCGCCACAGTGATGTCACCGATCGTCCGGCCTTCCAACGCCACCGACTTGGGAACGATCGAAATCTGTTCCGTATCGACCAGATCAAACCAGTTGTTCCGAACCATGACATGCGCTGTTCCCGGTGAAAGTTTCAGCGCGCCATTGCTGATCCGATTGCCGTCCAGAACGATCCACTCTGCGGCCGACTCGTCCTTCATCAGGATTGAAGGCCCGAATCCGACAACGCCGTCCTTGAGCGTGTTGTCGTCGATGTAAACATAAGACCCCGCGCGAAAATTGATCGTTGTCTTGCTCTGGTCTCCCTTGTCGTTGCCCATTCGGTCGAGGTTGGTGAAGTCATTGTGCGCGATCAAAATGCGTTTCGAGGCGTCGCTGCTCGACCGGATGACATGCTCGCGGGTGCTGTTGGCCACCTGGTTGCCGATGATCGTAAAATCACTGCTTTCCACCCAGACGAAATAGGCGCGCAGGCCTGTCGCCAGTGGGGCGGAGTTGTCCTGAATCAACATGCCCTGCGGCTTGGCCAACGTGCTGATGGCCGAGCCGACATTCAGGAATTCACAATCGCGGACTGCAAGGTTTTTTCCCGCCGGCTTGATTCCGCCGATCATGCCCGATTCTTCGGTGTCGCTGCTGAACGGCGTGTCAAAACTCAGGCCTTCGATCACCACGTCCGCGGATCGGGCCGGATCGAACGAAAAGAAAAACATGGCATTGCGGTTGCCCGTCCAGCGCACCTTCGGCCTCTCGGTTTTGCTTCCCCATGTGCCGATGTGGATGTTCTTAAAGGGCAGATTGGCCTGGCGTGACAGTTCATACTTGCCCCCTCTGTCCAGCAATAATTCGCAGTCGTCTTTCACGAACGACAGTCCGCGTTCCAGCGTCTGACAGGCGTGGCGGTCGTCAGCACCGTTGTCGGCATCGTTGCCGTCGATTTCTGACACGTACACCTTTCGCCGGGTGCTGGGAGCAATCGTCAGCTTATTGGAAAACGCCTGCACATTGCCGGCCTGATCGGTGATCTTCAGTCGAATGACATAGCCACCCGGCGACTGATAGAGATGGGCGGCGTTCCACCCGGCTAAGGTGTTGAAGCGCGAGCCGGGATCGCCGAAATCCCATTCATAACGGGCAGTCAACGGCGAGCCGGCCGCCAGGGTGGCTTCAAGGCCATGGACATGCACCGCCGCCGGCGCCGGGCCTTGCCCGGCCAGGATCACCACCGGCGATGGCTTGGCCGGCTCGACCGGCTTGGGGTTTGGCACTTCGGGCGCAGGGGCATCGGTCTCGGCCAGAAGCGTGTAGCGATAGGGCTTACCGTCGATCTCGATTTTGCCTGTTCGCACGGCCGGGTTGGTCGTTTGCGCAAGTGACACGCCGGCTGCGCACAAACCGGCAAGAAAAGCGATTTTACGGAACATTGTGAACCTCCCAATGGCTATGAGCCGACCGCTGCGCCGATCGGTTGGATGATAGTAAGGTCAGACAATTGAGAAAGGCCTTATCCGGCCGAAGTCGCAGGCTTCGAGGTCCGGGCGTGGCCGGTTGCGTTACCGCCTGACAGTCCCGAATCAGGGCACCGTCTTTGGCTTCCATGGCGAATTGCTCATCATGCACCTCCTTTACCCAATGCCCCGGAGTTGCGCTAATTGGCGCAAATTCGCGCAACTTGGAGTGCCGTAAAATTGCTCTAAGCCTTTATGGGTAATGAGGTAATAAAAAATTTATAAAAATTTTGAACCCCTCGAATCTTGGTGCGCTTTTTGGCGCCAAAATGCGCACCAAATTGGTCGCCGGGGTTTGCGGCGTATGTTTCCGTGCTTGGACGCACCCCCTGCCCGGTCGTATGATGCGCCCGTTGCCTTCATGGAGGATCGTCTTGTCGCGCGGCCGAATTATTTTAATCGTGGCTTTGCTGGGAATGTGGACTGTAAGCTGCCGGCCGGACGGCCCTGCGGTCGAGCCAACGCCTGCGGTCGATTTTACGCAGGAACTGCCCCCCGGGCAGCTCGCCCTGCGCAAAATATCCCCCGGCGAGTATCCGGCGTTTTCCATCGACCAAGCCGGAAACCCTGCCATCGTCAAGGCGATCGACAATTCATTGCAATATCTGGCCGCGCCCAGCAGCCAGGGATTCTATCCCTATCTGGACATCACCCATAACCGCGCGATCGCCACTCTGAACGCGATGCGCGAACTGCTTTCCAGCCCGATGCTGCTCCGCCAGGGAGATGCCTATCTGAACGCGACCCTTCGATCGGATTTTGAGGTGTATCAAAGCATCGGCGCGCCCGATCCGGTCGGTGGAAGTTTTACCGGGCGCGTCCTCTTCACCGGCTATTTCACGCCGATCTATCCCGCCAGCCTGCAACGGACGGATGTTTTCCGCTATCCACTTTACAAGCGCCCGGTGGACCTGGTGCGCAACGATGCGACCGGCGACGTGCTGGGCCGAAAATTGCCCGACGGCTCGCTGGCGCCAAAGTATTACACCCGCGGGGAGATCGAAGCGGGGAACCTTCTGGCCGGACAGGAACTGGTTTGGCTGAACAATCGGTTTGATGCGTATGTCATCAGCGTGCAGGGATCGGCTCGCTTGATATTGACCGATGGCCGCACCTACGAAATCGGTTATGCGGGGCACAACGGATTTGAATACACCAGCCCGGGCGAGCAACTGGTGAAAGACGGGCGCTTGAGCAAGCAGCAACTTAACCTGCGCGGGCTGAAAACTTACTTCGCCCAGCATCCGTCTGACATGGATCGTTATCTTTCGCTCAACAAGCGGTTCGTTTTCTTTACCGAGCGCACGGGCGGGCCGTTCGGCAGTTTGAATGTTCCGGTGACGGCGCTTGCGACTATCGCTACGGACAAGTCGATTTATCCCCGGGCGATGCCGGCGTTCGTTTGGACGAAAATTCCCGCGCCCCAATCGGTGACCGGGGCGCGCGAGTATCGGTCGATTTTGCTCGATCAGGACGCCGGCGGGGCCATTCGCGCCGCCGGGCGCACGGATATTTACATGGGCGTGGGTGAATCGGCTGAGCGACTGGCCGGCCAGCAATTGCACGAAGGCAAACTGTATTATTTTGCGGTCAAGCCGGAACTGGTCAGTCGGTATCTGATCACTGCCGGCCCGCGACTGCCCCGGCCGTAAGCTCGATTCAATCGGCTGAAATCGGCATGGCCGGCGCTGACCATTATCTCGACGCGCCGACGAATTTGCGTGCGTGGGTGTTTTTGACTTCACCTCAATATGACCTTCCTGCTCGTCCTGTTTTCGCTGGTGGCTTTGCTGTGGCTTTGGATCGTCATCAGCCCGGCGCATCGCGTGACGTTTCGGGATCAACTGAACGCGGGCACGGCCATCTCGGCCGCCCATTCGCTGCCGGGCGTGAGCGTAATCATCCCAGCTCGAAACGAAGCGGCGATGCTGCCGGATACGCTTCCGAGCATCTGCCGGCAGGATCAGGCAGACCTGCAAGTGCTGGTGATCAACGACCAGAGCGACGACGATTCGGCCAGCGTGCTGGCGGCCATGCAAAAGTCGCATCCGAACCTGACCGTCATTGAAGGCATCCCACGACCGGCCGGGTGGATGGGCAAGAATTGGGCAGTGCATCAGGGTTACAAGCAGGCAAAGCACAACTGGCTGCTGTTTACCGATGCCGATGTGGTGTATCACCCTCAGGCGGTGGCGCAGGCGATGGCGTGGATGATCGAACACGACATCGACATGCTCACACTGATGCCGCGTGTGACGTTCGGCCGGGCCATCGAGCGCATTGGCGTGGCCGGAATGGTCACGCTGATGGCACTGCTGTTTCCGGTAGGCCGGGCCAACAATCCCCGACGCCGGATCGCGTTGGGCATCGGCATGTTCATCCTCTGCCGCAGAAGCGCGTATGAAAAAATCGGCGGGCACGAGGCGATTCGGGGCACGATCATTGAAGACATGCTGCTGGCCAAGGTGTTTAAGCAATCGGCTGCCAAAACCGAAGTCCGGTTTACGTCTGACCTGTTGACCACGCGGATGTATGACGGCTGGCGCGACCTGTGGGAAGGATTGACGAAGAACGCCTACGCGAGTGTCAATTTCAGCCCGCTGAAGCTGGGGGGATTGCTGGTGGTGGGGATGCTGGTAGGCGCACTGGCACCGGTGTATCTGCTGGCGTCAATCGGCTGGTGGGTCGTCTGGCCAACGAGCCAGACGCTGGCCCTGATGGGACTATGCCTGTGGATAAACGTTGCGATGGCGGTCTTCCACGGGCGCTGTGCGCGCTACTTACGTCTGAACTGGTATTACGGATGGATGATGTCGGTATCGATCGGCCTGTATATCGTCATCGGCGCCTGGAGCGCCTGGAAGCACCACTTCGGCGGCGGGCATACCTGGAAAGGGCGGAAGTATGAGAAGGAAGTGGTGACAGAAGCGCATGGATGAATGCGATCCAGAGCACCTGTTTGGGCCGAAGAAGGGGCTCAGTGCCTCAGGCGACTTTGCTGATCGGCGCTTCGGGGACGTTTTCGAGATTGATGGCGCGGGCGCGGACTTTTTCGTAACCTAGTTGCTCGATAACCTCCAGCACTTCGGTCCAGGTGGGGTACATCCGCCTATTCACTTTTTTGTACATCTCGATGGCTTTGATGAATTCGAATTGCTCGGCGGTCATTTCGCCCTCCTCGGCGCTTTTGCGGTCGTCGCTGAGCCGGCGGCCCGGTCCACGACGACGCTCCAACCCACTTTCCTGCCGGCGTTCGATCCCGCAGCGGCGGTCCGGGCCGTCGTATTCCGACTCGTCAATCGGCGTCTGCCTGCGATCGGTTCCCGAGCGGCGATCCACCACCATCAAACGGCGATCCGGGCCGGTTCCCTTTTTTCGCTGTTCGGGCACTTCGCTTGCAGCATGTGACGGTTTTACCGGCATGGCTTACCTCTGCTGGTTTATTCGGACGAATCCGATCGACACTTAATAGCCATGGCCATCTCGCTGGGGCCAATAAATATCTGCCTGGGCACCCAGTTCGGCATTGCTGGAGAGTGTTTGTAGGGTAGACTCAACTCCCTTACCCCCTAGGAGACCAACGGCATGTGTGGAATTATCGCTTATGTGGGCCGGAAACTGGCGCAGCCGTTGCTTATCGAGGGGCTTAAGCGGCTGGAATATCGCGGGTATGACTCGGCCGGCCTGGCAGTGATTGATTCGACCGGAAAGATGCACATCCGCAGGGCCGTGGGCCGAATCAGTGTGCTGGAGAGCGTGATCTCGTCGGTAGAGCACGCGCTTCCGCCGGCGCGGATCGGCATGGCCCACACCCGCTGGGCCACACACGGCGCGCCCACCGAAGTCAATGCCCACCCGCACGTTGACGATGCCGGTGTCCTGGCCGTCGTTCACAACGGCATCATCGAAAACTACGCTGCTCTCAAGCAGTTTCTGATTGAAAAGGGACACACCTTCAAGAGTCAGACCGACACCGAAGTGCTAGCGACTTTGATCGGGCATGTTTACGCCCAACTAAAACTTAAGGGTGATCTGCCCCCGGGCACCAGTTACCTTCAGCGGGCGGTGCAAGCGGCGCTGCGCGAGGTGGAAGGCACCTACGGCATAGCGGTCATCAGCAAGGACGAACCGGACACGCTTTTCTGCGCGCGTAAGGGATCGCCATTGATTGTGGGCGTGGGTGACGACGAATACATCGTCGCTTCGGATGCCAGCGCCATCGTCGAGCACACCTCGCGGGTGATCTACCTGAACGACAACGAAATGGCCGTGCTCAAGCCCGACAGCTTCCGCACGACCACTATCGATGATATCGCCATTAGTCCGGTCATCACCCAGTTGGAAAACACACTCGAAGAATATGAACTGGGTGATTACGAGCATTACATGCTCAAGGAGATTTTTGAGCAGCCGGCGGCGGTGCAGAACTGTATTAGCGGCCGATGCGAGCAGCGCGAAGGCCGGATCGTGCTGGGCGGGCTGTCGCCGCACGTGCGCGAGATGGTGCAGGCCCGGCGGTTCGTCCTTACGGGGCAGGGCACGGCCTGGCACGCCGGCCTGGTCGGCGATTATCTGATGGAGGACCTGGCCAAGGTGGTGACCGAATGCACGTACGCCAGCGAGTTTCGCTATCGCAATCCGCTGGTCGAAGAAGGCACGGTGGTGGTGGCGATCAGCCAGTCCGGCGAGACCGCCGACACTCTGGCGGCGCTTCGTGAAGCCAAGGAAAAGGGCGCGCTGACCCTTGGACTGGTCAACGTGGTCGGCAGCACAATCGCCCGTGAAACCGACGCCGGGATATACCTTCACGCCGGGCCAGAAATCGGCGTGGCGTCCACCAAGGCCTTCACCTGCCAACTGGTGACATTGACGATGCTGGCGGCTTATCTTGGCCGGCGGAAGTTCATGAGCCAGACACAGACCATGGAAATTATCGATGGTCTTTGCGCAATCCCTGCGCAGATGGAGAAAGTGCTTCAACAGAGCAGCCGGATCAAGGAGATCATCAGCCAGTTCTGCGATCGTGAAAACTGGCTGTTTCTGGGCCGCGGGTATCACTATCCGATCGCGCTGGAGGGCGCACTGAAACTGAAGGAAATCAGCTACATCCACGCCGAAGGCATGCCCGCCGCAGAGATGAAGCATGGCCCGATCGCGCTGATTAACCAGGGGATGCCGGTGGTGTTTGTTGCCACCAAGGGGCATCAATATGACAAGGTGATCAGCAATATCGAGGAAGTTCGCAGTCGCGGCGGGGTGGTGATCGCAGTGGCAACCGAAGGCGACACACGGATTGGCACCTATAGCGACCATGTGATCTATGTTCCCCACACGATGGAAGCGCTTCAGCCACTGCTCAGCGTCGTGCCGATGCAGCTCATGGCCTACCACGCCGCCGTGGCCCGCGGTTGCAACGTGGACAAGCCCCGAAATCTCGCCAAAAGCGTGACCGTGGAATGAGCAGAGCGGGCGCAAGCAGATAAGCCCGCGAAGACATGGCGAAGACATTCCGTACGAGGAACGTGCGGCTTTCGAGCCAGACTTTTCGCCCCTTTTTGGAGTATAACTCCTCGTTGCCGGGCTTCGGATAGGGGGTTTGGGTGTTCCAACGGTGCCTTAGCCCGCGACTCCTCCTGCAAGACTCTCGGCGGCGGGGTGGATAAGAGCGCGAAAGTGGTGCGCTGTTTTGCGCCAAAAAGCGCACCAAGAATTGTCCCCGACCAAAAAAAATAAATATTTTTATTAGGCCTGTGGCGGGAA
>JBBQSU010000150.1:0-8068 GCA_038234815.1 Tepidisphaerales bacterium | reverse complement strand
CACCCGCTGCCGGAACGTGCTGGTCGCTGATGGATATCGTCAGGCCGATCTGCCGACAGACATCGGGAAGCGACTGCTTTAACCCCGGCAATGCAGCGGCGCTGGCTTCCAGCAGGATCATCATGGCAAACTGCCCGCGCAGATTCACCATGCGAGTGTCCAGCAGGTTGGCGCCGGCGGTGTGTAGATGAGAAGTCAACTCGCCGACGATGCCCGGGCGGTCCGGCCCGATCGCGGTGATAATAAGTGAATTCATACGATCTCCTGCGCTCAATGTACCACGACCAGCAGACCCAAACGAACATCCGCCGGCGAACTTCAAGCGAGGATCGGGGTTTTAGCTTTCGATCGCAATTTCGCCGAGAAGCCGATGGACATCGACGGGGTGTATTTCGCCCGCGACGCTGGTGAGAGCATTGGCAGCGCCACAGGCTGCGCCTAAGCGAACCGAATCGATCAGGCTTTGACCGGCGGCGCACCCCACCGCCAGCCCGGCCGCGAAGGCATCGCCGCTGCCGATCGCGCTGACCGGCCGAAGTTGCGGCACACCGAACCGCGCGAAGTGTTCGCCATCAAATGCCACTACCGGCCCGGCGCCCTGCGTCACCACCACAGCGCCGGCCCCGGCGGTGACGACTTGCCGCATCACCGCTTCCAAATGCGCGTCGGATTCAATCGGCTCGCCGATCGTTCGGCCCAGTTCGCTACGATTGGGCTTCACCCAATCCGGCCGCGCCGGTAGCGCCATCGACAACGCTTCCCCGCTGGCGTCTACCAGCACGCGCACGCGCCTTTCGTGGGCTAGTTCGATACATCTCGCGTAAAACTCGACACCCACACCCGGGGCGAGCGAGCCAGAAAGCACCAGAATATCGGCACCACCGAGTCGCTGGCCCAGCAATCCCAAAAGCGCGTCAACATCGGCCTGTTCGACCGGCGGGGTTTCTTCCACCAACTCCGTTGCCGTGTGGTGCTGAGAATCGATCACGGTGACGCAAAGGCGCGTCTGGTGCTTTATCTGCACGAACTCGTGTTCGATCCCCAGGTGCGCCAGCCCCGCCAGCATCATTTTACCCCGATCTCCTCCGGCAAAGCCCATCGCCACCGGTCGATGGCCCAATGCCTTTACCACCCGCGCGGCGTTGTTGGCCTTCCCCGCGAACTCCTCGCGCACTTCGAGCGCACGGTTCACGCTGTCGATCTCCAGTCGATCGAAAATCATGGACCGGGCCAGCGCCGGCGTGGTGCCCAGGCATAGGATGGTCCGAGATTGTTTAGATGAATCGCTCAAAGCTCCAGCAACATTTCCCGCGTGCAAACCCGGAATCCAAGTGAACTGAAGAACTGCCGCCCGACGTCGTTGGCCTCTGCGGTCTGAAGCCTCACCTGACTCGCCCCGGCCTTCTTAAATACTTCCACGCTCAACATCAGCAATTGCCGGGCAATACCCTCATGGCGATATTCTTCATCCACCCATAGGTCGTGAATCCATCCGCATTCAGTGATCCAGTAAATCGGAATCTCCACTTCGATCGATCCGACGAGGTAAGCCACAAGCCGGCCGTCGCGCTCGGCGACGAAAAACGGACTGCGCTCGTCATTGGCGCGATCAACCAGCCAATCCCGATAGATTTCCTCCGGGCAGGGTTTGTACCCAAAACGTTTGGCATCCCACGACTGGTGAAGCGTGCAGATTTTCTTCACCAGCAACTGAACCTGCGGAACGTCCTCTGCGGTTGCGGCGCGATAGATCATGGTGCATAGCTTATTGCCAAAAAGCTCACTGCTCCAATCCAAACCCATCAGGGCAGGTTTTCCCCGAAAAACCGCAGCCAGTTTTCACCCATGATCTGCCGGACGTGCTCATCCTTAAAACCCGCATCGGCCAGCGCGCCGGCCACTTTTCTCAGGTCGCCACTGCTGCTGATTTCGACAGGGATTTGCTCTCGCCCCAGCCCGCCATCCATGTCCGTGCCGATTCCGACGCAGCTTGCCGAGCCGGCCAGATCGGTGATGTGCCGGACGTGACGCACGACATCGGCCAGTGTCGCCCGGCGGTGTCCCTGCTGCGAAGGCTCGAGCAGAAACCGATCGAAAAAGTTGATGCCAATCATCCCGCGGCGCTTGACGATCGCGCGGATCATGTCGTCACTGAGTTGCCGGTCCGTCGGCACAATCGCCTGGCAGTTGCTATGCGAAGCGATCACTGCTCGCGGGGTTAAATCGAGCAATTGCCAGAAGCTTTCTTCGGCCAGATGCGACAGGTCGTGAATGATCTTCGCCTCATCCAACGCTTTAACCATTTCCACGCCCGCGGGCGTAAGCGGGCCGGGCATCCCCGTTCCACCGGCGTAGCGCGTCTGCCGCCAAGCCAGTCCGACGATGCGCACCCCGGCTTGATATAGCGCCGGTACGTCGTCGGGCGAGCGCAGCGGATCGGCACCTTCCAAAAGCAGAATCGCTGACAACTTCAGGGCCGATGGATCAACGCGCCGCAAATCCTCGCGGGTTCGAATAATGCCTATTTCCCCGGCGGCCTCCTGCTGCTTATACCAGTCCAAGTGAAGCAGCCCGGCAGCGTATGCTTCGTCTGTATTGGTATAGCCCGGCCGGCCGTCCAATGCTGGCAGGGCAAAAATCGTCGCGCAGATCAACCCCACCCCCCCGCGATGCAGATCGGGCAGGCCGACGCTGGGAATCCCCTGCTCGTCGCCCACTTGCTCGACAGCAGGCCGCAAAACCTCGCGGCCACGCAGTGCGTTATACGACAGGTCGAGATGGGCATCGACGATCATCATGATTTCCTCCACGTACTTTTCTTCCGTTGGCAATGACCACAGCAAGTCGGATTGTACAGGGCCGCTCCGAAACTGCCTGATGGGCCGATTAACCAGTCGCCGGTTTCCCAGACTTTTGCAATACGCGCGAACTTGCGCCCGACGTGCCGGCCGGAATCTCGCGTTAACCCCGCCGCGCGATTTCATCACGGTAAACGGGTGCTGCAGTCTGTCCGGCAGTCGGCCATAATTCAGAAAGGCCGTCTTTCTGTCTCCCCTTTATGACCTCGTAACCCGCAGGCTCTCGCCTGAATTCATCGTCACCTCCAGCACCGCGCCATCCAATCGCTCCTGTCGGCCATTCCGATCGACGATCGCGCTTGTCGTCCAGGGATTGGCCAGGCGAAACTTTCCGCCTCTGTCAGAATGCACCGTCACATGGCTCACGTCGCCGGAAGCAATTTCAGAAGACACCAGAAATGCGCCTTCGATGCGAACTCTTTCAAAAGCTGCATTGGGCCAGCTCGCGGGGATGCCTGCGAAAACGTGCGTCACCCCGCGCCGGCAATGCACGAGCAGATCGAGAATTGCACCGACGGTGCCCATCCCGGCGTCCATCTGCATAATCTCGTTATTCTTCCCGCTGGCAGCCGACGCGCCTGCGCCCATCAGCGTGAAGCCCCTGATCATACAATCGTGCAGCGTGCCATGGCCTTCGTTCGTAAAAACCTTCTGCCAGATATCCAGCACCAGTTCCGGCATGTCACGATTGCCCGTGTGGGCATGTAATGTGGCCGCCCACGGCATGCACCAGCCCGACCACAACCCCATGCCCTGATAAATCCAGTGGTTGATGCTGTCTTTGACGATCGGCTGCCAGGCCGGATCAAGCGGGTCGATCACGTCAAACGGATAAATCCCCCCGAGATGGCTGTGATGCCGATGGCTTTCTTCAAGCGGCGTGCCTTCCCACAGCATGATTTGTGTTTTGCCGTTTTTGGTTTCGGTAGAGGCCTTGGGCAATTTCTGCTGGATTTCCCGCCAGACGGGTCGTTCAGGCTCGCCGAGTATCCTGCTGGCCGCAAGCAACGCCTCGGCCAGCCAATGAATCGCCGCCAGTTGAAAGCTGGCGTTGCGTCCCCATGCGTTCATCGCCGCGCCACGATATTCGGGAGATACGCTGACAGGCAGCACGAAGCGGCCGCCCTCCCGATCCAGCATTTCTTCGTAGACGCGCATCGCACCTTGCATGAACGGATAGGCACGAGTGCGCAGGAATTCTTCGTCGCCTCCGTACAGCCAATAGTCAAACATCATCTTCGCTACCCAGGCCGTACAGGCGTGGTCGATCGTGCCGGTCCAGAAGCTGCCGATGATCCCCGCGCGATCGTTCACCGCGTGCGGGAGCAGCAGGCCGTCATCAATACCCACGAACAGCCGTGCGTTCTCGGCCAGCTTGTCCCGCCAACTCCAGACGAGATCAAACAGCGGCTTCAAATGCGACAAGCGATTTCCCTGATATGCCGGCTGATAACACATCTGCACGTTGATGTTGAAGTGATAGTCCGCGGCCCAGGGTGGCATCTGATATTCCTCCACCCACGCCCCCTGCAGCCCCGCGGCGACGCCCTGCGGGTACGTCAACCCGGCAAATTTGTACATGCCATAATGATAAAGAAACGCCAGCTTCTCATTTTGCAACTGTACCCGCGGAACGTCGTTCCAATACTCGTCCCACCAAAGCTTGTTTTTCGCCTGGAGGTTATCCGCACCGTCCCGGCGGATTCGATCGATGGTTTGGATCGAATGATCAATCGCTGAATCGGCATCGCTGCCGTATTCCAAGGCGATCCACAACGCATCCCCATCCTTGCGGCACACCGCGGCCAGCGCCGGGTCGGCGGGCGGGCAGAGCGCCCAGCCGGTAATGTCGGGACGGTCAATCAACGTCGGCGGCGCATACGACCCCGCCTTGAGCGCCTCGCCCACATAATCCCACGACGTAACCCGCCTCACCTCCTTAACCAGCGACGTCCCGGCGACGTGCAGCACTGGCGCGCTCATGGACAAATTAAGGTTGATCAGATGTTTATGTCCCTGCGCATCGTCCATCGATAACGTGATCTGTCCAGTCGCCAAATCGAGTCGACCGGTTTTGATTTTCGCGCCGTCCACCATCACCAGCTCAAACCGTCCCATGGGCAGCATGGTCGATCCCGGGAGCAGGCCGGGGTCATTCTTCTTCGTGAAAATTCCCCTCAGGCCGTCTTCATCACCGGCTTCCAGCAGCTTGCGGATGTCATTGAAATTCATCGCGCTGGTCCACTGCTTTGCGCCTCTGCGATCCCAAAACTCTGCGCGGTTGACGGTGAGATTGAGTTGGTTCCCCCCGCCCCACACCATTACGCCCGCGACCCCATTTCCGAGCAACATGCCTGCGTGCGTGCGAAGCAGGGGAAACGTCCAGTCATAAGTTTGTTGCATTTGATCCTTGGATAGAAAACAGGTGATCTTCAATACCGGACCCGTCCCGGTCTTGACGTCACTCCGAAAAAAGCATCGGTCTGGCCGTGCAGTTTCTTCAGGGTAGACAGGTACTACAGTTCTTGCAGCGATCGGTCATAATTTAGGATGGCCCCTTTCTTTCACAACTCGGACAGAGACCATCGACACCCAGAAAAACACGCACGCTGCCACTACCACCGCCCCGCATAGGCTGGGGTTCAGCGTTTCAAACAAACCACGCATCTGGCCGTTAAACAGAACGCTGCTATTCGTCCCTATGCGGATATCATTGCCGTACATCATGCACAATGCGGTCTGGATGACGGTCAACGCTGAAAACATCAGAACCAACAGCGACATCCCAACACTGTGGCCGATACAGATTGCACCCACACCTGCGATGAAGACCGGATAGCGAGGGCTCATCTGCGGCAATATCGTGTAGAACAGCACCCAAGGCAGGACTAAAGCGCTTAACAGATGCGGGCTTCGCCGACGATACTGCCGGGCAATAGCCACTCCGGCAAGAAGAAACAGGATGATGAACGCGGATACCAGCACCTGGCGGATGTTCACTTCGACCGACTCGGTTGGCCAACCCAAAAAATACTTTGCAGGGATATCAAATACAACGTCGGAGATTTCCCTCCAGCCAAAATTGATTTGCAGCAGCGTCGGTAGATTGGCGGTGAGAGTTCCGCCGACGTTGCGGAATCTCTCGGCACCATAGAGGAATCCGATTTCCCACCAGGCTGTGCCGGCACCGAAGAAGGGCACGCAGAGCAGCAGGCATGTCGCTGCGGCTAGGGCCAGTAAATATCGCTTGGTCGTCCATGAAAGCTGCCAGAACAGCCATGCCAGCACGGCCGCACCGGAGATTGCATACGCGATTGTCGTTACATCGCCAGATCGAATCGCAGGAAAACCCAGCACCAGCACTGCGGCGGTTGGCAACAGCCACTTGGCCCTGCGGAACCGCTCGGGCACCATTGGGCCTAGCCTGCGGGCCAGCGGTCGGCGCAGACCCACCATCACCAGCACGGCAAGCGACAGGCTTACCCAGCACACTGCCGGCCAGTTTACTTGGCGCAATGGCAGCTCGACATTGGGCCGCAGTGTGAGCATCCACCCGCTGGCCACCAGCATGAAGGCCATGAAGAATCCTGAAATCCAGCGCAAGGATCGCATGGGACGCCCCGCAAAGAGCGGCCAAAGCACAAATATCCCCGCCACAAAAAGCTGCTGGCCTTGCAGCATGGCACCGATAGCCATGATTGCACCGGCGATGAACCAATAATCCCACAGGCACAGCAGCACCGCCCAGAGATAAAACGGGATCGCCCACATGTTCGGACTGGGCCAACCATGGGCAATGATGGCCACCCCAGGATCAAACCACAGCAGGGAAAACGCCATCATGGCTCGCCAAAGACCGGCCCAGGGATCGATTGCCTGTCCCGGCGGGCCTTCGGCCTGAGCGCAGCGCTGAAGCCAGTGGCGCACGATCAACAGGGCCGCCAAGCTGGCCAGCCATTCCAGGCAGGAGTAATACTGCATCAGCGGCGCGCTGAAGGCATACTCATTTCTCCACTGCCTGGCCTTGGGATTCTGATGTTGAGTCCAGGCTGCCCAAGCTTCAAAAGTCAGCAGCCGTAAGGGAGGGTAATCAAGCTTCTTGTTTCGAGGCGGGTTATCCCGAACCTCGTTCTCATACACATTGAGAAACCCCTGCTTGATACTCGTGATCCCGAAATTGAAATTCCGCGTGATATCGCCGCGAAAGCGTCCCGGTTCGGTGAAATCCCAAGCCCACCTGCGATAGGCAAGCCCCGGCATGGTGACACCCGCCACAAATGTCACCAGGATCACCGTCGGCAGCCAACGCCGCCATTGTCGGAGAGCCCAAGGAAGCCGGGAAATCTTGATGTCTGGTGCTGCGGAAATAGTGGTTGAATTTGGCATCCTGAGACCTGAGTGGACCGAAGTTGCGGGTGGAAGTCAATTTCGGGTAAAGCAAACAGGAAGGCCAGGTGTGGCCAAAGTTTGTGGCATCACGCTGCGGTGGCCCAGTGTGCGTTGGTCCGGGGGAAATCAAATCGGAAGGGTCTGAATTCGATACCCTTTTTGCTCTTCTGGCTAGCCCGACCATGTTTAATCAACTCGCCCCACCCGAAACGCCCTTTGAACCCGTCAATCGGGAGCTTCTCGGTCGATCAGGCCGCGCGGTTTTGTGGGAGCAAACAGGTATTACAGTTCGCAAAGTAACCGGTCATAATTGAGGATGCCCCCTTTCCGGTGTCCACCACGAACGCCCTCAAAGCCTGGAGGGCGGCAATCCCCGCCGCCGCGGGACCAACGTTCCCGCCCGGCGCGCCCTGAAGGGCGGCAGTCCCTGCCGCCGCGGGGCCAACGTTCCCGCCCGGCGCGCCGTGGAGGGCGGCAGTCCCCGCCGCCGCGGGGCCAACGTTCTCGCCCGGTGCGCCTTGGAGGGCGGCAGTCCCTGCCGCCGCGGGGCCAACGTTCCCGCCCGGCGCGCCCTGGAGGGCGGCAGTCCCTGCCGCCGCGGGGCCAACGTTCCCGCCCGGCGCGCCCCGGAGGGCGGCAGTCCCTGCCGCCGCGGGGCCAACGTTCCCGCCCGGCGCGCCTTGGAGGGCGGCAGTCCCTGCCGCCGCGAATCGGAACGGCGTCACAGAGTGACGCCCTCCAGCGCATGTCATTCACCATCGCAACCGATGCACCTCCCCCTGCCACTGCCAATCATCCGCCCCCGCGACCAAGCCCGCCCG
>JBBQSU010000149.1:0-8179 GCA_038234815.1 Tepidisphaerales bacterium | reverse complement strand
TCGTCAAGCGAACCGACACCGGGCGGGAGTTGCGCCTCTTCCACAAGCATAACAGGGATGCCATCGCGGACCGGATATCTCAAGCCGCCGACCTCGGCGATGAGAAAGTCGCCTTCCTGACGAAGCTTGCTGCGTGTCAGCGGGCAGCGAAGCATGTCGAGCAATTCGGGATCGATGGTGTTGGCGGGGGGATTCATTTGAAGCGTCCTTTGAAGACGAAAAACTACTGCGAAAATTTAGAAACCGAACGCGAACAAGCGATCGACATTCGCCCGAGCGGTTTGGACACGCTCAAATCCGGCGATGGAGCCAATATAAAGTATCCGCCAGCAGCATCAAGCTGACAGCATCGAGCGTACCGGGGCCATTAACCGTGGCGGAATGGAGAACCTGATCGGCAAGCGGGTGCGTTTGGGGATTGCGGACGAAGGCGAGAAGTCCCCAGGGCTGCTGGCTGGCGTGGTCGGGCTGCGTTTCGTTTTGATGAAATTCTGCGGCGCGGGCAACTCCGCTGGCGACGGGGTGATGGGGGAATTCGGCGGCGTAATCGGCAGCGGCGTGAAGGAGGACCAGTTCGTGATACCAGTGAGTTTCGGGGTTATCGCGGGCACTGGCATGAAGAAAAGCACCCGAAGGCTGCTGGACGAGAGCGAATCGATCGAAAATGGCGACAGACTGAGCCGTCCAATCGGGTTTGCCCAGTCGCGAACCGGCGAGATGCAGGGCCAGACCAATCCATGCAAGCGCCGATGCTTCGGCCCCGCGATCGGCAGGGATGGGATGGGCAGCGATATCAACGCGGATCGCTTTTGACGAGAGCCGGTGACACCAGGCCAGAAGGGCTGGCGTGAAGGGATCGAGGTTCGCGCCGGCAAGTTCGATGGCGCGTAAGGCGGAATAAACCAGCAGCGGGGCGAAGCTGGCGCGCGTGTGCCGGCTGGCATCCACCACGCGCAGTGCATCGGATAGGGGGATGCAGCCGGGACCGAAACAACGATCCAGCGGGGTAAGGTCGTATTGACCGCAAGTACAATTGCAAAAGGCGACGCCTCGCTCGATCTGGAGCGATGTATCGTCTTCGACACTCGGGACGAATGACCTGACCCCCAGTAGCGACCGGATCAATTGCGCGTAACGCCGGGCGGTTGTCACGTTCGATAGAGAATCAGTCATGTCGGAGTATTCCCCGGCGGAGGGGGTGGCGGGGGCTGCAGGGCGCTCTGTGGGTGTTGTTGTTGCTGCAGTTGCGAGTGATATAGCTGCTCCTGATATTGGGCCCACTGGGCTGCGTACTGCTGCTGATATTGCCACCACTGGGCTGCGTACTGCTGCTGCTGGTAATCCGCCATCGCTCCGGCGTTGCGCAGCGCCGCGACCAACTGTCGAATCAGCCATACCAGCAAAATCGCAGGGATCGCCAGCATGCATAAAGACAACACAACCGACGGCCCCGAGCCGACCGAAAAACTGCCAAGGATATTGAGCGCCAGGAGCAATACGAGCAATCCCGTGAGCAGCAGGGCCGCGACGATTGCGGGCCGTTTGCCGCGTCGGACGAAGATTCCCAGTCCGATCAACGCCGCGCCGATAACCAGTGTCATCACGCTCGCCGATCGCATCATCACCTGAAAGGACTGGTGGGTCTTACTTTCAAAATCTTCAAGCACCGTCTTTTGCTCCGGCGGAAGAGAGTTGGTGTTAATCATCGAAAAAAGCCCGGCGCCGAGGGCTAAAAATAACGCGAGAATCCCCAGAACAAAGAGTAGGTTGGAAGATTGCCGCGCCGGTGCAGAAAGCGTCGCAAGGGGATCATAGTAAGCAGCAACGGCCTGCGCCGGCGGCGGTGGGGAATAAGGGGATTGATAGGTCATTGGTGTTTATATAGAAGCGCCTGCACGACGACCGCGGCGGCGATGGCGGCGGTTTCGACGCGCAGAATGGTGGGGCCGAGGCTGGCCGGCGTCAAGCCACTGGCCCGAAATGCCGACAGCTCATCACTGCTCCAACCGCCTTCAGGGCCAATGAATAGCGTTGTATGAAAAGGCGATGCGCCGGCGCGTGGCTGCGCGTCAGCCAGAGTCGCAATATGCCGGGCGTCAAACTCGGTTGTGAAATATATCCCTTGGCCGCCGGTCATCGACATGGCTTGGGCCAGGGGGGTGGGTTTCTCGATGCGCAGCACGCGCGACCTTCGGCATTGCTTGGCCGACTCGATGGCCAGCCGGTGCCAGCGGTCAAATTTATTCCCGCCCGCGGGTGCCACTACACTGCGATCCGTCAAGAGCGGAATATATTGATCCACGTCTAACTCACTGAGCTTTTCGACAAGCCAGTCGGCGCGATCACCCTTGGGCACGGCCGCGGCGATGGTGAGTGCGTTAAGCCGTTGCGGGGCTTGATCGAGTTTGCGGACGCGGACGATCAGCCCACCGCCCGGCGCCTCGTGAATAATGCCTTCGGCTATTTGTCCGGCGTCGTCGAAAATCTCCACCTCCGTGCCGTCGCGCAGGCGCAGGACATCCCGTGCATGATGTGTCTCGTCAGCATCCAGCGGCACATCGCCGACAAACAATTTGGTTGTATGCAGTCGTCGTAGCACGCCGCTGATTATCACCGGTGAGGATAGCGAGGCAAGAACGGCCCCGCTCGAGCCACCCCAACCCTGACGGACGCGATCGGGCGGGTGGGTCGAACGCGGGAGGCGGATCATCACTCGCCGAGCACGGTTCGGCTGCATTTGCAGAATGCCTCGTCAGGCAAAAGCTGCATCCCGATCACGATCGAACCCCCATAGTCGATATGGACGCTTATTCACTTGCGATGAGTGCCGACGAGCCTAGTTCCTTTTCTCTACGCTGAGAACACTGGCTTCCGGGCCGGCCGGAGTTGTCTCGGCGGCGCTTTTGCATTTCATCGCCGACTTGTGCCAGGGCCGTCCCATCAAGTACGCGGGCTGCCAGCATAAAAACCTGCCGATCTTCGACGGCGATATGCTCACGGTAAACGGCGGTGAGATGTTCGAGCGTGCTGCGAAACTCATGGTAGAGGCTTGCCGGTACTTGGCCGTCACGCAACCATTGCCTGCCGATCTCATCCAGAAGTTTATGGGCGATCTCTGCTTGGCGGTGGTCTGTTTCCAGTTCGGCCACTCGCTCCAAGGCCTCGACGACGCTCGAATCGTTGCATTGCCGCAGGCGTGGAAAAAGCGATTCCTCTTCGTCGGCGGTGTGGCGCGGGGCGGCGTGCCGGAAGTAATCCAGCGCCGTCAGCATGGCGATGCGCCCCTGATCATCCAAGGGCGCATCGACATGACGGTCGGTCACGCGCATGAGCACGTCGAGAAACCGCTCGATGCGGCGGTGACAGTCCATCAGCAATTCGATGGGTTGAGAAAAGTCGGGCTGACCTTGTGCTCCGAGTTGAACCACCATCATGCACCCGCAGTTTCATTGCAATGCTTTTCGAAGGCCAGCGCCTTGGGGAACAGCACGTTATTTTCCTTGTGGACATGCTGGTGCATGTCCTTTTCCAAATGCTGCAACCCGTCGAGCATGGCGCGAAAGGTATTGCAGGCGCCCTCAGGCGGGGTGTAATTGTCACACAGTGCGCGGATACGCTCCATAGCGTTGCCGGCATTGTCGTGTTCGTGTTCCATCGCACGAATTGGAGCGGCGAGCCCCGTTCCGCAGGCGTGTGCCGGGCCGGGCTGGCCGGTTCCCATGCTGCGTATCAGCGGAAAAAGCATGCCCTCTTCCTTCACCATATGGGACTGCATTTCTGCAGCGAATGCGCCAAAGACGGAATCCACGTCGATCATCCATGCGTGGTTATCGCCATGAACGGCAGCAACCTTGCGCACCATAAAGCCCAATCGGGGCAGTTCCTGCTTTAAGTACGCGTGGTGAGTCGTCTGAATGTGGTCAGCCAGATCGGAGAGTTTCATCGTGTCGGCGTCGATGAGGTCATCGGTTGTGGCGAGAGATTGATTGTCGCTGGCGACGACTTCAGCCAGCACGCGCTGAGCATCGAGTCCGCTTTTTGCGCAGGCGTCGGCCAGAGGCAGTTTTCCGCCGCAACAATAATCCAAGCCGAGCTTTTCAAACACCCGCGAGCGTGCCGGACGCTGTTTCACCATTTCGCCGATGGTGGTTTGGACAGTGACATTATTCATCAAGGACTCCTTGGTATGGGATATATGCGTGTTTTTCCGCCTTAGACTCTATTTAACGCTTTAAGGCTTTAATGCACGCTTGCTTTATTTGTAACCAGCGTTTAGCCTGTCGTCAACTGCTGCGATGCAAGGAATATCGAGGAACGGAAAATGAAGTTGCTCTCCGATGCCAGTGAATACGCCCTACGCGCTGTGGTATGGTTGGCGTATCACCCCGACGAACCGCAAAAAGTTCGACAGATCGCCGACGGCACGCATTCGGCGCCGGGCTACCTCATCAAGGTTTTGCAGATGCTGACGCGCGCGGGCATTCTTTCGGCCCAGCGGGGAAGCTTGGGCGGGTTCAAACTGGAGCGCGAGCCGGAGGGACTGTCGGTGTTCGAAGTCATCAACGCGGTCGATCCCCTGGAGCGCATCGAAACATGCCCACTGGGCCTGAAATCCCATGGCACGAGACTTTGCCCCTTGCACAGGGGGATCGACAACGCGATGGAGGCGATCCAATCAATCTTCGAGACGTGCAGCATCGCGCAATTGGTTAAACCCGCGGCATTTTCCAAGCCGTTGCTTGAGACAGTTCTTTCGAGAGAGCGATAAATATTGCGGCCCTCGACCGAGTTCGTGCTGCTTGGTCGGTCCGTTTTCATCGGAGTGAACGTCATGGCTTCACGCGAAATCACCAAAGCTACGATCACCGGCCTGATCGCATCGGTTACGCTGCTGGTCCTGGTGCTGCTCGGGTCGCGCAATTTGACGCACTTTGACGCGGCACTGTTTGCTTATCTCTTCGCCACGGTCTTCGCGGTGTTTGGCATTGCCTATCGCTACACCATGTGGCTTCAGCGCCCGCCGACGGCAATGTACTGGCGGCGGGGGTGGCAGGTCTTCCTCAAGCCGAAATACATCGTTCGAAATCTTTCCAGGTTTCCGGGGCTTCTGGTTCGACGGTTTGCCATCAATGATTTCATCTTTAAGCGCAGTTGGGGCCGTGGCATGGCCCATTGGCTGATCATGTGGGGATGCCTCCTGGCGGCCGCCATCACCTTCCCGCTGGTGTTCGGGTGGATTCATTTTGAAACTTCGCCGGACAGTTTTGATTATTATCGCGTCTATGTTTTTGGATTCCCGACGATCCGTTTTCCGATTGATTCGCTGTTTGCGTATATGACGTTTCATGGGCTGGTCTGGTCGTCATTCCTGGTCATTCCGGGTGTGATGCTGGCGTTTCGGCGGCGCATGCGCGATCACGGGGCGGCGGCGGTGCAACGTTTCGGCGAGGACATCCTCCCCCTGGTCATGCTCTTTGCCATCAGCGTCACAGGCCTGCTGATCTGGATCAGTTATCGCTGGATGCACGGCTATGCCTATAGTTTTCTGGCGATCATTCATGCCATCACTGTCATTCTCACGCTGTTGTGGCTGCCGTTCGGCAAGTTCTTTCACATATTCCAGCGGCCGGCGCAGCTCGGGGTGACATTTTACAAGGACGTCGGCAATATCGCCGAGCGGGCCTTTTGTGAGCGCTGTGGAGATGATTACGCATCGAAGATGCACGTAGAAGATTTGATCACGGTGGAGAAGCAACTGGGATATCGGTATGAAACGAAAGCCGCCCATGGCCAGTCGAGCCACTATCAGCGCATCTGTCCCAGGTGTCGTCGATCTCTGCTGGCCGTCGCGCAGGGGAGGCTTTGGGCCGACGAATTGATCGGCGACCCGTTTGCACAACAGGAGCTGCCCCGTCATGGCTAATCTGCCCGAAAATATCACCGCGACCATTGATCGTTTTGGTCCGCATCTGGCCTTCTCCAGTGGCAGCCGGCTTGACAGCGGCATCGAACCGGATCGCCTGGTGAAATCTCACTGTTGCTTCTGTGGGCAACAATGCGGCATCCAACTGAAAGTCAAAGATAACGAAGTGATTGGTTTTGAGCCGTGGATGGAGTTCCCCTTTAACAAAGGGATGCTCTGCCCCAAAGGAGTCAAGCGTTACCTTCAGGGCGCGCATCCCGACCGGCTTATCACCGCATTGCAGAAAGACACCGCAGACCCGAGCGGATTTTCATCGATACCTTATGAGCAGGCGATGGCGAGGACGGTGAATGCAATCAAAACGATCCAGGCCGCTAATGGCAACGATGCCGTCGCCATCCTCACGGGCGCGAGTCTGACCACCGAAAAATCGTACCTGATCGGCAAATTCGCTCGGCTCGGACTTAAAACTGCCAACATTGATTACAACGGCCGGCTGTGCATGGTCAGCGCGGGCGCGGGGAACAAGAAAGCCTTCGGCATCGATCGTGCCGCCAATCCGTGGTCGGACATCATCGGCACTGAAGTGGTCTGGATTAGCGGAGCGAACATCGCCGAATGTGCGCCGATCACCACCAATTACGTCTGGCAGGCCCGCGAGCAGGGGGCAAAGATCATCGTCGTCGATCCTCGCATCACCCCGATCGCGCGCACCTGCGATCTGTTTTTGCCCATCAAGCCGGGGCGGGATATCGCGCTCTTCAATGGTATTCTCAATCTGATGATCCAGAAGGACTGGATCGATCACGATTACATTAAGAATAACACTGTCGGGTTTGAGGCGGTGGCCGAACACGTCAGCCAGTGGACGCCCGGTAGGACTGCGGAGGAGACCGGCATCGCCGAACGCCTGATTCATAAGGCGGCGGAATGGTGGGGGACGGCCAAGAAGAGCTTCCTAATGCACGCCCGCGGAATCGAACACCATTCGCATGGCGTGCAGAATGTGCTGGGCGCTATCAATATCGTCCTCGCCTCTGGACGGATCGGCCGGCCACAGTGCGGTTACGCCACGATCACGGGTCAGGCCAACGGGCAGGGCGGACGTGAACACGGCAGCAAGTGCGACCAACTCCCCGGCGCCCGCGATATCGCCAACCCCGAACATCGCGCTTATATCGCCAAGGTCTGGGGCGTGAATGAGCAGGATATTCCCGGCCCTGGTGTCGATGCGTACGAGATTTTCCGGAAGATCGACAAGGGCGAAATCAAAGGGCTGATTTCCATCTGCTTCAACCCGAAAGTTTCGTTGCCCGACAACAACTTCATCGCGCGCTGTCTCGACAAGCTCGAGTTTTACGCGGGCATCGATTTCTTCTTGAACGAAACCACCCGCCACGCCGACATCGTGCTTCCCGGCTCTTTGCAGGAAGAAGACGAGGGCACCGTGACTCAGATTGAAGGGAAAGTCATCAAGATCAACCAGGCGGTCAACCCGCCCGGCGAAGCAAAGCAGGACTGGCGGATCATTCAGGACATCGCCGCCGGACTCGGGCGAAACCACGGGCTGACGTTCAGCTCCCCGCGCGAGATGTTCGAAGAATTGCGCATCGCCAGCAAAGGCGGCGTAGCCGACTATTCGGGCATTACTTGGGAAAAGGTGGAGAAGAATTACGGCGTTTGCTGGCCGTGTCCGAGTGAAGACTCCCAAGGCAATCCGATCGACCATCCCGGCACACCGCGACTGTTTGAACCGGGAACCTGGAATCCAATCGCCAAGGGAAGTGGGCCGTTCTATTTTCCCGACGGTAAGGCGCGGTTTGTGGTTGCGCCTTACACCGCTCCGGCGGAGGTGACGGATGAAGAATATCCCATCATTCTCACGACTGGCCGAGTCGTCAGCCAATTTCTATCCGGTACGCAGACGCGGCGCATCGGACCACTGGTGGATCAGTATCCGGAACCGCGCACGGAAATGCACCCACGGCTGGCCGAGAAACTGGGCGTTAAAGACGGGGACTGGGTCACGACCGAAAGCCGTCGGGGCAGTACGACTTTGAAGGCGATGGTCGTCAACACGATCCGTCCGGACACGGTTTTCATCCCCTATCACTGGGCCGGCGCAAAGAGTGCCAACCAGCTCACGATTTCGGCGCAGGACCCGATCTCCAAGATTCCCGAATACAAGGTGTGCGCCGTTCGCGTAACGAAAGCAGACGGCCCGCCGGCATACGCGGAAAAACTTCAACCGCAGCA
>JBBQSU010000148.1:0-8418 GCA_038234815.1 Tepidisphaerales bacterium | reverse complement strand
ACTGAAGATGAAGACCGTCAAGATCGGCGACCACGACCTGCAGATTAAGATCAACCATGCCCGCGAATTCCTCAAAGAGGGCAATAAGGTGCAGTTCACCCTGCAGTTCCGCGGACGTGAACTGGCCCACATCGACCTGGGCAGGGATATTTTCACTAAGATCAAGCAGGAACTGTGGCCGGTGAGCAAGATCGAGCGCGACAGCAAGATGGAAGGCAAGCGGATGACGTTGGTGCTTCAGCCGGATCATAAGCCCCCTGGTGCCAAGCCCGGTGATCGGCCGGCCCCGGCGGCAGCGCGAACGACCGGACCGGTGGGTCCGGGTGCCCGTCCGGGGAACTTTTCGGCAGGCGCAGGTCTAAAAATTCCGGCCCCCAGGCCCCCGGTCGCCCCCGTGCCCGCCGGAAGGCCATAAAAAGCCAAGCCAAAAAGTTGCCGGCCGTGGGCTTTACACACTGGCCGCCAGTCATTAGTATCCTTCGCCCCTCTAAACCGGAGGGGCGTATTTATTTGAAGGACAAAAATGGGCTATAAACTGAAACCCAATAAGAGCGTGAAGAAGCGCTTTGGCGTGAGCAAGACCGGGAAACTCAAGCACCGGCACGAACTGACTTCGCACTTGCGCTCGAGTCGTTCGAGCAAGAAGAAGCGCCATTTGGGTCGCCCGGCGACTCTGGCCGAAGGCCATTCGCGCAACATGCGGGAAATGATGGGCATTCATAAAAAGAAGCCCAATCGCACGCGCCACCTGCGCGAACTGGCCGCCGCGGCCAAAGCGACTACTGAACAACCGGCCGCCGAGCAGAAAACTGCTTAAGCGCACGCCGGTATTAGAAGCATCGATGCGTTGTCGATGCAGCCAAGCCTTTCCGTTTTCGGAAATGTGCCTCTAGCTCTGGTTTAGAGATTTCATCTTTTGAAATCTCGTCATTGAAAGGAGTTTCCTCATGCCACGTTCCACCGGTGGTGTAACGCACGCACGGAAACGCAAACGCGTTTTAAAGCGCGCCTCGGGCTTCGTCGCCTCCCCAGGCAAGCAGTATCGATCGGCCATAGAATTCATCCGCCGCGCGGACCGGTATGCCTACCGCGACCGCAGGCAGAAGAAGCGCCACTTCCGCACGCTCTGGATCGTGCGCCTCAGCGCTGCCGTCAAGGCCCACGGGATCAACTACAACCGGTTCATTCCGGCCCTGGCCATGGCGGGGATCGAACTGAACCGCAAGATGCTCAGCGAGCTTGCGATCGGCGATCCGGCCACGTTCGACGCCATCGTCGAACTCGTGCGGCCGCATGTCGTGGTCAACAAGCCAAAGGCTGCCTGATCCACCTTGCCGGTCCATTAAACCTCTGCCCAGGGATCGATGTCCCTGGGCATTTCTATTGCTACAATAAAAATTAAGAGTCTCGATCTTCTTGTTTTTGGTATTATTACAATGGAGTCGTCATGCAGATTGCCAAGCACGCCGTAGTATCCATCGATTACACGCTGACCGACCCGCAGGGCCAGGTGCTGGACAGTTCCTCGGGCAAGGCCCCGCTGACTTATCTGCATGGCGTTGGCGGGCTGATTCCCGGCCTGGAGCGCGAACTGGAAGGCAAGAAGGCCGGCGACGCCCTGGTGGTGACGGTGGCCCCGGAAGACGCCTACGGCACGCGCGACCAGAGCCAGGTGCAGGCGGTTCCGCGGGCGGCTTTCAAGGGCGCCGCCGAGATCAAGCCGGGCATGCAGTTCCAGGCGCAAAGCCCGCAAGGTCCGCGCGTCGTCACCGTGACCAAGGTCGATCCGGAAGAAATCACCGTCGATGCCAATCACCCCCTGGCCGGCGTGACGCTTAAATTCGACGTAAACGTCCGCGAAGTTCGGCCAGCCACGCCCGAGGAAGTGGCCCACGGCCACGTTCACGGCGCCGGCGGGCACCATCATTGAGCCTCATCCCTGGCACCCGCCGCGCCGGAAATGCACATAATAAACAATGACCCCTTAACGGCTGATATGAGTCAGCGAGGTGGCTGCTTGAGCTTGAACTGCTCCAGCCCTAGACTATTCCTCCATGAGCAAACCACTTCGGGTCGGTATTATCGGCACCGGGCAGATCGCCCAAAGCCATTTGGAGAATTACTCCAAACTCCCCAATGACGTGAAGATGGTCGCGGTCGCGGACCTCTTTCCCGAGAAGGTCGACGCCGCCAAAGCCAAGTACGGCATCGCGCACGGCTATGCCGACTTCGCAGATCTCCTTAAGCGCGACGACATCGACGCGGTCGATGTTTGCGTCCACAACAACAAGCACGCGCCCATCGCCATAGCGGCGTTGAAGGCCGGCAAGCATGTCTACTGCGAAAAGCCGATGGCCGGCACCTATCGTGACGCCGAGGCCATGATGAACACCGCCAAGGATTGCGACCGCCGCATCCATATCCAAATGAATACCGTCTTTGAGGCCAACACCCGGGCCGCCAAGCGCCTCATCAATGACGGCCACCTGGGCAAGCTCTACTACGCGCGTTCTTTCGGCTATCGTCGGCGCGGCCGGCCTTTTGTCGATGGTTACGGCACCGCCAACTTCGTTGACAAGACCATCTGCGCCGGCGGGGCACTGTTCGACATGGGCATCTACCACATCGCCCGCATCCTTCATCTGCTGGGCAACCCGGCGGTGCAAACCGTCACCGGCGCAACCCACCAACAACTTGAGATGTATGAGGATCGAAGAAAGTTCAGCAATTTCGGCGTCGAGGAGATGGGCCTGGGTTGGGTGCGGCTGGCGGGGGGAATTTCATTCGACGTCGAGGAGACCTGGGCGGTGCATTACGACGGCTCCGAAGCCAGCAAGGTGCTGGGGAGTAAAGGCGGGATCAAGATCGACCCGCTGACGTTCTACTCCAGCATCGCCGACATGTCCGCCAGCGCGCTCATCGACACCAAGGAATGCGACACGCGCTGGCACGCCTGCGATCCCAAGACCCAGTGGCTCGACCTCAGCCAACGCAACTGGGTGGGCTATCACCTGGGCCATGTCGATCTGGTCCCGACGTCGGAATACGCGCTCAACACCGCCCTCATCAGCGAAGGCATTTATATGTCCAGCAAACTGGGCCGTGAACTTACCGCCGAGCAGATCAAGAAGGATTCGGTCAGCACCGCCATCGACCCCTACGCCCCGGAAAAGGTGTGGAAATAATCACCCGATTTTGACCCGCGGCGCGTTGTCTGTGGAAGTGTGTCCACAGGCAGGTAAGGGGCAACAAGCAACCTATTAAAAAGCAACCCATGAAAAAGAACATCCCCGTCGGAGTGCAACTTTTCGCCGTGCGGGCCGAGGTTTCCAAGAGCCTCCCCGAAACGCTCAAGTCCGTAGCCGCTCTGGGATACAAAGGTGCCGAGCCGTGGGGGTATGACGGATCAACCCTGATCTGGCAGAAGCACCCGGCCAAGGACATCCGCAAGATGTACGATGACGTCGGCCTCAAGTGCTGCGGATTTCACGTCGCCACCGACTCCCTCCAGCCGGCCAACCTCACCCGGTCCGTCGAGTTTCACCAGACCTTGGGCAACAAGTTTCTGATCGTCGCGATGGACAAGGTCCGCATGGCTACCACCGCCGGCATTCACGAACTCGCCGGCATACTAAATAGCACCGCCGAGGCGCTCAAACCGCTCGGCATGTACTGTGGCTATCATGCCCACGACTTCGACGCTGCGGTGGTCGATGGCTGGGTGGGCTGGGAAGTTCTCTTCGAAAACACCCGCGCTGATGTCATCATGCAACTGGATGTCGGCAACTACGCCTCCGGTGGAGGCGATTCCGTGGGAATCCTCCGCAAATTCTCCAACCGCGCCCGCTCGCTTCACCTTAAAGAATTCGGCGGCCCGGCAGGCGCAGTCATTGGCGAAGGCAAAATGGACTGGCCGACTATTTTTCAACTCGTGGACGACCAGCAGAACACCGAATGGTTTGTGGTAGAAGACTGCAATGCGGACGGATCGGGTTATGAAGTCGTCGGACGGAGCCTGCAGGCACTGAAGAAGATGGGGGTGGCGAAATAGTCGGGGCGACACAAAACGACAAAGAAAGAGGCCTTTCTCATGTAGGACCGCTTCTTGTATGAAGTGTTTTGCCATCACCAGTGCGGACGGCTTCAGTGGCGGATTCATTCCCCGGGGCGATCGTTTGGATCAGGTTCATCTCTTGCATCCGTGCCTTGCGCATTGGATGATTTTTTAACTAATGTTTTCCGGCTTCCGGTTTTTGCGGCTTGCGGCGGTTTTGCTGGCCTTTATGGTTGGCGGGGCCATCCTCGGTCGCGGTTTGGCCGGGGCCGGCCGGGTGCAGTTCTGGCAGGTCGGCGCGGTCGTGGGCCTAATGGCCGGACTGGCCGGCTCAGGGATGGCGTATTATCGCTGGGCCCGGCCCGCCGAAGAACTTCGGGCCGCGCTCGACCGAATTGAAGCCGGCCGGCCCGGCAGCAAGGTCGAGGCCCGCGGGCCGGAAGCACTTCGCGCGATCGCCAGTCATTTTGCACGAGTTACCCTCGATACCGAAACACGACTGACCGAGGCCAGTCATTGGCGGCGCGACATGCAGGGCCTGCTCAGCATGATGCCCGATCCGATCGTGCTGGCCGACGCCCAGCGCCGAGTGATCCTCATCAACGATGCCGCCGGAGCGCTGTTTAACGTCTCGCGGTCGCAGGTGGCCAATCAGCAGATTGTCAGCGTGATTTCAGATGAGCCGATCATGAACATGCTGGAGGCGTTGCTGCCGGTGGGCAAGCCGCTGGATTTGCAGCCGCGAGAGCTGCGCCTGCTGCGCAATGGCCAGCGGATGACGTTCCAAGCGATGGCCCGACGGACGGGCAGTGGCAATCTGCTGCTGGTGCTGCGCGACATCAGCGCGGTGGCATCGAGCCTGCAGATGAAGGCGGATTTTGTGGCCAACGCCAGCCACGAGCTGCGCACTCCTATCAGCGCCATGAAGATCGCGCTGGAGACCGCCGACGACGTTCTGGCCGACGACCCGGTGCAGTTAAGCAAGTGTTTGTCGGTGATGAGCGGGCACCTGCGGCGGCTGGAGGAGATGATCACCGACCTGCTCGATCTTTCGCGAGCGGAGAACGCGCAGTTGCAGTCGGGATCGGCATTGCTTAAGACGCATGCGCTGTTCCAGTGGGTCGAATCGTTGCTCGGCGATCAGGCGAGGAAGAAAGGTGTCGGCCTGGCACTCGACAGCCACGGCCTAACTGAATTCCGCGGGGACGAGCGCCTGTTGCAACTGATCGTTCGGAACCTGGTGGAGAATAGTTTGAAGTTCACGCCCGCCGGCGGGACGGTGAGCGTGTCATTGAAGCCACTGGCCGGTGGCGAGACGATCGCGCTGGCGGTTGCGGATACTGGGTGTGGGATTCCGGCCGAGCATCTCGATCGGGTCTTCGAGCGATTTTATCAGGTGGACCCCGCGCGAAGCGGCAGCGCCGGCCGCGGCACGGGCTTGGGCCTGGCGATCGTGAAGCACGCCGTGGCAGCCCTACGCGGAACGGTGCAGATTCAGTCGATTGTGGGGCAAGGGACGACGGTGACATGCCACTTGGCGGTGATTCCCGAGCCGGTTACGTCGTCGATCGGTTGAAAGGCAGAGGCGGAGGGCGTGGTCCTTGCGCACACCGTTCGTTGGGAAGCCCAGTTTACCAATATCATCGTTTAACATTACCCTCCCACAGGGAATGGGCAACGAATGGTCTTTCGTCAAGTGGCTCCTCGACAACAGTAACGGGGCGGTGGTGAATGTGGATAGCGATCCGAGCCTGCTGGTCAACTTTTTGATCCCGCTTTTGCCGTGGCTAATGGTCCTCGGTTTTGTCTGGTTTTTCATCCTGCGCCCTCTACGCAAACATAAGCCGAACGCATAAGCCGGACATTGCAGCTTATCGATGGCGGATAAGTTAGGATGTCGCCCTCCTGGGTTCGTCTGGTTTTCTTAATTGAGCCGCACGAAGGAGAACGGGATGTCTGTAACACGGCAGTTTCGATTGCGGCGATTTGGACTGGCTGTGTTCGCTGTAGCTCTGATGCTCGGTGGATGCCGAAGGCCGTCAACCGGCGATCTCCTCTGTTCTGCGGCATCCAAGGGTGACGGGATTGAGGTGGATCGGATTCTGGCCGAGACCCCCGATGCGGTCAACGACCCGGAGCCACAGATTGGCATGACGGCGCTGGAATTCGCGATCATAGGTCAACATCCCGTCATTGTGAAAACGCTTTTACAGCATGGAGCCAATGCCACTGCGTACGACAAGATGCGCATGAGTCCTCTGGCTCACGCGATTCGGACAGGCAATTGGTCGATGGTCCAATTACTGCTGGATCACGGGGCGCAGATCAAGGACGTTCGGTTCATGAAGGAGCGTGTTACGCCACTAATGATCGCGGCGATTGGTGGTGATGGATCAATGGCCGAGAATCTCTTGGCAGTTGGGGCGGATCGAACGGCTCGTGATACCGATGGAATGACAGCTGCGGATCATGCTCGATCCAATGGTTACAAAGAGTTGGCCGTCCTGCTGGAGTAACGGAAAGGCGAATCGCTTATGAAACCAACTTCCGATGAGTCGTCTCTTCACCACGCGAACGCATAAGGCGGACATTGCAGCTTATCGATGGCGGATAAGTTGGGATGTCGCCTTTCTAAGTTCAATCGATCTCCGCGCCCACCGGGAAATGATCGCTGGCATAGCGGGCGAGGCGGTCGTTCTCGATCCATGCCGAGCGGATGCGCGAGCGATCGATGCCGTGCGTGAAGATGTAGTCGATCCGCTGGCCGGGGGCGTGGGTGGTGTAGGTGCCGGTGGTGTCGGCAACGTGCGGGGCGCAGGCGTGCAGCGTGTCGGTGTAGCCGGTGTCGAGCAGACGCTGCACGATCCGGCGCGGGACGAGGTTACCGTTGGCGAGCCAATCCTGCTGCGTGCGCGGGCTGCAGCGGGTTGGGTCTATCCGCTGTGACGGCGCGTTGGAATTGAAATCCCCCGCGAGCACGTGCGGCCGATCACGCAGCGGCGCGAGCCGCTTAAATAACGCGTCAAGCTGCTGCTCACGCAACTGCTCGCGTTCTTCGGACGCATGGGCCGCGAAATGCACGCCGACGATCGGCCATTCGACGCCGGCAGGATCGACAACATGGGCCTCGACAAACGCGTTCATCCAGTGCCCGCCGTCGAGCGTGTGATTGATCGACGACACGATCGGCCAGGCACTGAGAATCGCCCCCGCGTGCGTGCCCGCAGAAGCATGCACGTAATCCATCCCGAGCCGCCTCGCGATGTGCTGAACGACAGCGACGTCGTCCGCTTCCACAAGCACGACAACGTCCGGGCGCCGGGCCTGGATGACTTCAGTCAGCGGATCCGCGCGGCCCTCACCGCCGTTGAAGATGTTGTAGCTGACGATTCGCATGAGAGTGACGCAAAACCAGCACGCAGTGCGACGGCGAACGCATAAGGGCGAAATTGCAGCTTATCGATGGCGGATAAGCTCGGATGTCCACCTTCTGGGTCCCTGCACCACCTGCCAGTCCTTGCTGAAGTACCGATACGTCCCCCATTTATTGATCGCCCGCCCCAGCGCGTCATACTCATATGGTGTCGATCCGCTCACCTGCTGGTTGCAGGCGTCATAAGTGTAGATCTTGCTCAGTGAGTCTTTCGTTCCGTGCCCGCTGGCCGTCGTGCTTTCTATCCGCAGCCTTCGCCGAATCGATTAGGGTGCCCCAATGAGCTTACCTACAAGCCAGAATACGGGCGGCAGAATCCAACCAGTCGCCCAGCCAAACAGTCCTACAAATATGCAGACAAAGTAGTTCCACCTAGCAGGATACCGCTTCGATCTGATCTTGTGGAGCGTGAATGTCCCCACAAGAACTGAACTAAAAACATACAGAATAAGGACTGCCACATCTCCATGCCCCCCGTTGCGGGCAAAGATTAGGCTGTTTGCTATCGGTGCCACGACAAGCAGCCCCATAACAGAGCTTGCTATGTAAGCGGCATAAACCAGCCTACTGAGCTTCGGGCGTGCATCCTCCGTGCCATCGGAATAGTCGAGTTGTGGCGGATCAATACTCATTTTGTCGGCTTCCAACGTTTCTGCCAGTCGTCCTTATCTTCGCAGCAAACTCGACGAACGCATAAGCGGGACATTGCAGCTTATCGATGACGGATAAGGTGGGATGTCCCCCTTCTTAGTTCATATCGCGGCGAATTAACACTTCAAGCGCAACGCCATGCCGCAGTAAACAGACATCGTGCTCGGGATTCGGTAGGTTGTGTTTACCAAGACATAACCACTGAAAGGCCCGAGCGACGATGCCCTATCAACATCTTACGGAGCTGGAGCGTGTTTGCATCTTCCACTGTCAGGGCGTA
>JBBQSU010000147.1:0-8524 GCA_038234815.1 Tepidisphaerales bacterium | reverse complement strand
CAGACCTGGTCCAAGGTGGACAGCGACCCCCATCGCGGCATCCTGCCCCGCACCATGGCGGCCGATCGGAAGGTCTTCGGCCGAGTCTACCTGCACAATATTATGACAGACGGGATCTTCCAGGGGTTCATCGCGAAGTAATTCGTTCTAACTAAGGCACCCGGGAGTATTAATCGCAGCGCGAGGTTGGTGAGGGACACGAGCTGAAGATATCATGACGCCCATGCCGTCAAGTACTCGCGCTCCGCGAATCCTTCTGCGCTCTTCATGGCAGGTGGTGAACATCGGCGACATTGCCCATACCCCGGGCGTGTTGGCGCTTCTGGAGAAGCATCTGCCTCATGCCGAAGTCCGTCTCTGGGCGTCGGGCGATCTATCGCCCGCGGTGGCGGCCATGGAACATCGGCGATTCCCCGGTCTGCAGATCGTGAAGGGCAATATCGGTGAGGACGGAAAGGTCTCAGACGCCCAACTGGCCGAGGCGGTGGAGTGGTGCGACTTCCTTCTGCACGGTTCAGGGCCGTCCCTGGTTGCCGCACGCGACGTGGCGGCTTTTGTCAGGCACACCGGTAAGGCCTTCGGCGTCTACGGCATTACGCACGGCTCATTCCTCTCTGGCGACGACCGCGACCTCCTTGGGCAGGCGCAGTTCGTCTTCTTCCGCGATTCGGTCTCGCTGGCCAAAGCCAAAGACGATGGCGTGAGCTGCCCCGTGATGGAGTTCGCCCCCGATGGGGCTTTCGCCTGCGACCTGCGCAACGATGCGGCGGCCGAGACGTTCCTGCGCGATAACCAGCTTGAGGACGGTCGCTTTCTCTGCTGCATCCCGCGGCTCCGCTACACCCCCTATTGGCTGATCCACAAAAAGCCGGTCAATGAGGAAAGAGCCCGGCGCAACCGCGAGATGGCCGAGCACGATCATGCGCCGCTTCGCGAGGCGATCACTGCCGTCGTGCGCCAGACGGGACTGAAGGTACTGATCTGTCCCGAAGACCAGAGCCAGATGGAAGTTGGGCGGGAGTGGCTGCTCGACAAATTGCCGGCGGACGTGCGCCAGCGAGTGGTGTGGCGAGAGCAGTTCTGGCTGACCGATGAAGCCCTGAGCACCTATGTCCGCTCGGCCGGGCTGTTTGGTCTGGAAATGCATTCGCCCATCATGTGCATCGGCAACGGCGTGCCAGCGATCGTCGGACGTTTCGCAGAACAGACCAGCAAAGGCTTGATGTGGCGCGACATCGGGCTGGGCGACTGGCTATTCGACTTCGACCGGGACGAGGAGGTCAGCGGCCTGGTTCCCGCCGTGCTGGCGATGGTGCAGGATCCGATCGTCGCCCGCGCCAAAGTGGCCCAAGCCCAGCAGTTCGTGCTGCAGCGGCAGCGGGAAACCATGGCTCTGCTGGCAACGCTGCTGGCTAGCTAACTGCAACTCATCGCCCCTGTTCGCAGGCGGAAGATGAAAGTGTGCGTTCGGCAAACCAGACGTTCAATGATGCCGCCTGACTCGCCACGCTGTGGGCATGGTCGAGACGGCGTATGTTTGGCGGGGCATGGGCTTCGCGAGTTTGCGGGGCGTTGTGATCGGGCCAGTCGTGACATTCTCGATTGGCGCCGGAGCTAGGCGGGAGGCGTCCGTTCGAATCGTCGGTTGCAGCCGACCCAGCATGTTCGCTAACGCGGTTCTGGCGTTGACCAGTAGATGCCAGCAATCCGCGATCTGCACAGCGTCTGGCAACGCCTTGGTGGCCGCCGGGCCATAGCAGCCCGATCGGTCCCGCGTCACAAACTGCAGCGGCGGCCTCACGGACGACCAATTTTCAACGGCAGGCGACCCAGGCTGATTCAGCAGGTCGATCGGTCGGCCGGTATCTAGCCATCGCTTGGCCACGACAGCCTTTGTTCTTGCCGCCGCGCTGCCACATAGGTTGGGGCATTCGATGGTATTTTAAGGCTTGTGATCCCCGCCATCGTCCGAGGGGTTGGGGCGGTGGGGCGACGAACCTGCCATGCGATTGCTCTGCGCGAGCGCTGCATAATCGTTGACCACGCGTTGAGTTTCTCTGGCCGTCCGTCTACCTTGTCGGCCTGACTTAACCGAAAGGGAAACAATGTCTGAGACCCTCAAGCCCGGCGATCTGGCTCCGGATTTTGCGCTGATGAATCAGGACAAGACCGTGATCAAGCTTTCCGACCTGCGGGGCAAAAAAGTTGTTCTGCTGTTCTACCCGATGGATTTTTCCCCGGTCTGTACGACTGAGCATTGCGCGCTCGGACCGGAATGGCCACAATTGACCGGCGGGGGGCACGATACTGTGATACTCGGGGTGAGTTGCGACAGTCCCTTTTCGCACGCGGCTTTCAAAAAGCAATATCACATTCCGTATGATCTTCTGGCCGACCCCACGCGGAAAATGGCCAAGGCCTATGGCATGTGGGCGGGCGAGGAGCCTTATAACTGCACGAAACGGGGAACGGTCATCATCGGTAAGAACGGGAAAGTGGTCATAGCCGAGGAAGTGCCCATGCGCGAACCCCGGGACAAGGCGAAACTCGTCGCAGCGATCACGAGCGCATGAACCATGGCCGAACGAAAGCGTGAAAGTTTCCCTTGTCCCAACTGTGGAGAAATGGTCCCCGCAGGCGCGCGGGCCTGCCCGCATTGTGGATCAGACGAAGAAACCGGCTGGGCTGACGACGCCGAGGAATCGGCGATCGATCTCCCCGACGAAGCCGACGACGCCGGGCCGAAGAGGATGAGCTTATGGGTGCTGGTGCTGGCCGCGATCGCGCTGCTGGCGATGTTGATCTTGTCATTGACGCGCGGATAGATCGGCATGGAAGCAAGACTGGAACCGCCCGCCAAAATAGCGCGGTCCTGCGTAGTATTATTTCGATTAATGTATTAACAATTATTATGGAGTGATCTTTATGGAAAACGTTCCCCCGCAAGCCCCCACGACCCCCGCCGGGCAGAAACCGGCTGCAACCCTGCCGCCGGCAGCGCCGGCACCGGTTGTGCCAGCGACCATCACATTCGATGATTTTGCCAAGATTGATCTGCGCATCGCCACCGTGCTGGAATGCCGGCCGCATGGCAATGCCGACAAATTGCTGGTGCTGCAAATCGAACTGGCCAATGGCGAGAAGCGGCAAATTTGCGCCGGCCTGCGCCAGCACTATGCGCCCGAGCAACTGATTGGCCGGCAAATCATCGTCGTGGCCAATCTCGCCCCGCGGACCATGCGCGGCGAAGTGAGCCAGGGAATGCTCCTGGCCGCGACCGATCCGGCGACGCAAAAAGTGATCGTCATGGGTCCGACCGAAGCCGTCGGGGCTGGATCGAAAGTCAGCTAAGCGGCTGACGGAGACGCCGGCGCAGCGGGCATATTGCCTGACGCACGAGGATATTGGCAAATCAGCACGCTTTCATGGGATCGGCCTCATGCTGCGAGAACTGCACATCACCAACCTTGCGGTCATTGCCGACGCACGGATTGAGTTTGAAGCCGGATTGAACTGCTTTACCGGTGCCACCGGCGCGGGCAAAAGCCTGGTGATCGGCGCGATCGAACTGCTGCTGGGCCTGCGCAGCGCTGCAGAGATGCTGCGCCCCGGCACCGACGAGGGCCGCGTGAGCGGGGTCTTCGATATTCAGAACAAGCGATTGCTTGAGGAAATCGAAACCGTGCTGGACATTCCCCTCACCAGCGACGGCGGAGAACTGCTGCTGGTCCGCAAGCTCCAGGCGAGCGGGCGAACCAGCGTCAGCGTCAACGGCCATCCCATCACGCTGGGGATGCTGAAAAATCTCGCCGACCGGCTCATCGACGTACACGGCCAGCACGATCATCAATATCTATTGAAGCCCGCGAACCAGATCGACGTGCTTGATGCATTTGCCGAGACCGGCGAGCTGCGCGGGAAATACCACTCGGTTTTCCAAGAATGGACCGAGGCCCGGCGACAGATTGAAAATTTGAGCGCCAGCCGCACGTTGCGGCAGCAGCAATTGGAGTTGTATCGATTTCAGGCTGGCGAGATCGACGCTGCGGAATTGCAGCCTGCGGAGTATGAAGAGCTTAAAAGTCGCGCGTCGGTGCTGACCAATCTGGAAAAGTTGAAAAAAGAGGCCGCGGCGGCACACGCAAATCTGTACGAGGCCGACGGGTCGATCCTCGAGCGATTGAAAATGACGACCGGCGTGCTGGCCGAACTTGCGCAGTTGGATTTCAATCTTAAACCCGTCGCCGACACCGTTCGTGACGCCACCGTGCAACTGGAAGATTCCGCGTTTGACTTGGGTCGATATCTTGACCGCCTGGACCTGGACCCGGCCGAACTCACGGAAGTTAACGATCGCTTAAACGTCATCAATCGCATCTTGAACAAGTACGGCGATCCGCTGGCGATCGCGCTGGATTATCGTCAGGAGATCGGCCAAAAAATCAGCGACTTGGAGCGCGCGACCGACGATCTGACAAGCATCCAGGTACGCCTTGATCCACTTTTCGAGGAAATACAACGACTGGGCGGGCAACTGTCGCGCCAGCGCACCGCTGCCGGCAAGGCGCTGGCTGGGCGGATCGAAAAGGCGTTGTCTGAACTGGGGATGGAAAAGGCGCGTTTCAGCGTGACCATCACCCCCACCTCCGAGCCATTAGCCAGCGGGCTGGATGCAGTGGAATTCATCGCCCAGACCAATCCCGGCCAACTCGCCCAGCCGCTGCGCAAGATCGCCTCGGGCGGGGAATTGTCACGCGTGATGCTCGCGCTCAAGGGCATTCTGGCCCAGTCCGACCGAATCAGCGTGCTGGTGTTCGACGAAATCGACGCCAACGTCGGCGGGCGGCTCGGATCGGTCATTGGCGACAAGCTGCGCGAACTGGCCCGGCATCATCAGGTGCTGTGCATCACACATCTGCCCCAAATCGCCAGCTATGCCGATCGCCATTTTACCGTGCGAAAAATCGTAGTCGGAAAAGAAACCCTCACCAGCGTGCGGGTGATGAGCGGCGACGAGCGGATCGAAGAACTGGCCGAGATGATCGGCGGGCAACGCATCACCGAAACCACCCGCGCGCAGGCCCGCGAATTGCTGGACAGCGCCACCGGACACGCGGGCGAAAAACGCCCTCGAAGCGTAACGGCCGGAAAGCCCGGTCGATCAAAATAACCGATTTACGGCTCGTCTCGTCGCAGCACCGCGGGGATTTCCTGCAATTGCCCGCTCGGATCCACACACGCGACCGTGGTCGTTCCTTCGGCCAGGAGCTGCGTTCCGCGTTTAAGCTGATAGGCATGATCGAAGCGCACGGGCGTCTGGCGAACCAGCCGGGTGGTGAGACTTAATTCGTCATCAAATTTCGCTGGCGCTTTGAATTTAATCTCCGCCTTGACGACCACGAACAGGCAGCCCTGGGCCTCCAGAGTCGCATAGCTGCTGCCCATCTGCCGCAGCAGTTCGATGCGCCCCATTTCAAAGTATTGCAGAAACCGGCTGTGGTGCAGGTAGCCCATGCCGTCCACTTCAGGGTACCGCACGCGGATCGAAATCGTCTGCTCGGGAAGGGGGTCATTCATGACGGTTCACTCACCTCGGCCGCGATCGGCACTTTAGCGATTAAATTTCCTGCTCATAAGTCGGCCCTCTCGCCCAACGCTATGAGGGTGCTGCACTCCGGACATCGCGTGGGACTGGCTCGGAGATCATAACCGCATTGGAGGCATAGCCCGTTGAGAGGGCGCTGCCTTTGTTTCCAACGATGGTAACACAGCGCGCAGAGGCCGGCGAAGGCGAGGCACGGCGCCGCCAGCGGGATGCGGACCAACATTCCACGGCTGGCACTGCGCGGCAACCGCTGGTTATGTCGCCGGGCCGACGACTGAGCCGCTTCGAAGCCAAATCTGGTACCCAAAGAACATGAGGAGCAAAATCACGCCTGCCGAAAACCTGATGTATGGGTCTTGTGACGTGTCAATCACGGACTCCGACGGCTGCAGCGGATTGTAGGCCACTTTTACCAACGAGCCTGCTGGGTAAGTAACGGCATAGCTCGGATCATAAACCTGATTTGTACCTCCGATGCCGCGATGGTAAGAGACATTTGACGACTGATACTGCTTTCCGTCCACTGCATATGAAAAACGAACCTCTGCTCTCGCCACTTTCGCGTTCCCGGGTTTGCCTGTACTCGCGTCCTGCAAGAATGTTCTCGCTGAGGTAATGCATCCCTCTGTCAGCGGCCACTGTCGCGCGATCCAGTTTCGGTAAATCGTGTGGCCGGAAAAAATGAGTAGGGCGACACCGATCAAGCCAGCGAAGAAGATGCCAGTGGACTGGAGCGTCCCGCAATAACGAGTCATGCGAACCGTTGCCATTTCAGAATCCTCGGCGACATAACGCGTCACTAACGAGTCCTAGACTCTTTCCTTGGTCTCGGCGGGTTATGCAGCTACCGGCGGTGCCATGCAATGGTAGTTACAACAGAAACTATGATCGCGACTGCGGCGGTGCCCGCGCGACGCTGGACCGCGAGTAAAGTATGCCGCCGCCGCGGTCCGCTCCGGCGGGGGGCTATCCCGCATGGCGGTCGGTCGTGCTATTTCTCCGGCTCCCATTTGACCATCTTCAACCATTCATCCTTGCCGCTCATGTACGATTGCAAAAGTCTCACGGCCACGTCGGGTGAATGCTTCGCGGTCGTGTGATACATTCGCGCATCCCCGTCCAAGTATTGAAAGGTCAGTTCGTTCTTGGCCATCCAGTTTGCCTGAATGCCATGGGCGTCGTCCCGATTGAGATAGACGGCCTGCACCTTCTCGCCATCTAGAGAGGCCACCGCCGCTCTAATCTGCTCGACGGTTGGATTCTGCACGAGCTTTGCATTGTTGTCGTCCCCGAGTGTGTAGACCATCGTGACTTCCGAAGGCGAAGTCGTCGGTGCGGTGGCGGGGGATCGCCCGGCCCAAAGGGGCGTTACCGGCATCAGCAATGCCACCAGCAACTGTCGAATACTCATCGCGATTCTCCAAGGCGGGGTAACTATTACTGTCGAACACGATGCCATCAGAACACCTGATCAATCATGTGCTGACAATGGTTCTATTTTCTTAACCCATTGAGCGCTTGTCCAGACGTAATGCAGGATCGCGCGGGGGCCAAACTACGGATACACTGGAGTGTTTTATAATTGCGGTCGGCGGTACAGTTCATCAGGCTATGTCAGCTCCGAAACGTTCGAGGCGAGCCTGAATTAATCACTTCGTCACGCCCGCCGTTCGTGGGGAAGCCCAGTATGCGTAGACGACGAATCCTTGTCGCTGGAGGCCTGGTTGCAGTACCGCTCCTCGTTGGGGTTATTTGGCTGGTTCAAGCCGCCACGGTATCCATACGAGGTAAAGCCGCTTCATGGGTTGATGTTCCGTTAGGACGGGACGTTCTGGGCAGTTTCGGCAAAGGCGATTTGGACTACTTCTACTATTCGGCTGATCGTGGAAGAAACCTGTTTGTAGCTCAGCATTTAAACGCCCTCGAGTTCGAACGGTGGATGGCGCTAGTCAAAGGCGACATATGCGAAATCACCTCAGAAGAGTGGGAAGGGGTTCTTAGGTACCTAGACCGAAGCTGGGATCTTCGCGATCCGAACTATACGATAGATGCTTCGGACATTACTGAAGTGCGAAGTCGAATTAACGGGAAATATGAGTTCAAAATGTGGTGGTCAAGATCAAAAGAGCGCGCGATTGTCTATCTGCTAGAGACCGACTCGGTTCGGTAGAGACCCTGACCTGTCGAAAAAAGGTCGCTTGGATTTATCTGCGCAGTAACGCATCCCCACGATTTCCGCAGCAATTGAAACACAGTTGCTCTGCGGTTTTGCGGATACGATGGGATGAACATATTGGGCATCGGTAGTCGATAACAGCCCACATTTTCCCGGACGGTCCTCGAGAATACAAAATGGACATTCCATACTACTCATTGTTAGCGCATGGTTCTTGCTGGGCCTGTGCGCGATTGTGGGATTAACGAGCAACAGCGAAAATCGGTATGGAATGCTCTGTCTCGACCCTGCTAATTCTGTAGGGTCGGCACCGCCCACGATCTTCCTGCCACACGCTGTCGTACGTCGGTGGGCAGTGCCGAGCCTACCGAACTAGGCGGGGTTAACCACGAAGGCACAAAGACACGAAGGGGGCACCACTGGCATCTGGACATATAGGGGTCGGTATTTATTGTGTCCATATTGCAGTGTCATCCATTGCGGTCGGGATTCGGTTCCCGCGATCTTCCTGCCACACGCTATTCTGCATCGGTGGGCTACAGAACTGCCTTTCGCGGGGTCCAAGCGGCGAGGGGTTGTCCAGACCCCATTCCTGTCCCCGGTTTGAACATTAGGTTGTCGGGCCAAGTTGTTGATTCAGGGCCGGGAACATCCCGGCCTTGCTCGTTTCTGATACGCTTCGCTGATCCACGCGGAGGATACGGCTCTGCTGAGGAGCAACCGGAGCGCCGCCGTGGATCGCC
>JBBQSU010000146.1:0-8535 GCA_038234815.1 Tepidisphaerales bacterium | reverse complement strand
GTTGGCATCAGCGCTGCGGCTTGCCAACCGTAAGTTGCAACCCCGCGCGGTTGATCTGCGTTGGATAGACGCTCCCCAGCGACCCGGGCCGATTTGACCGCTCGGCCAGCCGGGAGCGCAGCCGGGACGCCTGGGCGGCGTCGGCGCAGACAAAATAAGCGAACCCCCCGCCGCCGGCACCGGCCAGGCCCGCGGCCAGATAATCGTCGCGCATCTCCAATAGCAGAACGTCGATCGTCGGCGTGGTGCTGCCGGGGAACAGTTCTTTTTTGATCTGCCAATAGCGGGCGATATGGCGCGCGGACTCGGCCCAGTTGCCACGGAGCAGTTGAGTGCGCAGGCCGGCGGCACCTTGCTTAAGTTCTTCCTGCAACATCACGATCGCCGGCTCGCGGGCCAGCCAGCGACCCATCACGCGGCGCAAAATATCGCGGGCCAGCCGCTGCTGGCCGGAATAATAAACGACCAGCCGCTCCTGGAGCGACTGAAACTGTGCATCGGAGAGCGCGAGCGTTTCGACAACAGGCCGCTGCGGCACGCCGGGACCGGTGATGGTCGATTTCACTCCGCCGACAATTCCGCCCACTTGGTCCTGCCATCCCCCGCCGGTGCTGAGCCTCTGCTCGAGCGTCAAAACCTGGTCGATGAGATCGGTGACGGTCGGTTCTACTCCGCGAAGTCGATGCAGACCGGCCAGCAGCGTCGCGGCCAGGATGCTGCTGGTGCCCAGGCCGGAGCCTTTTGGCACACGGCACTCGGTGACGATGCGCAGGCCCGCGCCCAGCGATTTAAGGTGCTTTCGCACGTCGCGGTGCTGCGTCGGCAGCAAGCCGGTGAGTTGAAGCGCCACCTTATGCAGAGCGAACGGATCGCGGACGTTCACCGGCGCATCGGGCAGATCGATTTCTGTCACTTCGATTGTCGCGCCTAAGTCGTGGCTTTCCAGGATCAATCGCGGCTGGCTAAGCGTGCCGACGATAGACCGCACCGGCGGGCGACCGTCTAAATCGATCGCCACGTTGACCACATGCCCGCCCCGCTCAAAGCAATATGGTGGCGTATCGGTCCAGCCCCCAGCCAGGTCCAGGCGCACCGGCGCGGTCGCCACAATTTCCATTTCGCGCGGCAGACGGCCCGAGCCACTGGCCGGACGATGGAGCACGCGGTGCCCGATCTCACTGGCCTGGGCGATTTTTGCAAACGCCTCCGACATGCCGGCATCGACGTGTTGCCTGGCGGTGTGATCCGGGTGATCGGGCCGCTGTTGAAGTTGCGCGATCGTCCAAAACGCGCGGGCCTGGTCGATCGCGGAATTGGCATCGACGCTTTGCCCTTGGGCAAACTGTCGCAGGCGATCCTCGCTAGCGCGGTAAGCGGATGAGGTTTGATATCGGCCCACGACGGACTCAACCGGCCGGTCCTCGCGCCGGCGAATGGCTTCGATCAATTCGCTCGCCTGCAAATGGGCTGCCACCACTTCTCGGTGTTCGATCAGCGCCTGGGCTTCGGCCTGTTCGAGGATCATCGCCATGCTGTAACGGGGAGCTTTCCGCCAGCGGGCAAGTTCGCTGCGTTTAGGCTTTGGCGACGCATTGAAAGCAATCGCCGATGGCGCCATGTCGCGCTTCGGAGTAGCAACGAACAATCGCGCCGTCCAAAGCGTCCGCTTGTCCGGGCTTTCGGCCGGCCACAGGTCTTTGGCCACAACGCCGTGTGATTGCATCCAATTTTCCATCGGCGCGTTGAGATAAGCGCATTGCTTTTGGTCGAAACGACCTTTGAAATCATCTTTCACGCCGGCATAGACGTGGACATACAGAAGCGGGGAGACGGGCTTGGGCCTGCGACCCGACGGGCGCACCCGGGTGGGCTTGCCAGCAGTTGCCTTTGTCGGCGGGCGAACCGGGGCCTGGAACAACAGGCGATCATCATCCAGATGCAATTCCTGCGTCAGCGCTTCGACCTGGCTGACGACACACCCTTTGCCGATGCTCGCCGGGGCGCGCAGCAGGCTGTGTTCGACCACGCTGGATTCACCGAGTTGCCCGCTTGCGCCCCCATCGGCCAGCAGCACGCTGTGATACACCCGCCGGCCAGCGGCAATTGTCCATTGACTATGGGCCAAGACATTTTGTTGGAATAGTTCGGCCGCGGGGGAAGGATTGTGACCCACCATGGCGTCGCGGAACTGCAAAGTGGTGCCAAGATGCAGGAATTGGCCGTCAAGTTGCATCGCCCGAAAGGGAATTTTGTGAAGTGCTTTCCAAAGTTCGCGGCGCATCGCCCGCTTCGAAACATCGGCCAGAAAGGCTGTTTCGACCGTTCCTGCAGCAAGGGCTTCGGTCATGTCTTCGTAAAGATCGATCTGCTGGACATGGCGGTCTTGAATCCCTCGCCGCGATGCCGAACCGGCCAGCCCGGCCAGTTGCCGCGTGCGAGGCGCGTCAAAAAACAGCAAGCCCGTGTCGATCAGCACTTTGCCCGAATCGTCCATCGCCCCGCGTTGCTTCATAGTTTCGGTGGATACTTTTTGCAGCGTGTGGGTGATAGCGCTCTGCGCATTGGTCACAAACACGCCATGCCCTTCGCCCAGTTCCGGTTCCACGCGCATGGAAATGGCCGACACGCCCGGTTCGGGCCGAGTAACGTGGCGATGATCCAGCAAGAGAAAAACATCGCCGGCCAATACCAGCATTCCCGGCCCAAGCCGATCCGGCAACCCCGCAAGCGTCAGATAAAGGTGATCGAACAACGTAGCGATCTGCCCGTCGGGACGAAGCAGCGGAAGCGGGGCAAAAATCTTGCCCACCGGCGAATACATGGGCAGCCGCTGACTGGCCCCGCCACTGTGGATCAGAAGGATGCGCAGGCGGTCAAAGTCGCTGCCCTGAAGATCAAACTGCTGCGAAAGGGCCTTGAGCACCGCGAAGGTGGCCCCGCCCGAACCGGCACGACGTCCAGGCGGATCCGCCACCACCAGGCTCCGCTGAATCGCAGGGAAAAACGCGCCCGTCGATCCAACCACTCGATGGCGCAACGCCAGTTCCTGCCGATACCCCGCAGCCTGCGTTTCGTTGGCGGCAGTCAAGACTACGAAATCCCAGCACTCGCCCGGCGCCGAAGTCTGCACGGCCCGGCGATAGGCGGCGCTGTTGGCTTCCAGCGCGACTTTCAATGGTTCCAATGAAAAGGTCGATGCCGTCATTTGCAAACCCGTCCTCTGTCCCCCGCCTGATCCACAACGCCCTTGAGAATTTCTTCGATTCTGGTGCAGGCGGTATCACGATCAAATTTCTGCTCGAAGACCGCCCGTGCCCGCCGGCCCATTTCATCCCTTAAGTTCGCATCCTGCTGGAGCTGATGAATGCGATCGACCAGCCGCGCGGCCTGACCGTTTTCCACCACGAACCCGACCCGATTTTCGTCGATGATCCGCGAGACTTCGGCTTCGGCCGGTCCGATCATCAGGCTGGGCTTGCCCACCGCCAGCACACCGAAAAGCTTACTCGGCACCACCACCCCCGTGAATGACGGCTGCTGGCTGATCAGATGCACGTCCGCGAGGTTGAGAGAGAAGTTCAACTTTTCACGGTCCTGAAACGGCAGAAACATAATGTTCGGCCAGTTCTGTTCCTTGGCCAGTGACTTGAGCTGATCAAATCGCTTGCCCCCGCCGATGAAGATCCATTTGATTGATTGATCGTCACGCGTTTGCTCGATCCCCCGAACCATCGTCTCCAAATCGTGGGCGATACCGAGGTTGCCAGAATAGACGACGTTAAACGAATCGACCAGCCTCAGCTCTACGGCCAGCGGATTGGCAGTTTTTTCAAGGGGGCTGAGCATCTCGGATTCGGCCCAGGGCTGCACCACGTGAATACGATCGGCGCTCGCCCCGCGAGGATAGTTCTTCAGCACACGGTCGCGCATGTCCCTGCCCAGGACGATCACCGCGTCGGCCAAACGCAGGGTGCGCTCCGTTAATCGAGCAAACAAGCGGGCCGGCAACGATCCGGCGCCGATCACGCCCGGCGCGATGGCGGCGTCGGGATAGAGGTCCATCACATGGTAGACAAAACGCACCGGCGAACCGTCGGGCTTGCTTAGGAACTGCCGCGCCAATCCGGCCAGCGTCGAAATCATCGGGGGGCTGGTCAGAGCCAAGATGACGTCCGGCCGCGGGCCGTCGATCAACTGCCATCCAGCCGTGACATAGAAACTGGCGAAATCAAAGAGTCTGCCAATCAAATGCTTCTTGCCGAATCCGGTCTGCCGCACGCGAACGATGCCAATGTTGCCGATCGTCTCGCGCCGCCGGGCATGTGCCTGCGTCGAACCATAGAAATAGCTGCTGGTGACAACCGTTACCCGGTGTCCGTTTACATCAAGATGTCGCGCCAGGTCCCACATCAGTTGCCCGGTGGACGCGACGTCGGGATAGAAGGTTTGATTGAGGATCAGTACGTGCATTTCGCCACAGGCTTTCGCCGCTAGTTGTATCGGCATTTCGGGACGATGTCTTGCTCCGGTAACTCCGGGCGCAAACAGTGGATGCGCTGCTGGCAGCAGCTGCATACCTAATCCGTACCTTCACGGGCGGCCTCTTCGATGAGTTTCAGATTATTCAGTTCCGGCGAAGCCGGCGGGTCATCGGGCGGTTGGACGTCGGTCAAACGACCGACCGCCCGTATCGGAGGGAAAATGGCCGCGCAGCCGATCACCACCAGCACCGTGCCGATCCCGCCGAAGACGACGCTGGCCACCGGACCCCACCACTCCGCCGTCACGCCGCTTTCCAGCCCGCCCAGTTCGTTGCTCGAACCTATGAAGACCTGGTTGACTGCCGACACACGTCCGCGCATCGAATCGGGCGTCAGCACTTGGATAAGCGTATGCCTAACGACCACGCTGACGTTATCAAACGCGCCGGTGAGTACGAGCATGGCAAATGACAAGGGGAATGAACGACTCAAGCCGAAAACGATCGTCACCAGTCCAAACCCCGCCACCGCCAACAACATCACGCGGCCGGCGCGCTTGAACGGCGGAAGGTGCGCAATCACAAACGCCATGGTAAACGCGCCAATACTGGGCGCGGCACGTAGGAAGCCATACTCCAGCTCTGTTCCGCCGAGGATGTCCTTAGCGAAGACGGGCAAGAGAAAAGTAGCGCCACCCAGCAGAACCGCGAACATGTCCAGCGTCACAACGCCCAGCAGCAACTTCGTGGCAAACATGAACTCGATCCCCGCCAGCAGGTCTTTCAGGCCCGCGGCCCGGCGAAGCGCCTGCGGGCGACGCTCCACGCGTAGCATCAGTAGGAACGCCCCGTAAACCAATGCGAGAACCGCGTTGCTGAAATAAGCCGTCGCGGGTGAAAAGCGATAGACGATCAGGCCGCCGATCGCAGGACCTAGCATCGACGACAGTTCAAACACGCTGCTGTTCCAGGTCACGGCATTAGGAAATACGCTTGGCTTGACGATCTGCGGCAGCAGGGCCGCCCGCGCCGGCCGGCCGATGCAAGCGGCCGAGCCTTCCAGCACCAACAGGCCATACATCACCCACTGCGCCGTGTGAACGCTGAACTGCCCGCGATTGGTCAACACCGAAAGCACGCCGATCATCAAGGCGCACAATGATGTAAGCAGCAGGCTAATGCAGGTGATTTTTTTGCGATCGAATCGATCGGCCCAGTGCCCGGCCGGCAGGGCCAGCACGATCGTCGGCAGCGCCATCGCCAAGCCGATCCACCCCAACGCCAGCTTGGAATGCGTCCAGGAATATATTTCCCAGCCGACGGCCACCGTCTGCATCTGCATTCCGATGGTGCCGAGAGAAAATCCGCCGACGAAATAGCGATAATTCCGCGAGCGGAACGCCGCGTAGGGGTCGTGCTTTAATGGAGGCACGTCGTTTGGGGCCAGCGGACTCATGTGGTCGTTCCAAAAAACACACGGTCAGCGTTAGTGAATGAACCGCATTTGGCCGAAGTTCGGAATGATCGAAGGCCCCGAGGGCAGCGGTCGGAACCCTGCCGGCCAGTAGACAAAGAACGCCTTGCCCAGCATGAATCGTCCGGGCACGCGCCCGGCATCGACGATCAGGTCTTCATCGGGCAGGTTGATCGGACCGTTCCAAAACCGCGCGTCCCAGCTTACCGGCGAGTTGTCCCCCATCACAAAATACTCGTCGTCGCCCAGGCGCGCCACTGCCGCCGGAAAATCCTCAGGCGTGGCCGAGCGCATTCCACTACCATGATTCGTATAAAACACGTCCCGCCAAATGCTGACGTGCGACAGCTCACAGCTTTGTGCGCTGGCGACGATCTGAATCGTCGGTGGCGGCGAGGGTTGACGCAGTTGATACAGTTTCAGCAGGTGCCCGGTGTCCGGCGCGTATTGCTGGGGCGTGGTTTGCAGAATGGTTTTGCCGTCCACTCGCAGCGTCAAGCGATAATCCACGTTCTCAAAATCAATCCGCGCGTCGGATCGAATTTTCACTGGCACGTCGGCGATCATCACCTGTTCCAGCCCGTCGCCTTGCCGCTGAAGCAATCGAACATGATCTTTGTAAATCTCGGCGGTGAAGGTGCGATCGAATTTCGTCAGTTGCGCCTGAAGTGGGCCGTCGCCGGACGTGCGTTGGTAGAAGAAGGTCAAGCGCAAATCGCTGACCGCGTTCTCGCCTTGATAAGGCGGCAGATGGAACGTATCGGCGGGGGAATCGGTGCCCTGGTTGGACTGAGGCACCTGGTCATAAGCCAGCCAATCGGTCAGCGGCGAAGCATTGGGGCTGGCTGCGGGGTCGAACTTCAATGACGACGAGCCGGTTGAATTGTTGAATCGAAACGTCCGCCGGGTTTTATCGCCCAGATCCCAGCCGGCTTTGCCGTCGGGCCTCCATGGCTGGTGCCAGGTCGATTCATCGGCGCGCGTCAGACCCTGCGGGTAAAAATCGTTGTCGTAAACGATGCGCCACAGGGCATCTTGTGCATGTTGTGGCTTAGTCTGCACTTCAAAATCCGACGGTTCCAGCGTGCCTGCAGTGCTGTGGCTGACGAAAATATCCCCGTCCAGCACCATCACACTTTCACCCGGTTTGCCAACCAGTCTTTTAATGTAATTAGTTTGATAGCGATATACGCGGTCTTCATCGGCCGTGGGGCTTTTGAAAACCACCACGTCCCACCGGCTGGCCGGTTCAAAAAGATAAAGATATTTCAACACCAGGATGCGGTCCCCGTAATGCACCGCCGGCCCCGTCGCCTGCTCACGCGGCACCTTGCAGCCGCAATTCGGGCAGTACAGCGAATAAGTCTTGGGCAAGATCACCTCGCGGCTGCGCGGGCGCATCTCCGAATCCCACCCGGCCGGCTCGCGCCGGCGCACCACCGCATTGGGAGGGATGTTCACGTCGCCGGCTTCCACGCCGGCTGAATAATTTACTGTGAAGGCGTAGCCACAATCCGGGCAGGTGTAGCGCGTGTGCGCACCCAGCAGTGTCGGCGCCATTGATCCGGTCGGGATGACAAATGCTTCGACGACGAACGCGCGAAACACGAACGCCAGGATAAATGCGACGAGGATCGATTCGATCGTCTCTTTCACGCCCCCGGGCTTTTTGGAACTTGCGCTCGACGGGGCAATCGACGTTTCAGGTTTTGGCGCGTCTGACATAAGTGTGCGGGGAATAGTATTCGATCCAACGTCGAAGGGAAATTGCCCGCCCTGCTTCACAGGGGAATCAGGTGTAGCGCGTCGTTGTGACGATGCCACCGCAATCTCGTCCGTGTGACGCCGGCGGAGAACTGACGCGGTAACCGTTAACATAGCCCCGCCCGCTGGTCCTCTCCCGTTCGAGAGTGGCGGAGCGGGAAACGCTTTGCCGCGATATGGGGTTGCCCCTCGTCGCCAGAGCCCTGTCCCCCGAGCAACATTCCTTTTCGAGCATACCATGGTGGAGCCAACGGGATTTCGTCCAAAATCAGGCAAATTTGCATAGTTCGCGTCCGTTTGAACCGGAAAAGGGGGTCCAAAGGGGGTCCCGAAGAGGTCCCTTTGGGGTCCCCATAGATTCGCGAAGAGGTCGTTTCCGTGTGCAGCGAGGTCTTGGGAGGGTCCCATTTGTCGCATCCGTCGAATGGCCCAGCGAAAGAAAAATCTTGCGGCGTAAACACACGAGATAAACGGCGCGGTTGCAGCTCCCACTTCGCCTGACGATTGCCCCGGGGCGATTCCAGCACCGAGCAAAAGGCGCGCGGCGTAGATGCACGCGGCAAAAAGGGCAATCAAGGCAATCGACGTGTTGTTGCTCACAACGATACTCCTCTACCATAAGGGCGAGAGTTGCGCGAATTGGCGCAAATTCGCGCAACTCGGAGTGCTCCAGAATGCACTTAACCATCTGCCTGTACGAGGTTTGTAAAAATTTTTATTTTTTTTGGGAGGGGTCAAATCTTGGTGCGCTTTTTGGCACCAAAAAGCGCACCACTTTTTACTTCGGTCGAGCAGACCCTAAGCCGGGATCGATAAA
>JBBQSU010000145.1:0-8555 GCA_038234815.1 Tepidisphaerales bacterium | reverse complement strand
AGCGCAATCGACAACTCGCTGGAAAGGTTTCCGTGCGTCCCGCTGGTAATTGAATACAACGACGCCGTCCCCTGTTGGAAGAGCTGCTTGTACTGTTCTTCGACAAAAGCCAGCCCGCCGCCGCCCGTGCCCAGCATCACGCCGATGGATCGTTGCAGGGGCTGATCATCGTCGGCGATTACGACACCCGCCTGATTCATCGCTTCGCGAGATGCGGCCAAGGCGAGATGCACCATGCGCGGCACGCGTCGCAGTTCAGCGGCTTCCATGAGGCCGGTTGGATCGAAATCGATCGACGCTACGGCGCTGGTCTGAAGTTTGTTTGGCGCGCCGTCGTAACGCTTCAGCCCGCTGATTCCTTTGATGCACGCGTCGCCAAAAACAGTTGCCCCGCGGCCGTTCGGACTGACCGCGCCGATTCCGGTGATGACCACACGACGTTTCACGTTCTCCCTTCGACAAAAAATCACATTCAATGCACTATCATACAATTTGGGCAAAAGGCCAACCGATCCCAACAGCGAGAAACCCGGGCGGACTAACGACCTGCTGGCCTTTGCTTCTGCCCGGGGGTAACATAATCTACACGAGAGGTTTGGTCACACGACCTGTCGGTCGGTCGATCTCAGGATGGACCGAGCTTTCACTGACCGGAGGTCACTCCCAAGACGGTGCGAGTTAAGCGTGTGTTGCGGTGCATTAATGAGCTTCGATCCGATCCCATCTTCATGTTCGGGCGGCGCGGTTCTGGCCTTGCCGTCATCGCTTGCGGCCAACGTCTTGGTCCTCAACAAGTATTACCAGGCCATCCGGGTCATTAATGTTCGCCGGGCATTTTCCATGCTCTGCCGCGAGATGGCTGAGGTCATTCACATTGAGACCGACGACGTCGGCAAGAGCAAGTGGCAGACCTTCGATTTTGAGGAATGGCAGGAGCTTTCGCTGCTCAGGCAGGAATTCGAGCCTGCGGAGTTTGACTGGATTCGCACGGTGCGGTTCAACATCGCTGTTCCGCGCATCATCCGGCTGCTGGGCTACGACAAGCTTCCGCGTCAGGACGTGAAATTCAATCGCCGAAATATTTACGCCCGTGACAGCAGCAAGTGTCAGTATTGCGGCAGGAAGTTTTCGACCACGGAGCTTTCGCTGGATCATGTTTTGCCCAAGAGCCAGGGCGGGAAAAGCTCATGGGAGAACATCGTCTGCTGTTGCGTGAAGTGCAACGTGAAAAAAGGCGGCCGCACGCCCGATCAGGCGAAGATGCACCTGATTACCAAGCCGGTGAAACCCAAACGCAGTCCGGTGATTAACATCCGGCTGGCTGATGCAAAGTATCATAGCTGGAAACAGTTCCTTGATACCGCATACTGGACCGTCGAACTAAAGTAAGTTCGCGGGATCAAAAATCTGAAAGCGCAGGAGCTATTTATGGCAAAGCAAAAAAAGAGCGTCTCTAAATCCGGCGTCTCTAAATCCGTGGACAAGCTGCCGACGACACCGGTATCGGAATCGGCGGGCTTCAAGTCCTTAAAGGATAGTTTGAGCAAGCCCCATAAGAGTAGCTTGAGCAGCATGTTGAACAAGGGCGGCCTGCCGGAGGGGCGCAAGATGGGCGGGGCCACGCAGAAGCAGGTAGGACACAACCAGACCTTCGGTTCGGATTCCAGCCGCGCGTTTGTTCCCCGGCGCACCGGGGGCTGATTCTCCGGATTCGATTGCGTAAGGAACGGGGACCTCATTGTGACTGGGTGCCCGTCCGTGCGCCTTGGGACAGACGAAGCCAAAGCTGCGCGGCAATTTGCGACTGGGAGCACGGCAGCATTCACTTTGGCTGGCGCGCGATCCACTCCGGTTGAAGGTAGCGTTCGCCTGCAGGTGGTAACTAGAGGGGATAGATGAGTCCGGTGCCTGGCCGCACCATGCACAATCCGCGATCGTCAGTCGGACAATCGAATCTTTCCTGAAACTGCCGATCGCGCAACGAAGGAAGTGTGAACAGGGCGTGCCCGCAGCCCTTCGCGCAGGTCGTTCCAAAATAAGCCAGAACTGAAAGCCCGTATGAGGGTCTCCCCGACTTGCCCGAGCGAGAGGTTGGACGTACCGTTATGTTGGTTTTCGCCGGAGGCGTTGGATGTCGGCTGATTTGAATCGCGACCAGCTAGCACTAATTAAGATCGATGGGATGCACTGCCACAAGTGCGAGCAGGCCATTCAGCGGTCATTGACCGCTTTGCCCGGGGTGCATGAGGTTGAGGTGGATTTCAATAGTGGGCAAGCGTCGGTGCTGTACGACAAGTCCGGCATAACCGTGCGCCAGCTCATGGACGCTGTCAACGCCGCCGGCTATCACGCAAAGGCTTTTTCGCAAAGCCAGCGATAAGATCCGATCAGGCCGAAACCACACCCGCCAGATTCCTTCACGCATGATGGTCACTGCTTGCTAACCGACCGATAGGTATTGCTGACTGTGACCGGGCCGAAGAAGAAGCGAAACCTGGGATGGGCGACGCAGAAGCGGCCGATGCCTTTCCACCGCAGCAAAAGTGGGGGCGTAGCGTTTTTTTTATTGGTCACGCAGGAAGGAGCGGCCCATTGCCAGCGGCGGCCCGTGCGCGCCCGCCGGGCGGCTACTGTTCCCGGGCGAAGTACTCGGCCTCAAGGTCGTCGATCTTTCTTTTCAATGCGTCAAAGTCATCCTGCAATCGCTTCTTCGCCGCCGGATCGCGGAAAATTTTGGCCTCGCCGAATTTGTTCTGGCACTCGGCCAGTTTACGCTCCGTCACTTGGATTTCCTTTTCCAGTTCCCCTATCGGCAATCTTCCGAACGGACGCTTATAGGGATTATCCTTGGTCGGCTTAGCCTGGACCTTTGCGCCCGGGGCCGGCTTGGACCTGGGTGCATGTGCCGGCGAAGCAGTCGGCTTGGCGGAGAGGGTTTTCTGCTTCGCCTGCCAGGCGCTGTAGTTGCCTTCAAAATCCTTCAAGCCCGGCGGATCGAGAATCAGCAGCCGCTTGGCCACGCGGTCGATGAAATAGCGATCGTGACTGACAAAAATCAAAGTGCCCGGGAAATCCCGCAGGGCATTCTCTAGCGCTTCGCAAGAGCCCACGTCCAGATGATTCGTCGGCTCGTCAAGGATCAACACGTTGGGTTGATCGATCAGCAATTGCGCCAGGCGGATGCGAGCACGCTCGCCCCCGCTGAGCAGCGACACAGGCTTGAACACATCGTCGCCCCTGAACAGGAACAGGCCCAGCGTATCTTTCAAGACCTGGTCGGGAAGATCGCGGCCTTCGTTGAGTTCCTCGATCACCGTGTTTTCAGGATTAAGGTCGTCGAGCCGCTGGTCGTAATAGCCAATTTGCAGATTCGCGCCCCACTTTAACTTTCCCGCGTCGGCGTCCCGGCGGCCAAGCAGCACTTCCAGAAGCGTCGTTTTGCCCGACCCATTCGGCCCGATCACGCCGATGCGCTCCCCGCGGACAATGTGGAACTTGATCTCCTTCCAAAGCAGCTTCTCGTCATAAGCCTTGGTCAATTCGCGCACGTCCAGCACCTGATCGCCGGCCCGCTGGTCGGTTTCAAGCGACAGATTGATTTTCTTGCTCTGCTGCACGCCGGCGATCATCTGGTCACTGGCCAGAAGCCGATTGAGTCGCTTTTCCCTGCCTTTGGCCTCCTTGCTGCGCTGGCCTGCCCCAAACCTGCGGATGAATTCCTTCTGTTTTTCGATGTCGGCCTGCTGCTCTTGATAGTGCCGCTGCTGCGTCAGTTCCTGCAGTGCCTTTTGTTCGACGAAATTAGAGTAATTTCCCTTGTAGCTGCTGATTTGCCGGCGCGTCAGCCAGGCGATGCGCGTGGCCAGTTTGTCCAGCAGATAACGGTCGTGGCTGACGAGCAGGACCGCGCCGGAAAAATTTAGCAGATAATTTTGCAGCCACTCGATCGCGGACAGATCGAGGTGATTGGTGGGTTCGTCCAGCAGGAGCAGGTCAGGCGAGCTAATCAGCAGCTTGGCTAGAGCCAGGCGCGAGCGCTGCCCCCCCGAAAGTGTATCCACTTTCTGTTCCCAGTGAGATTCGGTCAATCCCACGCCGAGCAAAGTGGCTTCGAGCTTGTGCCGCCAGGCAAAGCCGCCTTCCAGTTCGAAATCGTGCTGAACGTGCTGGTAGTCATCGAGCGTGGCTTGTAGTTCCTCGCCGGCATGATCGGCCATGAGATGTTCAAGCTCGTGGAGGCGATGCGACAGCGCGTGCAGTTTTGCAAATGCCAGTTCGGCTTCGTCCATCACCGTGTTGGTTGGATCAAACGTCGGATCTTGCTGCAGCCAGCCGATCTTCACCCCGCGAGAGATGGATACCGAACCGACGTCGGGCGACATTTCCCCCGCCAGCATCCGAAACAGCGTGGTCTTGCCCGATCCGTTGTCCCCAATCAGGCCGATCCGCTCGCCTTCGTAGATCGTCAGGTTCAGGTGGTCGAACATGACCCGTTTGCCGAAGGTCTTTTCAAGGTTATTTAACGTCGCAAGCGCCATAAGGGACGGCAGCCTACCCGCGATGGCGCCCGGGGCAAAATCGCGCGTCCCCCGCGGGTCCATCGATCGCCCGGCGTTGCGGTCCCTGCGGCGGGCCTCCGTCGCGGACTACTTCCCCTCCTGCCAGTTCTTGCCCCATCCCACTTCCACCCGAATCGGCACACGCAAAGTCATGGCGTTCTGCATTTCCGTTCTCACCATCTCGGCTTCGGCTTCGACGTGCGCTAGCGGCGTTTCAAAAACCAGTTCGTCATGCACCTGCATCAGCAAGCGGCTCGGTCGATTTTCACTTCGCAAGCGCCGGTAAACATTGAGCATCGCCACCTTAATCATGTCCGCGGCGGAGCCTTGCACCACGCTGTTGATCGCCATGCGCTCGGCGGCACTGCGAATGGCCAGCACGCTGTTGCTGATATCCGGCAGTGGGCGACGGCGACCGAGGATCGTTTCGACGTAGCCCTTGTCGCGCGCCTGTTCGATACATTGCATCAGGAACCCCTGGATGCCCGGAAATCGGCGGTTGTAGGTGTCGATCAGGTCCTGCGCCGCAGGTACGCTCAGCCCGTCAATTCTTCTTGCCAGCCCGAACGCGGTCACGCCATAAATAATGCCGAAGTTAATCGTCTTGGCCTGATTCCGCTGTTCTTTGCTCACCTGATCGAGCGGGACGTGAAACACCTCGGCGGCGACCGCGCGATGAATGTCCTCGTCATTTTCAAATGCCTTCATCAGTGCAGGCTCGTGTGTAAAATGGGCCAGCACGCGCAGCTCGATCTGCGAATAGTCGGCCGTCAGCAACACATTGTTCTGGCGATCGCCGGGGACGAAAGCCAGTCGGATGGCCCGGCCCTCTTCCGTCCGAATGGGAATATTCTGCAAGTTGGGATCGCTGCAACTGAGCCGCCCGGTTTCGGCACCGATCTGGCTGAAACTCGCGTGAATTCGCCCCGTTTTTGGATTCAGATAATCCGTCAGATTATCCAGATAGGTGTTCTTCAGTTTTGTCAACTGCCGGTATTCCAGCATCAATTTCGGCAGCGGATGATCCAGGGAAAGCCGCTCTAACACTTCAACGTCCGTGCTGAAGCCGGTCTTGGTTTTTTTGACCGCCCGAAGCTTAAGCCGATCGAACATCACTTCGCCAAGTTGCTTGGGTGAATCCAGGTTAAATTCGATCCCCGCCGATTGGATGACTTTCTCCCGCAGGGCATCGATGCGCATTCCAAGGTTGTGCGACTGCTCCTTGAGGATCTCCGGATCGACCGCGACCCCATTGGCTTCCATGTCCACCAGCACATCGATGAGCGGGATTTCCAGGTCGTCGCAAAGCTTCTTAAGAGATGGAATCTCTGCCAGTCGCTTTTCAAACAGCTCGGCCAGTCGCCAGGCGATATCGCCGTCCTCGGCGGCATAGCGCGCCACCCGGGCAAGCTCCACCTTGTCCATGCTGATTTGATTCTTCCCTTTGCCGATCAGTTCTTGCGTTGGAACTTTCCTAAAGTTGAGCAGGTTCAACGCTAGTGGATCAATCCCATATTGGTTGCGGCTGGGATCGAGCAAGAAGGCCGCGATCATCGTATCGAGCGCCACCCCGCGAATGTTCACGCCGGCTTGGCGCATCACTTGCAAATCGTATTTGAGATTATGCCCGACCTTTGCAATCGCTGCATCCTCCAGAATCGGCCGCAGACGCGCCAGCACCTCCTGACGGTCCAAATACGTCGAACCGCTCGGTCCGGCCATCGCAACATAAAAGCCCTGGCCGGCTTTCCACGAAAAGCTCATGCCGATACAGCGGGCACGCACACTGCTTAGCGCATCCGTCTCGGTATCAAACGCAAACCGCTTCTGAGCCGAAAGCGCGGTCACGAAATTGTCCAACAGTTCCGGGGTGTTGATGAGTTGGTAATCGCCGTCCTTACCGGTTTCAAATTCCGGCGGGGGGGCTTCTGCCCAAATTTCGGTATCGCCAAACAGCCCTGGTTCGATCGGCGGGCCAAGTGGTTTAGGGGGCTTAATCTGCCGGGCCGGCTTGTCGGAGGGCTTACCATCAGTCGCCTCCTGTGACGTGATCCGCTTGAGCAGACTGGTGAACCCTAGTTCCTCAAGATGCGGCCGAAGCTTGGCGAGATTCAGCTTAGTAAATGCGCACGCGGCGGGATCAAAACCAAATGCCACTTTCCGATCTAGCGTCACCAGTGCGCGCGTTCGTTCCAGATACTGTCCGTGCTGCTGAAAATTCTCTCGTAATTTCGGGGTTAAATCCTCGAGATGGCCCATCACCGCTTCGGCCTTGCCATACTGCTTTATAAGCTTGATCGCGGTCTTCTCGCCCACCCCAGGGATGCCCGGCACGTTGTCGGTGATATCGCCCATCAGGGTTTGTATTTCCACCGCCTCGGCCGGCGTAATCCCCAGTTTCAGTTCCAGCTCTTGTGGACCGATTTCCTCATCGCTCTGTGGGTCATACATCCGCACGCGGTCGCTCAACACCTGGCGCAGGTCCTTGTCCTTCGACACAAGATAAACATGGAACTGCTCGGCCAACTGCTCGACCATGGTGGCGATCAGGTCGTCGGCCTCGAAGCCCGGTTTGACAAAAATCGGCACGCCGGCATCTCGCACCAGGCGCAAGATTCGCTCTTCCTGCGGCGTAAAATCCGCAGGCCGCGCTTTGCGTGTGGCTTTGTATTCCGGGTAGATCGCTTTACGGAAAACCGACTCATCCCCGCTATCGATCACCATCGCCAGATAATCCGGCTTGCGGCGCTCGATCAGGTTCATGAGCATTTGTGTGAATACGAACGTGGCCCTGGTCGGCTCGCCGGTGCTGCTGGTCAGGTCGCGGAACGGCGCGAAATACGCCCGGTAAATTTGGGCGTGTCCGTCAATGATGTAGAAAGATTTGGCCATCGGCTCCCAATCCTAGCCGAGGTGCCGCCCCTGAAGAAGGCGATTGTGTGTCGTCGGGCTTCGCAACGGTGCCAATGCCTAATCCGGCGGCTGCCGATTAGGTGGGGTCATGTCTTCCAGGTGTTTCCACCGCTGGCTGCCATCGCTTAATTTCGAAAAGTCCGGTTCGCCATCGGCCACATCGGGGTGATGAAGCAGGCGAATTTCCTGCTGGATATGCCGGGCTTTTTTGAGCAGCACCATCGCGGTGACCACCAGGACAATGGCACATAAGCTGAGCCCAAGCGGCTTGGCACTAATGCCCTTATCGCGCGCCTCCATATAGGCATTGATGGTCAGTTGGATGCCGGTGACAAAGCACGTTATCACCCCGACAATCGCATAAGACCGCGAGCGGTAAAGCGAACGGCGCAGCGAGGCAAGCTGCCGGATGCGATTGGCGTCAAGCTGCACCTCTTGTTGCGGCGCTGCTTCGGTCGCCTCCTCGGCAGTGTCGTCGATGACCTGCTGGATGCTTGGATCTGAAACGCCAAGCTGGGCCAAAAAGCTCTCTCCGCAATAGAGGCAATGCACTTCGTCGCCAAGCCGGTCGGCGGGGATCGACACTTCGGCCTGACAGTGCGGACAGACAAAAGCCGTCTCGGCCAGTCCGTGCATTTCGGACGATTCAAAAGAATCGCTCATCCCTAGACGTTAGCATCGCCGGGGCCAATTGGCGACTCCCACTTCGGACAATTTGGCAGCGTTCGGGGCCGATAAAAACCCTCCCTGGAAGGCAGTTGCTGGCGAATGATTCGCTGCTGAATTAACTCACGGGCTCAATGGGCCGATGTTTCGTCAAGCGGATTCTCCGCGCTGATGACGGACGCAGCATTAACACCTTCCCCCAGCGGAGCCGATGGTTCGGCTTTTTCATGCCGATTCCCCCGGCTGGCGCGCCTCTCGGTCAGGGTCGGGCTGGAAGGCCGACTGGTGGCCGCGTTCACGCTGTTGCTCAGCCTCGGGCTGTTCTTCAGCAGTTGGGCCTTCATGGCCAAGAATCAGCGGACGATCAACGACCTGCTCGGCGAGCAAGCGAAGCAGATCGCTACCACGCTGGCGCTG
>JBBQSU010000144.1:0-8825 GCA_038234815.1 Tepidisphaerales bacterium | reverse complement strand
TAGGCAGTTCTCTTACTTCTTATAATAGTCAGCGTTTTTCTCGATGAAGTCGGCCCACTCGGCAGGCAAATCTTCCTGGGGAAAAATCGCCTTGACCGGGCATTCGTCCACGCACAGGCCGCAGTCGATGCAGACGTCGGGATCGATGTACAAAAGCTCGGCGGCCGCGAATGCCGGCTCATCCTTAGTGGGATGGATGCAGTCGACCGGGCAAACGGCGACGCACGCGGTATCCTTGGTGCCGATGCACGGCTGGGCAATAATGTGAGCCATACGCTTAAAACCTCTCCTATCGGGATTGCAACCAGCGATTATAGAACAACCCCCGAGCGCGGCAACATGGCGTCCATAAAACCGTTTGGGCTGGTCCCGACGGGGGCTGGTCGATGGGCCGGCGCGATTTGCTCCCCCCACGCCGTCGGTGTAGGATTCCGCCCTTCATTTGGAACCAAGCCGCGATGGTATGCCGGAGCCGTGTGACCTATGCGTCTGACCGAGATCCTCAAGCCCGCCAATATCAAGATTCCGCTCGCCGCGACGACCAAGAGCGATGCCATCAAGGAGCTCGTCAATCTGCTGAGCGCCAACGGTGAGGTCGCCGACGGGGCAAAAGTCCTCGATTCGGTGTTGGAGCGCGAATCCACCCGCACCACCGGCATCGGCAATGGCCTGGCAATTCCTCACGGCAAGTGTGCCGGCGCCGACCACCTGATCATGGCCATCGGCAAGGCGGGCACGCCCATCGATTTTCAGTCGATCGACGGCCGGCCGGTCACCTGGATCTGGCTGCTGACTTCGCCCCCCGACAAGACGGGCCCGCACATTCATGCCCTGGCCCGAATCAGCCGACTGATGACCATCGACAAGTTCCGTCAAGCCATGGCCGCGGCCGAAACGCCGCAGGCAGTGTTCGACGCCATCGTCGCGCAGGAAGCCGCGCTCTAAGGCAAATCCAATCTCCCTTGGACAACCGTGCCCCCCGGATTTCAGCACGCGCGCAGGCGATTTCGTCGCGCCTCTTCCCGCTGCAATTGCCCCACGATCTTGCTCAGCGCCGCCAGCATCTGTCGGCCTTCCATTCCTTTTTCTATATTCGCAAACTTCACCCCGCCTAACAATAAATTCCTCTGGTTCATCATCTCTCGCAAGTTAACCACCACGCCCTCAAGCAGCAGCTCCTGATCGTTATTTTGGATCACCACCCGCAGGCGCTCGCCAACCGACACCTTCGGCCGCTGGTTGTCGGCCCCCTCGAACCGAAGCCCCGTCCCACCCAGACTGATGTCTCGTATCGACGCCGACACCTCGGCAGACGCGCTCGGCCGATCCCGCAACACCGCGTGCTCGGCGATTCGCCACACCCGGACCGCCAGCCCGGCATCACTCTGCACCCCCACCCGATAATTGCTGCGCCGCTGAACGCTCTTCACCTGTTGGGGCAGTCCCAGCAGCACGGCTTCGACAGTCAACTCGGCATTAACCTGGTAATCCATCCGCCTTTGCAGCAGAGGGACGGTAATCGCCAGCTTGCTCGCGCCCACTTTAAACGCCACCCCACAAACCTGACCCGTTATTACCAGCGAATCGATCAGCGGCCGCTCGGTGGGCACGCCTTCCACCCAAATCCCTTCCGGTGTCTCGGCCAGGAACCGCGTGCGATAATGGCGCACCATCCCCGCCGACGGCAGCGTCAATACCGCCGCCGAATTACGGGCAATCGCTTCGCCCAGAACCTTCTTCGTGTCGTCCGGCAACTGAACTCTCTTTCCGGCCAATACCTCTGATGAATCATCGACCCAACTCGCATGGAGCATTATCAAGCCGAACCCGACCAACCCGTCACTGCTTTCCCGATTCCACTCGCCCACACACTCTGCCACACGTCCACCATCACTGCCTTGGCCAAGTGTCGTAAAACCTCACCAGAGACCGCAAAACTGCATTCTGAATCTGATTTCAATGTTTCCGCGTATGCGCCAGCCGAAAAAGGGGGTCCAAAGGGGGTCCCAAAGAGGTCCCAATGGTGTCTCAAGGAGGTTTTTTTGAGGTTCCGGGGGTCTTTTGCAAGCCTTCCGAATGGGAAGCGAAAGTAGAAGGCCGGGCCTGACGTTTCCGAGCGGGCTGATCTGGCAACTGGCGTTTCCTCTTCGTCGACCGATTGCGTCCGGACGAATCCATCATCGGAAGACAAATCCGCCGGCCAAGCCCGTGCGGTCATCGGAACACCTGGGAGTCCACCTTCGCCAGATGAATTCCCCCGCCCGCATCCGACCGCGCGTAAAACACCCGCCACCCACGCGCCGGCGGCCAGCAAAACGGTCGAAGCAACCAAGCGATTGTCGGTCATAAATGTACCCTCTACCCTAAGGAGAAGTGGTGCGCGTTTGGGCGCTAATTCGCGCAATTCTTGAGAGGGCAAAAATTCTAACTGCTTGAAAAATAAGCACTTAAAATTTTTAAATATTTTTAAATTGCCCAAAATTGTGGTGCGCAAATTGGCGCAAAATTGCGCACCACTTTGGCAAGCTGGGTAAAATACGAGAAGCTGACCACCCATAAAGGCAGACAACCGCAAGCCAGAAAACGCGGACCGGGAAAGTGCCCCGCGCGCGCCGGTTGGCGGCGCCCTAAGGGATCGGTTACAAAATAGAGGATTCACCAGAGTCGCAGAGAAGAATCATCAGCGGTGACGAATGAGACGGAGATATGGAATTATAAACAATGACCCCCTCATGTTCCGAATTACGAGTTCGCTTGGACATGTGCTGCCTCCTGTCAAGTGTTTTCACTGAGAGCTAGTGACAATCGCCCGCAACTCAATCGGTGCTTTGACATACTATTAAACATTTTTTCACGATTTGTAAGAATTATTTTCTGCGATAAAAACACTCCGCGGTTAGGGCTTATTTTGTGCCGATTTTGTAAAATCAACACGAACTTGATCAATAAATCATCCTTTTTTGAAAGGCAATGAATGAATGGGCAGGACCCTTTGCACACATCTACATTTATTTGTGGCCTTTGCTGCAAGCCTCGCCTCTCAGGTCATGCAAGTCGCTGGTGCTGAAGTTATCTTCCCGTCAGGCGCGAAGGTCATTGATATTACCAAGGCCCCGTACAACGCCACCCCCAACGACGAAAGCGACGATACCGCGGCGATTCAGAAGGCGCTCACCGACAACGTCAACCTGATTTATATTCCGAACGGAATTTACATCGTCAGCGAGACGCTTCGTTGGGGCAAAAACGAGAAACGCCAGATCATGCAAGGCCAGAGTGAGGGGGTTTCCATCCTGCGCTTGAAGGATACCTGTCAGGGTTTCGGTGATGCCTCCCAACCCAAGGCAATGCTGTGGACAGGCAAATCTCCGGCCCAACGCTTTCGCAACAGTATTCGTAATTTGACCGTCGATACCGGCAATGGAAATCCTGGTGCGATCGGGGCACAGTTCATCGCCAACAACCAAGGCGGTATCTTTAACGTCACATTTCGCTCGGGGTCGACCGACGGCAGTGGCCCGATCGGCTTGGACCTTGGCTACTCCGACGAACAGGGCCCGTGCCTGATTCGCGATGTGACGGTCGTCGGTTTTGACGTTGGTGTTTCGACCAAACACGCCGTCGATAGCGTGGTCTTCGAGCGGTTGACGCTCCGCGGTCAGCGCAAGGCGGGGTTTGTAAATGATGGTCAGTGCATCAGTATGCGCGGGTTACGCAGCGAGAACGCCGTCCCCGCGTACGTCAACGTCGCCGGGCCCAGCCTTACCGCGCTCATCGACGCGGAGCTTACTTACACCGGTGATGCCCCAGCAGCAGAAATGCCTGCGATTCAGAACGACGCCGGTCTTTTCGCCCGTAACATTAAGACAACCGGCTATGGGACGGCGATCCGCAGCACGGGAGGGAATAAGCAGGACGCCCACGGACCGATGGTGGACGAATTCGTGTCTCACGCCGTACTGAGCAATTTTCCCACCCCGCCCAGGTCACTCAACCTTCCCGTGGAGGAAACCCCGACCGTGCCGTGGGGCGATGTAAAAGAATGGACGAGCGTCGCCGATTTCGGTCCGCCCGTCGAAGTGACGTTGATCCACAATAAGACGGGCAAGAAGACGGTCCGAAATGACTGGTCGGTACCCCTTCAGAAGGCGATCGACAGCGGCGCGACGACGGTTTACTTTCCCTGGATCGAAGGCACTAACGAGTACGGAATTTACGGTCCCGTGCGGATGCGCGGCAACCTCCGCCGGATTATCGGCTGCGAGACCAACGGTGCCAACATCGTGAGTTCAACCGTCGTGAAGACCGACTACCAGCCGGAATTGCGCGCGAATTTCATCCTTGAAGACGGCAAAGCGCCTGCGGTGATCGTCGAGCGATTCAGCACCTGGTACGCATCGCCGCGATTTGAGCAGCGCAGCAAGCGTGCGCTCATTATCAGCAGCATGTCGATCTGCGACCTGGAGACTGAGCCGGGCAGTGGCGATGTGTTTCTGGACGATGTACGAATGAAAGACCTCGTCGTCCGCGGTTCCAGAGTCTACGCGCGACAGCTCAATCCTGAGGGCTTCGAGGAACCGCGTATCGACAACGACGGCGGACAAGTGTGGATCCTTGGCCTTAAAACGGAAGGGCCAAGAACGCTCTGCGTCACACGCAACGGTGGGAAGACGGAAATCGTCGGCGGTTTCTTTTATGCGAACTCCCGCTCCGAAGTCCCAATACGCATGTTCGTCAACGATGCATCCTCTTTTTCTGTGACCGGCGGAGGTTGGAAGACCAATAAGGGACGCGCGTTTGATGTCGTCGTGGAGGAAACACGCGGCGGCGAGACGCGGCAACTCAAGAAGCAAGAGACCTACGGTCGCGGCGAGTCTTCAATGATCCCGCTTTACGTGGGATATCCGACCAAAGCTGCAGCGGTTCCTGCAGTTCCGATCGGCGCAGCGGCATGGGCAGAGGGCAGCAGCCAGATCGTCGCCACTTGGAAAGTGCCAATTCTTGGCGCCGACGGAGTCCAAGTCGATCAATTGATAACCCCTCACCCCCCTAGCCTACTGACGCCAGCCTGGTTGGAATCAAATTTCCTATCAGTGGCGCTTTCAAAAAGTGATGATCGGCGGACTGTTCTCCTACCCCGCTCCCAACGGGACTGATGCGCTTCAGTGCTAGCTCAAGGGTGTGTCGGAAAAAGTTCAAGCGGACCGAGGCCTACGGCGTCAGTGACCAGAAGCGTTACCCGTGTTAAGTAACTACTCACCGCCGCGCGGGTTACAGCGCATGGCGTACGGTACCGCCTATCTTCCAAGCCCCTTCCCAATTTCCTAATCACCTCGTTCCGAAACGATCTGCGGACGGGTGCTCTCGATGACGGCGAGTATCTCCTTTTGCTCTCCCGTGGCCACGCGGGCGGTATCGAGCGAGGCCTTGAGATCACCGATCGCGGCGTCAAATTCGGCATTGGTGATTCGCAGGTTGGTGTGGGCCTGTTTCATCTCCCGGCCGTCATAGTGGGCCGGGCCGCCGGTGGCGACGGAGACGAACTGCGTCAGATGTTTCGCCAGTTGTTCAACATTGGCCGGCGTCGCATTCCAGGTACTTTCCTTGCCGCCGACACCCAGCACGCCCCCTTGCTTGATGCCCTTGCGTTCCCAGTTGACGCGCGGATCGGCCAAGGCCCGCTTGACCCAGTCGTTCATCAGGGCCCGCACGCCGGTTTCACCGCCTAGCCGTTCGAACAAGGACGGCTTGACGCTTTCTCCATTGGCGTTGGTCTTTCCCTTTTCACCTTCGCCGCGGAGCTGCTGCACCTTGGCCACGCGCTGCTCGGCGCGCTGATCGGCTTCGCGACTGCCGGACGTGTGAAAATCTTTGTCCTTGGCCTGCTGGCCGGCGCAGCCCATCAGGGCAACACTGAAAACGGTCGTGATAAGATATCGCTTCATATTAAGCTCCTTTATTTTTCGCCCGGTGCGTCCGGATCGACCACCGACCCCTTGCCAAATTCAATCGCCTGATCCGGCGGCTGTCCCTCCAGCCGCGGCAGATACGCCCGCACAAACGCATTGCGCAGTAAATTGCCAATCATCGCCAGAAAATCGGTCTGCGGGCCTTCCAGTTGCCCGGAGAGCGGGATCATCGTCCCAAACTGCATCCGCGGCTGGTTCGTCAGCACGCCGGTCACCGTCCCCAGCAGCGCTTCCCAAAACAGTTGCCGGGGGTTGTCCTTGGGAACGTCTTCTTTAAGGCTGAAGATCTGGAGGTTTCTGAACAGCGGTTTGACGTAACCGTCCAGGAAGCCTTCGCGTGATTTCATCTCGACGACGAGATCAAACCACCCCTCTTGGAAATCGAACGCTCCATAAGCGCGCGTCAGCGAATTGAGCTTGGTGACATCCAACCCCACAAGCTTGACCGCCATTTCAAACGTCGGTTTGTAGGAGAAGGGATCGAGCTTCATCACGTAGTTTAGCCGGGCATGGTCCATCACCAGTCCATCGGCCCTCACCGTGGCAATCAACGGCGCGGTGCTGTCATAGATGTTGGTAAAATTTTCCAGTGTGGCGTTCAGTTCGGTCATCGTCAGCTCCACTTGCGGATCTTTTTTGACAGCGAGAAAGGTGATGCGTCCGTCAACGATCTCGGCGCTGTTGAGCCGAAATGGAAAAAGGTCGCGCAGCATCTGCAGCCATGGTCCGCCGGCGCCGGTTTGACTTTGCGACGGATCATCTCCATCGACGAAATTCAACTCCGGCGCCTCGATGCGCACCTTGCCTACGACTTTGCCATGCAGGATCGCGTCCCATTGAATGGCCAGCTCCAGCCGCTTGGTGGAAAAGAGGGGGACCGGGACGTTGCCCGTGGTCTTATTCAGGCGGACGTTGTCGATGGAGTAGGCCCCGCGCCAGAGATGCAGGTGCACGTCGCCGATCTTGCCGTCGTACATCGGGTTGCGATCCAGTGCGCGGTTGACATACGCGCGCACCATGCGCGGGGCGAACAGCCGGGCCACGCCCAGGATCAGTACACAAATGCCCATCGTGTACCCGATGCGCTTCAGCCACCGTCGTTTCCTGGGTGATTTTTGAGTTCTGAAATCTGGCGTCGCCTCGGCCGGCAAAGTCCTCCTTCTGTTGAGTAATTCAACAGTAGGCCGGCCGATGACTGCCTGAGTTGCTTAAGAATGCATCGGGGAAAATCTCAAGGTGCAGAAGGGGGCATCGGCCTCGAACTGATTCGTACAACGCGGGGACGTGGGCACCGCAGCTACGGGGAAAAATCGCGGATTGGCACGGCGCGCGGCCCTGCGGAGGGCGCGCCCGGTTCGCCGGGGCCTGAAGTGTTAATTCGCCGACCTATGCGTTCTAGCGTTTTGAAAAGCGCCCAGGATTCTGACCATAACATTTCTTGCTTTACTTTCCTCTAGTTCCAACGTATAGAATTCTCCTGAATACATTTGCAGAAAGTCCGACAAGAACGCTGAATCATCTGGATGGGGGAGACGAAATAAATCAGCAGGAGCTGGCCATGTCCACCCGTGTACGACAATTCGGCTTTACCCTGGTCGAACTACTGGTGGCGATCGGCATCATCGGTGTGCTGATTGCGTTGTTGCTGCCAGCGGTGAACAAAGCTCGTGACGCTGCGGCGCGCGTTCGGTGCGCGAGCAACATGCGGCAAATCGCCACGGCGATGATCGTTTACGCACAACAGAACAATTTTGGGTTCCCCTGGCCAGTGATAACCCCTCGCCTCCGTCGATTGGCGTATATGGGCGCATGTATGCCCAGCTCGTGGGCACGGGCGTCCTGCCTTTGGGGAAGAATCTCAACGCATATGACATAACTGACCCGATGGGTTTCTGGAAATGCACCAGCGACCCGACCGCCAAGTTTGGCAGCAACGTGACGAGTTTCACGCAAATCAGCATCTTCCTTAATAACTCCATCTTCTGTGACAATGCCGCCAGTGGTACGCCTAAGGGGCCGTCCCGCCTGATCCGTTACCGAAATACGAGTGAGCGAATCGCCTTCACCGAAAAACGCGCCATCAGTCCGGTATGGGGCGGTTGTCTTAATCCCAACAATTCCAAGCGAACGGCTGTTTGGATGGTGGACTACGTGGAGGGGAACCACGGTTCGTTCGCGTTGCCCCGCAACCAGCGGCTGGGCAACGTTGCGTTTCTCGATGGCCATTTGGAATGCTGGACCGTCGGCCAGATTATAGACCCGGCCGTCAAGTACATCGCCGGCAGCACCAATCCCGATCCGTATTCACGGTGGGGAACCAACGCGTTGAAATAGCCGAATCGACCGCAATGCCCTCCCGGTGAGTCGTACGGCAAGTTTAGGGAACAAAATGACCCACAAAGGGGACATTCCGGCTTATCCGCCGTCGATAAGCTGCAATGTCCGCCTTATGCGTTCAAATCGGGGACAGGAATGGGGTCTGGACAACTCACCTTAATCCCATTATGAGCCGTTCGGTCTGAATTTCCTAAAATATCTCGTATCAGAGTTCGCTCAATGGCAGGGAAGGAGGGTAGATTGTTTCAACCATGTTAGCCTCCGCCAGCCCGCTGATTACTTATGCCGCCAAGTTGCTGCATTCACAGGTCACGATCCTGCAGGCCTTTGTGCGGCAATACGACGCCGGCTACACGCAGGCGACCAACTACGTGGCCGCTCCGAAGCTGCTGTTGGTGGTGCGAGGGCGACTTGACTATTGCCTGGACGATCACCAGTGGCAACTGGAACCCGGCTCGATGTTCTATAGGCCGGGCTGGAGCGAGTCGAGATGGAAGTCGGATGTTCCATGCACGTTGG
>JBBQSU010000143.1:0-8839 GCA_038234815.1 Tepidisphaerales bacterium | reverse complement strand
GAAGCTCGCCAATCGTTTTTTGTATCGCCCATCGTTGATTTCACTCAAAGTGGCGACGTTGAATTGTTCACCGTTCCAGCGGGGAAAGTCTTTATCGCCTTGGGCCTCGATGCCGTCATTCTGGCCAACGCCAATGTGACGGTGCCAGCAACGTATAGGATTGGCACTCGCACCGACCCTGATTTGTACTGCACTTGGGTTGGCGGAACGGGTGAGGACGGAACGCAACCGCCGCATGACAGTGTATGGTACGAGGAATTTGAAACGTCATCGGTCGTGGATGAATACCGCTCTTACGCCGCGCCAGTCCCATTTGTCCAAGCCATGTTTTACGGAAGTTGTTTTGCGCTCGGCGCAGGCACAACGCTGACGGCGGGGATTGTTGATCCTGCTATTGGCGACGAATACACAGGCAAATTCATCCTTCGGGGTTTGCTGATTTCCGCAGCGTAAAAAAAGAGGAACTCGCCGCGAGTAGATGGAAAAACAGGGAATGAAATTCCCTGAAAATGAAACCCGTTTACTCGCCGTTCGGTGGCGCGAAATCTCCACCGACCCAAGCCGCAAAAAGGAAGCCGATGCGATCTTTTCCCAGCTCATGGGACTGCTAAAACCCACACTGAACTTAATGCTGTGCAAGTGGCGGTGGAGAAATGACCTCGATGATTTGCGTCAAGTCGCGATGATGGGCATACTAGACGCACTACGGAATTACGATTCCAGCCTGTCGTTCCAAGGGTATGTGAGCACCGTAATCAGTCGGCGACTGATTACACACAATCGCTCGATGCAAGGCCGATGTACTCATGGGATTCGGTTTATCGAAAACGGCAAACAGGTGGAATTCGTTTCCCTCGACGCCGATATCGACGTAAGGGGCAGGACTAGGCACCTGAAGGACTTACTGGCGACGAATGATGATGGGGGGATAGAGGCGATGATCGAAGCGGAAGATTCCCCAGTGAGGCTCTTGTGTCCCGACGACTTCTCGCGGATGGAGTGGCTAGCGGCCGAATTGGTCTTCGGTCTGGGATACTCATACGAGGAGACGCAGGAGATACTTCACCGCGACCATGACATCACCCTGACGATGCACGGCGTCGATAACGCGACTCAGCGATTTAAGAAAAAAGCCCACAAAATTCTCAGCGGTGCGCCGCGACCGAAGCAAACGGCACGGCCGCAAAAGACCCGAGCCAAAAGGGGAGAGGGGAAGTGCGTTCGTTTTGACAATAATCGGTGGTTCGCGGTCGTCACTGGACAACAAGTCGGCGCGTATCCAGACGAGCAATCCGCACTTGAAGCCGTTCGGCGCTTCAAGGAAATTGCGGCAGAAGAGCCAATCGCCAAAAAAGCCCTTGCCCGCTTTCGGCAAGAAACGGGGTATCAGAATTTGGGAAAAGAGTATCAGAATTCCCAGCCGTCAAAGACAACTTCTGGGCAGAATTCGCAGGAGCCAAAGTATCAGAATTCCCCCGCTTTTTCCGAGCGATAATGAAGTGTCCGCTGTGTAAGTTGCGTTTTCGGAGTTTGGTGTATGTTAAGTGAAATTCGTAAAGCGGGGGTTGAGGGTTCGACTCCCTTTCTCGGCTTTTCATTCATAAGCATCTTAAACATGAGAACTTATCAGCGATCGATGACTTAAAACGATAGCCATTGTTTTCGGATTAGTGCGCTTCCCGGGTTGACAGGGAGTAGCTCAACACACACACGCACATTGCCGCAGGGCGTTTCGAAATGTCTTGTTCTGGACTACCCTTACCATGATGCCTCAACATTATCTGGTTACTGGCGGAGCGGGATTCATCGGGTCGCACCTGGTTGAGGAACTGCTCAAGGACGGTTCGCAGGTGACGGTTTTGGACGACCTGTCCACGGGCTACGTTCGCAATCTCGCGCATTTGCGAGATAGCGGACGATTGCAGCTCGTTCGTGAATCGGTTGAAAGCAGCGCGACGGTGAACTCGCTGATGAGTCAGTGCGACGTCGTCTATCACCTTGCGTCGGCGGTGGGGGTGCAATTAATCGTCGATCAGCCCGTGCGGACGATTCGCACGACGATTCACGGGACGGAGGTGGTGCTGGAGTCCGCGTACCGATACGGTCGCCCGGTGCTGATTACCAGTTCGTCGGAAGTGTATGGCAAAGGGGCGCGCGTGCCTTTCAGCGAAGAGGACGATGTGGTTATGGGGCCGACCGCCCACAGCCGCTGGTGCTATGCCTACGCCAAGGGAATTGATGAATTCCTAGGGCTGGCCTATCACAAGCAATTTGATTTGCCGGTCACCATAGTGCGACTGTTTAATACCGTCGGCCCGCGACAGGTGGGGATGTATGGCATGGTGTTGCCGCGGTTTGTGTCGGCGGCGCTGGCTGGTAAGCCTTTGCAGGTATATGGCGACGGGAATCAAACGAGGTGTTTCTGCCATGTATCGGACGTGGTGGGCGCGCTGGTGCGGCTGATGACATCACCCAAGCACGCGGGACAGGTATTTAACCTGGGCAGTGACGATGAGATTTCGATCCTTGATCTGGCCCGCAGGGTAATAGAATTATCCGCCTCGAGCAGCCGGATCGAGTATATTCCTTATGAAAAGGCTTACGGGCAGGCGTTTGACGACCTTCCCCGGCGCGTGCCTCGGCTGGATCGGGTTCGGCAGGCGATCGGATTTTCCGCCGAGCATTCAATGGCCGCGATCATCCAAAGCGTGATCGAAGATCAGCGGCAAGGGGCAGTCTAAGACGGTTATTGGAAATGTAGTAGATGAACCTGATGCGTCGATTGGCCGATGAATCGGCATAGAAGGATTGATTTCAGAGGTTCGTCGATAAAAACGGTGTTTCTGCTGGTGGATAAACCCATGGTGACCCCGCTGCTAACCGAAAGCCTGAAGCCCGTGTTTACGGTCGACGATGTCCTCTCTCCGTACATTTACGTTTTTTACGCGTCCTTCATCGTCGCGTTTTTGTTTACTCCGATCATGCGCCTGGTGGCGTTGTACTATGGGGTGATCGATCAACCGGATCGGCTTCGCAAGATTCATACCAAGCCGGTGGCGTACCTAGGGGGGATTGCGGTCTTCCTGGGTTGGGTGGCGGGGCTGGCTATCAGCCAAGTGCTGCATATCCACTTAACACAACCAAATCATGCACAGCACGTCATCGTGCGCATGAGTATTGTTTTGGCCGGGGCGCTGATTCTTTGCCTGGGGTTGTGGGACGACATTCGCGGGCTTAAGCCCTGGATAAAAATCTGCGGGCAGGTGGGTGCGGCGCTGATCCTCCTGGGCGACGGCATCGGATCGCACTGCGCGGCCTCCGCACTCGGCCCGCTTTTTATCCGCATGGATATCGTGATGGGCATCACGGTGTCGCCGGTGCTGGCCGAATATATCACGGTAATCTTAAGTGGGGCGATGGTAATTGCGGTCGTGGTGGGGTGCTGCAACGCGACCAACCTCATGGACGGCCTTGACGGTCTTTGCGGCGGGGTGACGGCAGTTATCGCCGCTGGATTTCTGTTCCTCGCGGTCAACCTTGCGATGTATGGCAGCGGAAAACAGATCAATATTGACGGCCTGCGCGTCGTACTGGCGCTGTCTTTAATGGGCGCGGTTCTCGGCTTCATTCCTTACAACTTCAACCCGGCCTCCATTTTCATGGGGGACACCGGGAGCATGTTTCTGGGCTTCAGCCTGGCAACCCTAGTCATCATGATGACGCAGGACAACCTGAAATGGTTCCTGGCCGCGATGGTGATGTTCGCTTTGCCGATCTTGGACACTACGCTGGCCTTTGCCCGCAGATATGTCAACAAACGACCGTTCTTCAGTGCCGACCGCAGTCACTTTCACCATCAGCTTGTCAGTCGCGGATTCACGGTCAAACAGACAGTGATGATTAGCTATGGCTTGTCGGTCTTCTTCGTTCTGCTGGGGGCATCGATCGTTTTCATGCGGACGCGCTATTCGGTTGCGGTTTATCTGGTGGTTTTCGGGTCCATTATCGTGGCGGCTTATAAAATGGGGATGATCCACGAGAAACCGCGCATCGTCACCCGCCGCCAACTCGGCGTTTCGCCGCTGCCCCAGCCAATGGCCCAGGTTGAAGCCAATACCGTGCTGGAAGTGCGCGAGGACGATATCCCAACCCAAGGGACGCCGCTGATTCCGGGGACGCTCGAACACGCATCGCAGTCGCCATCGACCGATAACGCCGGTCCACATTTTCACAGAGCCTGACGAAGGTGGGCCACGAATCATCCGATGATTCTTCCAGCCGGCGGGATTTCTTCACCCCTGCCGGGTGTGCTTTAGGTGTATAATAGCCCGGTTGGCCTTCAGCCCAACGGGATTTGCAAAACGGTGACTGCGGTTCTCTTGTTAAGAAGGATTTCTCATGGACGTAACGATCATTGGTTGTGGGTATGTGGGTTTGGTGACGGGTGTTTGTCTAGCGAGCATCGGTCACACGGTCCGCGGGGTGGAAAAGGACTCGAAGAAACTGAAAACACTACTGGACGGGCATTCCCCCATCTTTGAGCCAGGCCTTCAGGAACTGATGCAGGAAAATTACGCATCGGGGCAGATTCAGTTTACGGATAATGTTCGTACAGCCGTGAAAGACGCCGAAGTGGTCTTCCTGTGCGTGGGCACCCCGCCTAAGGACGATGGCACGGTGGACATGAGTTTTCTGGAGCAGGCCGGCAAGGAAGTTTGTGACGCGCTGGCCGATCAGAACAGCGAATACATGGTGACGATTGTCGTGAAATCCACCGTTCCATCGGGCACCAATCGCAAGCTTTATAACTTTCTGAAACAGCAGACGAAGGCTTATGTTCAGGTGGTGTCCAACCCCGAATTTTTGAAAGAGGGCACTGCCGTGCAGGACTGTCTGAATCCGGACCGAATCGTCATTGGCGGGGAATCGCCAGAGGCGTTTCGGATGATGCGCCGGCTATACGATCCGCTTGTGCGCCGCGAGGATAATTTCCTGACCATGAACTGGGAATCGGCCGAACTGACGAAGTACGCAGCGAACAGTATGCTGGCCGCGCGCATCTCGTTTATGAACGAAATGACTATATTGTGTGAGCATTATGGTGCGGACATCGAAGACATTCGCAAGGGCATTGGCTCCGATAGCCGCATCGGCCCGGCGTTTTTGCGCGCCGGCTGCGGATATGGCGGGTCGTGCTTCCCGAAAGACGTGGCCGCGATGGAGCACATCTCCAGGATGGCCGGGCACCAAAGCTTGTTCGTCGACGCCATTCAGACCGTCAACAAAAATCAGAAGAGACGATTCGTCGAAAAGATCGAAGCCAAGCTCGGTCGGCCGATCGCCGGATCCACGATCGCGGTGTGGGGCCTGGCCTTTAAGGCCGACACCGACGACATCCGCGAATCCGCGGCCATTGACGTGATTACTTATTTGCTCCAGAAGGGCGCGCGCGTGAAGGCGCATGACTATAAGGGCATGGAGAACATGAAGCAGGTGTTCAAAGATCAGGTGGAATGGTGCCTGGACCCGGTGAGCGCTGCGGCTGGCTCGGACGCGGTCGCGCTGCTGACCGATTGGCCGCAGTACACCACGCTGCCGTTCCGAAAAATCGCCGCGACCATGAACATGCCGGTGATTTTCGACGGCCGCAACTGCCTCCACCGCGACGTGATGCGCGAGAACGGCTTCCAGTATTTTCCGATGGGTCGCCCGCCAGTGGAAAACGCCCTGCGGCTAAAGCACAAAGTTTGAGTCGGCTTCTCGGAAATTGATTTGGGCTTAAGAGGGACAACTATGGTCGTCCCTCTTAGCGTTATTTGGGACGAGCTTTTCTTTGCCTGAACAGTCGAGCGTGATACCTGATTGATTGCTGACCCCCGCAGTGTTCGCGGCTTGTCACAGTGAACACGCGATGATCGGCTCCGATTCGCCGTCGGCGCTGTATAGCCAGCGGCGGCCGTCCATTTCGATGAGGTCGATGGCTTGCTTGGGTCCCCACGAGCCGGGCTTGTATTCCTGCGGGGGCGTTTCGGATTTCGCCCAGCCTTGCTCAATCGGGTCGATAATTGACCAGGCGGCTTCGGCTTCATCCCCACGGATGAACAGCGTCTGATCGCCGGTGGTCGCGTCGTAAATCAGGCGCTCGTACGCTTCGGGGGGTTCGACATGAAAAGTCGTTTTATACAGAAAATCCAGCGCGACACTTTTGATGCTCATCGACCCGCCGGGCACTTTGCCGTTTAACCGCCAACTAATGCCTTCGTCGGGCTGCACGCGAATGATGAGGTCATTGGGATAAACCGGCGATTCACATTGCTTTTGAAACAGAGTGAGCGGCGGCGAACGGAAGCGCACGACCACCTCGCTCAATTTTTGCGGCAGGAATTTGCCCGTGCGGATATAGAACGGCGTGCCGCTCCACCGCCAGTTGTCGATAAAGAGCTTGAGCGCCGCGAAGGTTTCCGTCGTGGAATCGGCCGGCACGTCCTTCTCATGACGATACCCCGGCGTGGCCTGACCGTCGAATTCTCCCGCGACGTACTGCCCGCGAACGGCAAGGTCATCCACCTGCCCAAGACGAATTGGCCTGACCGATTTGTAAACCTTCAGTTTTTCATCGCGGATGCTTTGCGCGTCCAGCGCCGCCGGAGGCTCCATCGCTACCAGAGCCATAAGCTGAAAAATGTGGTTCTGCACCATGTCGCGGGTCGCGCCCGACTTATCGTAATACCCGCCACGTGATCCCACGCCCAGCGTTTCACTGACGGTGATCTGCACATGATCGATGTACTTGTAATTCCAGATCGGCTCGAACATCGCATTGGCGAAGCGCATCACCATCATGTTCTGAACCGTCTCTTTGCCCAGGTAATGGTCGATGCGAAATACCTGATCCTCGTCGAAATACTGGTGCAACAGCTGGTTAAGCCCCTTGGCGCTGGCTAGATCACGGCCGAAGGGCTTTTCAATAATCACCCGCTGCCAGGCGTCGCTTTTGCGCGCGATGTAGCGCTCGCCAAGACAATTGATGATCGACTCGAACTGGCCCGGCGGGGTCGAGAGATAAAACAGCCGGTTGCCCGATGCGCCGTGCCGCATGTCCAGTTCATCCAGTTGCTGCGAGAGCTTTTCGTGATCGTCAAACGAACCATAGTCGGCGGCGGTGTAATACAATCGCCCCTCGAGCTGCTTCCAAAGCGCTTCGTCGAACTTGGTCCGGGAAAACTCCTCCAGCCCCTGGCGACATTCCTTGCGGAACTCCTCGTCGGTCCTCTGCGACCGGGAGAATCCGACGACGTAGCTGTGTTCGTCGAACAGTTTCTCACGAGCCATTTCGTAGATGGCTGGAATAAGCTTGCGCTTTGCCAGATCTCCACTGGCACCGAAAATGACAATCGCACAGGATTGAGGCATGGCAGAATGATAGGGGCGCACGCGCCGTTTAAATAGCTGTTCCCGTCCGATCGGTTTCAACCGATTACACGAGCATCATGCCCGGCTCTTCCAGCAACGCCTTGAAAGTTTTTAAGAAATCCGCGGCCGTTGCGCCATCCACCGCGCGGTGATCGGCGCTCAGTGTCACCGTCATCATCGTGCGGCATACGATCTGGTCTCCGCGAACGACCGCGCGCTTCTCCGCCGCCGAGACGGCCAGGATGCCCACCTCTGGCGGATTGATGATCGCCGAAAACTCCTTGATTCCCCACTGGCCGAGGTTCGTGATTGTAAACGTCGCGCCGCTCAACTCGTCGCGTTTCAGTTTCTGTTGCTTGGCGCGATCAAACAGGTCCACGCTTTTCTGCCGCAACGCCCTGAGGCCAAAATGCTGGGCCCCGCGCAGCACCGGCACGATTAACCCGTCGGGCAGCGCCACGGCAGTGCCGAGATGGACGTCGGCATATTGCACGATCTGTCCGTTCTTGCCGTCAAAATGCGCGTTCAGCGCCGGATGCTTTATCAAGGTTGCTGCCACCGCGCGGGTGATGAAATCCGCAAGACTCACGCGGACTTTTTCGGCCTCAAGCTGCCGGTTCACCTTTTCCCGCAGGGCATTGACCGCATCCATCTCGACGTCGATCGAAAGATAGATGTGAGGAATCTGCTGTTTGGCCTGCTGCAAACGCAATGCGATCGTCTGTCGCATTTTGGTCAGCGGGATGGCCGTCTTTTCACCGGCCTGGGTTCCAGCGATCGGCTGCGCATCTGCCGGCGGTGCCGATGCTTGCGCCGGTTCAGCCGCTGTGCCGGCACCTGCGCCGGTCGTCCCGATCACCGCCACTACGTCCCGCTGGATGATCCGCCCGGCCGGGCCTGTGCCCTTGATCCGGCTAATGTCGATATTCTCCGACACCGCAATCCGCCGCGCCAGTGGGCTAATGCGAATTCGCGTGTCGCTCTCGTCGATTACTTCAGCCTCATGGGGAGCGATCTCTTCGCGCGTCGCGCCGTGCAAGTTGTCGGCCAGATCGTGAATCTCACTGTTGCTGGCATCGATAATTGTCGCTGGCCGGCTTGCTTCTGGCTTGCCCGCTTCCGCTGGGTTCGCCTCGGCCTTGCTCGATTCGCCTTTTGGTCCCTTGGCCATTTTTCCAGCGTACTGCTGCTTCACGCTCGCTGGTGATTCCTTCCCCGTCGCCAGCACCATGATAACGCTGCCCACCGCCACTTTAGAGCCCGCGTCGGCCAGAATCGCCGCCACCGTCCCGCCTTCAAAGGCCTCCATGTCCATGTTCGCCTTGTCCGTCTCCACCTCGGCGATCACCTCACCGGCCTTCACAACATCCCCTTCCTTCTTCATCCATTTATTCAACGTGCCTTCGGCCATCGTGTCCGAAAGCTG
>JBBQSU010000142.1:0-8843 GCA_038234815.1 Tepidisphaerales bacterium | reverse complement strand
CCGCATCGCCCTGGGGCTGCTGCGACGGGACAAGAGTGTGAAGATCGGCGTCAAGAACAAACGCCTCAAGGCCTGCCGCAATCGCGACTACCTGCTAAAGGTGCTGTTATCGCCACTTCTGGCCAAATGATTTGGCCCTGTCGGCCGTGCGGCTTAGCGGAGGAGGAAACGAAATTTACACAGGTATCGACCGGACAAAGAGTGCGTCGGGAAGTCGCCTTGGTTTGTTTGTTCTGCTGTGTTGCTCGCGGTTATTTGTTAGACCCCGGAGATGTCGTCGCCCGCAGACCGCCTGCGGGCGACAACAACCCGTGGGAACCAACCGCGCTCCATGATTTTTGAGTGACCTTCCGGTCACCCATCACCACCGACATGGTGGCAACGGTCTCCCTTTAGCGAACCGGATGCCAGCGGAAAGTTTCAGGTAATAAGAACGCCCCGTAGTCAACTTCTCGCGGTTTTCGGGCACAAGGAAGATGTTTTCTAGAACCATGTCATTCGAGGCATTCCGCAGAGGGGTGATGCGCTGCTGCGCGCGCCCCCGGCACGGCCTGAATTCCTGCCTCCAGACTGCGCATCACGCGATGGCACGGCGAATCCAGTCCGGAGCAAAAACGGGTCTGGCCATATTTCCAAGGCGCCTCCGCTTGATTGCGGCGGAATAAGGCGTGAAAGTATGGGCCGGCATCCGCGGCGTATAATCGCGGGGGCCGGTTGGCCATCGTGTATAAGATTCGCCAGTTCAAGCCGATGCTGTATGTCCTGCTGAGTCTGGGCATGCTGGGTTATGCCCTGGCGGCCCAGTCTCCGGGCGTTTTCCTTTTGGCGTTCTTTCTGATCGCCGTCAACGCCTGGTTAGTGAAGACCCGACGTTTCACCCCGCTTCCACGGCTGCTAGCCAATGTCGTCACACTCGGCGGCTTTTTCTTTGTGTTTGCCCAAGTGAAAGCGGGCATCAACTCGCCGATTCTGCTGATCGCGCAGTTCCTCGTCTTCTTGCAGATCATCAAGCTATGGGAACTACGGGGAAATCGAGACTATGCGCAACTCCTGGTCCTTAGCCTGCTACTCATGGTGGCTGCAGCTATCAGCACCGCCAGCCTGCTGTTTGGAATCGTCCTGATCGCGTACTTGTTCTTCTCGCTTTACTGCTGCCTGCTGTTTCACCTGAAAGTCGAGACAGATCACGCCAAGGCGACGTATTCGCTGCCCGAGGGTCGCGTCAATGAGGCGACCCTGCTTCAGGATCAGCGATATCTTTCCGGCTCGATGCGGCGATTGACCGGCCTGGTGGCGACGGTTTCCGTTCTGTCGGCCACCGCCGTGTTCCTTTTCTTCCCGCGGGGCACTGGCGCCGGACTTCTGGCCCCCCTGCAATTCCGGCCCAGTCAGGCGCTGACGGGATTCAGCGACCAGGTGAGTTTCCAGAACATCGCGCGCATTCAGCAGAGCACCGAGGAAGTGGCCCGGGTACGACTGAGCCGTGACAATAAGCCAGTGACGATCGCGCCGTTGCTCTTAAGAGGGACAACACTCGATGTATATAAGGGGAATGACCCGAGCCTCGGCCAGGCGTGGGGCTGGGCACGCTCTCATTCGCGTGATGAGGATTCAAGATCGGTGGTGCGTGATCGCCTGGAGGTTGAGGCCGAAGCCGAATCTCAGCACTTACTTTTGCAGGATATCCAACTGAAGCCAACTGGAACGCCGGTCCTGTTTTCAGTGGCCGGCGCGACGTCGATGGCGTCGTCGCGGGATATACAGGTGCGTTATTCGATTCGGGATGGGGTTCTCCAGTCGTATGCGCCCCTGATGCAGGAACTCCGGTATATGGTCGCGGCGACGGGTGAATTGCCGGCTCCGCGGTCGTCACTGCTGGATACGGCCGCCCAGGCTTTTGGGCTTGTCCAGCCGCGCGCGCCGGCTTCGGTGATCGATCCTCAGATCGCAGCCTACGCTCGACGGCCGGAAGTAACCGGCGGACTGGCCTCCAAGCGCGCCGCCAGCCCTGAACCACAGGCAATCGACGAAGAAATTGCCCATAACATCGAGCATTACCTTCAGTCGAATTTCGTTTACACCCTTGACCTGACCAATACCCACAGGCTTGAGGGCCAAGACCCGATGGTCGCCTTTCTTTATGATTTCAAGCGTGGGCACTGCGAATACTTCGCCGGCGCGATGACGCTGATTTGTCAAAGCCTCAAGATGCAAGCCCGCATGGTCGTGGGATTCAAGTGCGACGAATACAACACCTTCGGGCAGTTCTTCACCGTCCGTCAGTCGCACGCGCACGCCTGGGTGGAAGTACTTACGCCATCGGGATGGAAAACGTTCGATCCAACCAGCGGACGCGAAGACCCCTCGGCCCGAAAGAATGCCGGCCTGTGGGCCAAGGCCAAGAGTTTCTTTGATTATCTCGAGTATTCCTGGGCGCAATCCGTGATCGCATATGACAGCGAAAATCAGACGAACCTGATTACGCAGGTGGAAGCCGGGATGACCAACACAGCGATTTCAGGTCAGACCATGATGGGCGATCTGCAACGCAAATTGCTCGATCCGTCGAGTTGGCTATGGACGGATTTTCGCACGATCAGCACCATCATGGGGCTTATGGTGGCAGGTGTCCTTATAGCCATCGGGTGGTTCATCCGCGATCGCTGGCGATTGCGTCGGCGGGCTACACGCATGGGCATCCGATCGTTGCCCACGGCTGAGCAACTTCGCCTGGCCCGACAACTGGGCTTCTACGACGATATGCTCAACCTGCTGGATCGCCGCCAAATTATTCGGCCGGAACATCAAACGCCCTTAGAGTTTTCGCGATCGCTGACCTACCTCTCCTCGGAAGTCTTCGAAACGGTCCAGCGACTCACGGGAATCTTTTATCGTGTGCGATTCGGAGGAATAAATCTCAGCCCCGGACAAAGGCGCCACCTCGAGGTAACCCTTGGTCACCTTCAGGAATTGTTGCCCTGAACTCTTAGTGTTCGGTCCACCTAGCCGGCGCGTCCCCTTGTTCCGGCTCGCATCGATTCTTGCGGATCGGCCCGTTGTGTCGATAATGGGCCTAGATGCCCTTGATACGCTCAGATTCTGTCTCGGAAACCCCGGCACCAACCCCAGAGGAGTTGCAGCGCATTCTCAAGCTGCATGTGCCAGTGATCGTCAAGCTTGCTCACCGTAAGATTACCTTGGCCGAGGTACTCCGCCTGGGCGTTGGTGCAATCGTGGAGTTTTCCAAAAGCAGCGAGGAACCGCTGGAACTGATGATCAATAACAAGACGATCGGCGTTGGCGAAACGGTGAAAGTCGGCGAAAACTTCGGCATCCGCATCACGCAGGTGGGAGACATCAAGCGCATTATCGCCTCGCTCGGGTCCCGCCATTAGCAGCGATTTATTGCTCAGCCGCCAACGGGTCGGCTTTCCCGTATGTCGTGCGGGACAGGTTAAGCGCCTCGCGTTTATCCGTTATACGGCCTTCCAATTGCTCATCGTAAACGTGATCCAGCACTTTCTTGTAAGCTGGACCGGGTGGTAGTCCCAACGCGGCGAGGTCGTCGCCGGTCACGAACGGTGGGGGAGCAAAGTCCGTTCGCCTCAGTTCCCTAAGCTCAGCCAGCAGGCGGTTGATTCGGCCGCTCTCGTATCCGATCTCGGCAAGCGCGCCGAGCAGCAATCCGGTCAACCGTTCCGTGGGCCGCAATAGAAATCGCTTCTTCTGAGCCAGTGAAAGAGGTTTGTCTGACAACAGGGTGTTGCATCCAAGTAATAACTGACCTAATTCGCTGCTTTCGTCATTACTCAACTTCAAAAGCTGCCGTGAAGAGCGAACAAGGTCCTTTACCGCAAGCGGTCGAAAGCACTGTTGCAGATCAGACGTTCGCGCGACGTAAATGGCCGCCAGCGCCAGACCGAACTGAATCGTTTCATTCGGAGTGATTGTCTCGATCAATCGCCACCTGCGGTCGTTGGTGCGCCCGCGAGCCATCGGCCATAAGCGGAACACGTTTTCGGCAAGTTCCAGTTCATTAAGCCATTCCCAGGCCGCGCCGCGAGTTTGCGCCGTCATCATCAGCCGCAGTTCGTCGGCGACGCGCTCCGGGCTGATCGCTTGGATGTTTTGGGCGTGTCGACGAATCGCTTGGGCCGTCGTTGGGTCGAGCAGGAGATTGAACCGCGAAAGAAACCGCACCGCCCGCAGCAAGCGAAGGTAATCTTCGGCGAACCGTTGGGCGGGATCGCCGATTGCCCGCAGCACGCGATTCATCAGATCGTCCTGGCCGCGCACAAAGTCGATCACGCAGTTATCGATCGGATCGAGAAAGAGACCGTTAATCGAAAAATCGCGGCGATGCGCATCTTGCTCGGGGGTGGTGAAGCGCACTGATGCCGGCCGGCGGCCGTCGTGATATTCGCCGTCCGCGCGGAAAGTCGCCACCTCGATCACGCTCTGACCGACGCGCACAAGTATTACACCAAACGCTTGCCCGACCGCCTGGGTTTTCGGGAAAATGCAACGGACGCGCTCCGGTGGGGCATCGGTAACGACGTCGTAGTCCTTTGGGGTCAACCCCATAAGCAGATCGCGCACGCACCCGCCGGCAAAGTAGGCAACGTGGCCCGCGTTCCGCAGCGTACGCACGATCGTTAAGGCGTCCTCTCGCATCGAGAGTGGTTTGGAGGTTGGCGGTTTTTGAGTCTTCACAGGTGGAGCAAACGCCGGGTGAGAGATTCGAACCATCACACGCGTTCCAAGACTGCGACATATCCCCCGTCGTGATATTGGGCGAGGTCTTCACTGGTGCTGGGTAGCGTTACGCAGTCGTGTAATTGCTTAAATTCGGGGTGGACGGCCAGAAATGCGGCAATTTGCTGCTGATTTTCCTCAGGCCAAATGCTGCATGTGCTGTAGATCAATCGCCCGGAGATGGCGACGTGTGTCGCGGTATCTTCCAAAATCTCGGTCTGTAATTTTTTAACGGACTGGAGCGTTGCTTCGTCCTGGTGGTATCGAGCCTCGGCCCGGCGCGCCAACACTCCGCTGTTACTGCACGGCACGTCCAGCAACGCCCGGTCATATCGCTGCGGCAGGTCGACCGGAAGATCGCGCATCATTGCACATTGTACGACCGCGACGGTGCTAAGTTTTCGTCTTGCCAGCAACTGCCGAATCACCGACACCCGCTTGGCGCTGGGATCGATCCCCACCACGCGACCGGTCGGGCCGATGCGATCGGCCAATTGCAGCGTTTTGGTGCCGAGTCCGCAGCAGCGATCCAGCACTGCCTGGCCTGGCTGAAGGTCGCAATAATCCACCACGCGTGTGGCGGTCGGGTCTTGCACCTGGGCAATGCCCAGATCGGCCCACTGCGCGAAAGTCGCCTGCTTGGCACCTTCGACGATGTACGACCCTTCAAGCGAGTGCTTGCTTGCCTGAAGGTAATGTCCCTCCATCATCTCGGGCTTGCCCGCCGGGCCGAGGCGCACGATCGTTGGAGGCTCTTCGTTGTTGTGCCGACAAATCGCCAGCGCCTGTTCGTCGCCGACAAGGGCCTGTATCCGCTTGTAAACGTCCGAGGGGTGCGACAATGCAATGCGCGCGTACTCAACTGGCTCTTTCAATGGATCAGGCATCGGCGCGTCTTCCCCGCGGGCGGCGCGACGCAAGACGGCATTCACGAACCCCGCGGCCCCCATGTTCCCGCCATGCTTGGACTGCTCGACGGCTTCGTTGACCGCGGCCGATGCCGGAATCCGAGTGAGGAACCTCAATTGATAAATCGCGACTGCGAGGATTTTCTGGAGCTTGGGGTCAATCTCTTCCACGTCGCGCTGCGCGTAGAGTCCGATCAGGTATCGGAGCAAGAGGACATTCTTGACGACGCCGAGGGTGATGTTGTCGGCCAGCGCCAGCTCGCGCGGGTCGCGCGGCATGTCCGATGGCCTCAAGTGTTGCTTGAAGACGTCGTTTGGCCAGCCCGGAAGGTGCTTGGCATCCAACTGCAAAAGTGCGTAGTCCCGTGCCCTCATAAGATTGATTCTACTCTCCCTCCGACCGGCCAGATATGGCCGTGGCGGAAATCCGTCAAAGTCATGGCTCGCTTGCCTTCGGGCTGAAGTTCCAGGATATCGATCCATCCCCCCGCGGCGCTAATGCTTCCATCGGCTTGAAGCCGTCCGGGACGTGTATCCGGTCCGCCAGAACGCGGCGCTACCCGCAAGAGTGTTACTCTCGCGGCTTCGGTGCCATTGGCGTCGATGAGCCGGACGCGGCAACCCGGCCACGGCGATAGTCCACAAATGCGGCTTGCTATTTTTTCATAATCTACGCTCCAGTCGATTTGAGCCGTTTCCCGGGACAACTTGGGGGCAAGGGTTGCCAGGGAGTTGTCCTGCGGCGTCTCGACGGCCCGACCTTCGGTCAGCTCTTGGATGACGCGCGCCAGCAGATTCGCGCCGTCTATGGCCAGACGGTCGTGGAGTTCGCCGGCCGTTTCAGCCGGGAGAATCTCCAGACGAGATTGTCCGAGGATCGCGCCGGAATCCATGCGATCAGCCAGGCGAATCACCGAATTGCCCGTGCAGGCCTGCCCGGAAAGAATCGCCCAGTTGATCGGCGCGGCTCCGCGGAATTGGGGCAGGCGCGATGCGTGCAGGTTGATGCTGGACAGTCGCGGGGCCTGAACAATCGGTTGCGAGAGCTTTTGGCCGAATGCAATAACGACCATGAGGTCGGCGCGGGGGAGCAATTCGGCGTTGATGTTCGGCGTGGGCGTAACGGGTAGTGAGTGCTCGACGCCGTACTTCGCGATGGGCGTGGGCTGGCTTTTTCGTCCACGGCCTGCCGGCCGATCAGGCTGAGTATAGACCTGGACAATGCGGTGGTCTTCAGCAAGTCGTCTAATTGACGGCAGTCCGAATTCGCCACTTCCGGCAAAGATGATCGAAAGCGAGGTCATTTGTCGGATCGCTTTCCGTGAATTTTCGCCCAGTTCTCCTGCATTTCCTTTAGCTTTTTGCGATTGGTCATTCGCGCCACCGGCCCCATGCGGTCGAGCAGCAGGGTGCCGTTCAAATGATCGAATTCGTGTTGCCAAATCCGCGCGACATAGCCTGTATCTACCTGCTCGAAAGCATTCCCATCGACATCCTGAGCCTGGATACGCAACCTTTTGCTGCGGACGACAGTGACGTTTAGGCCGGGAAGGCTCAGGCAGCCCTCCTCGCCGTCTTCTTCGTCCTCGGCATCGCTTAAGATTGGGTTGACATAGACTTTATCGTCCTGTGGCTGGCCGGTGGGGTTGGTGACGAACAGGCGAAGATTGATCCCGACTTGTGGGGCGGCCAACCCGACGCCCTTGGCCAAGTGCATTAGGTCCAGCATCCGCAATGCCAGTTCGCCCAGCCGAGAGCCATATTTATCGACCGGACTACTGACTTTTCGGAGTCGTGGGTCAGGCCAGAGGATAATCTGGAGGTCTGGTGGGGTGACAATTGGGTCGGCCTGGCTGGGCATATACCTTCTCACAAACCCTTCGTAAGTCCTAAGACTAGACCAATTTGTTGACAGGTTCAATCACTTGCGTTTAGATTGGCCGCACTTGAGAAGCACTTGACCGTCCCAGACCTCCCGATGGATTATGGGGTTGGTGGTCAGCATCACTTCGGAGAGCACTTTTGTTTAGGAATTGTCGTGGCTGAGCGATTAGAAGGTTACACGGAAATCCCGGAAGAAGAGCGGAAAAAGGCAGTTGTCTTTTTCGAGCGCGGCGCTACGGTCGCCGGAACGGGTAATTTCGAATACGCCATTGAGATGTACCTGTCGGGTTTGAACGTTGACCCCGACGCCGTTGATGCGCACCAAAATCTGCGCGACATCTCCCTGAAGCGCAAGGCATCAGGCAAAAAAGACCTGGGCATGTTCGAGAAAATGAAGCTGAAGAAGCCTACGAAGGACGACCGGCAGAACATGCTCAACAGTGAGAAACTGCTGGCTTATGATCCGGGCAACACCGATCATATGGTCTCGCTCATGCAGAACGCTCATCGTGGCGGGTTTTTTGACACGGTGATGTGGATCGGGCCAATTCTGCAAAAGGCCAACGCCGACAGCCCTAAGCCGGAATTCAATAAGTTCATCATCCTGAAGGACATTTATAAGGCACTGGACGAGTGGAAGCTGGCGACCGATGCCTGTCATTACGCCGCCATGTTGCGTCCGGATGACATGGACCTGCAGACCGAACTGAAGAACCTCGGCGCGCAGCACACCATGAGCGAAGGCAAATACAGTTCGTCGGGTAGCTTCCGAGAAAGCGTCCGCGACATGGCCAAGCAAGGGCGGCTTTTGGATCAGGACAAGGACATTCGATCGGTGGACGCGCTCAAACGCCAGATCGACGATGCCGAGACCGAGTGGAAGACCGACCCAGGCGACAATGGCAAGTTGATGAAGCTGGTGGATCTGCTGATTAAGACTGAAACGGCAGAGTATGAGAACCGCGCAATCGAGTTGTTGGAAGAGCAGTATAATCGCACGAAGCAGTTTCGGTATCGTTTCCGACTGGGTGATATTCAGTTAACCCAACTTTCCAGACTGGAACGATCGCTGCGACAAAACGTCGCCGCCAATCCCACCGACATGCAAGCCCGGGCGGATTACGTCTCGTTCCAAAAAGAGAAATACCAGAAGGAATTCGACGAATACAAGCTCTGGTCTGAGAACTATCCGACCGAAAACAAGTTCAAATTTAACATGGCGGTCCGGCTTTTTGATTTGAAGCGCCCCGAGGAGGCGATTCCGGTCTTCCAAACCGTGCGGACCGACCCTAAGTT
>JBBQSU010000141.1:0-8848 GCA_038234815.1 Tepidisphaerales bacterium | reverse complement strand
AGATAACCAGTATTAGTTGAACAGCCCTGTTCATCTAACAGGAAGGCTTGTTCATCTAACAAGACGATAACCGATGTTAGATGAACGCCCAAGCCAAAATTTCTATCAGAATTTGTTTGGTGTTTGTTCGCCCATCGCTATGTTGCTCGCCGATGCGGTTGATCGAGCGATTCAACAACGCGATTGCCCGGCGGCGACTCGCTCAAAGGACGCGGGAATGCTACTGGGGGTGGATCGTCGCATTCTTGAACGAATAAGGGCGACATCCCAGCTTACCCGCCATCGATAACTTGGGATGCTCCTTTTTCCCCGCGAGTTGGTAGCCGGGCCGGTGGCTCCGGGCAGTTGGCGTTCTTCGGGGTGGGGTGAGGTTTTCAGAAGCGAGCCTGGCCCTTCTACGACCGCCTTGTTGCCACTTTACCCAGGTTGCCAAAGTGGTGCGCAAATTGGCGCCCAAATGCGCACCACGTTTTTGGGCAATTTTAAAATTTTAAAAAAATTTATGTGCTTTGAGGACAAGGACTTAGCGTTTGTGCCCCTTCAAGAATTGCGCAAATTAGCGCCCAAACGCGCACCACTTCTCCTTAGGGTAGAGGGTACATTTATGACCAGCCAGCAGTTGATTGCCTTGATCGCCTGCCTGGCCGCGTGCGCTTACTTCGCGGGATTATTGCTCGGCGCGGGATTCGCCGCGGACCAATCATCCCGCGCAGCCGGACTTACACATGCGCCGTTCCTCGGTCGCGTTTGCGCTGCGGGGTTTTCCCTCTTTGACGGCGTCGGACGATTGCAACAAATGGAACCCTCCCAGCACCCCGCCGGCCCCGGAAATGAATTCCCCGGGACATCATTGAGACTCCAAAGGGACCTCTTTGGGACCCCCTTTGGACCCCTTTTTGGGTGCCAAAACGCCAAAAATCAGGCAAAACGCCCGTTTCTCGACAAACTTCGGTTCATAGGGTCGCTCTTGTTGTCAAAATGGTGTTCACGCGGCGAAAGCATGGGATCGGGCCGAGGGTTTCTGCGGCCAAACGGACGGGTACCCCGGGCCTGCGCATTCGTGCCCGGCGGCGGGTTGGTCGGCCGTTTGTTGACACCCGTTTGAGCCGTCCCTTACAATCCCGCCTTGCGCGGTGGGTGAAACACGTTTGAAACTTTCGGTAGACCCTAGGCTTTGAATTTGTCAGGCGCGTCCGTTGCGAAACGGTCCGGGTGATAAATTTACATGAGAAGAACCAGATGACAATTGAGTACCTCAAGATGCTGATGATCGCGGTTTATTTAGCGATCCTTCTTGCGGTTGCCATCTACGGGCTTCACCGGTATCTGTTGGTGTACCTGTATTTGAAGCATCGGCATGACGGATATCAGCCGGTGGGCACGTTCACCGATCTTCCGCGGATCACCGTCCAACTCCCGATGTATAACGAAGATACGGTGGCCGAGCGGGTGATAAAGGCGTCGTGTCTGCTGGATTACCCGTTGGACAAGCTGGACATTCAGGTTCTGGACGACAGCACGGACCACTCGGCGGACATTGCCCGGAAGGCCTGTGCCGAGTGGGCGGCCAAGGGATATCCGGTGCAGTACATTCATCGGGATAATCGCCAGGGATATAAGGCCGGCGCGCTGGCTGCGGGGCTGAAGGAAGCCAAGGGTGAGTTGATCGCCATTTTCGATGCGGATTTTGTGCCTCCGCGTGACATGCTGCAGAACGTGGTTCACTACTTTTTTGAGGCCAAGATCGGCATGGTGCAGGTTCGGTGGGATCATTTGAACCGCGACGCGTCGCTGTTGACTAAAAGTCAGGCGATTTTTCTGGACGGGCACTTTGTGATTGAACACACGGCCCGGAATCGCAGCGGGCGATTCATGCACTTTAACGGGACGGCCGGCGTGTGGCGACGGCAGACGATTGAGGACGCCGGGGGGTGGCACCACGATACCCTGACCGAAGACCTCGACCTGAGCTATCGCGCGCAGTTAAAAGGATGGCAGTTCGTCTATCTGCCGCAGTTTTCGGCCCCGGCGGAACTGCCCCCGGAGATGATCGGCTTTAAGCAGCAGGCCCACCGCTGGACCAAGGGAAGCATGCAGACGGCGATTAAGTTGCTTCCGCGGATCATCAAGTCAAAGAGTTTGCCATTTAGGGTCAAGACCGAGGCGGTCTTCCATTTGACCAACACGCTTGTGTACCCGTTGATGGTTTTGTTGACGGTGCTGATGTATCCCAGCTTTATCAACGCCTACGGGCCGTTCAAGAATGAAAGCTGGGCGCATTACCTATTTAGCGGAAGCTTGTTCGTCCTGGCGACGTGTTCGGCCAGCACGTTTTTTGTGTTTGGCCAACGTGAATTGTTCGGGAAACAGGCCGGCTGGAAGACGTTGATTCACCTGCCGTTCTTGATGGGGCTGGGCGTGGGCATCTGCCTGAATAACGCCAAGGCGGTGGTGGAAGCGGTCTGGACGAGCCTTTATAAGAAGCCGAGCGGGGAATTTGTCCGCACGCCCAAGTACGGCTCTGCCGGCGCGGCCCGCGGAACGCACGGCCCGCGCGGGGTGTTGACCTTCAACCGGCTGATGCTGCCGATGATCGAAATCGCTTTTGGGGCCTACATGACGGTGTGCCTGGCGATCAGCGTCTTTTATCAATTTGCGATGGCGAGCATTCCGTTCCTGTTGATTTTTGCCGGCGGATATTTTTACGTGGGATTCAGCTCGATCTACGTGCTATGGAAAATGCACCGCGAGGCGATTGAAGCCGACGCCGCAGCGGCAGCGGCCGAGGCACTGTCGGTTTAGAGCAACGGCTTTTTATTAGATGATGGTCGTCGATTCGGCATTTCGGGAAGAAGCGATATTGGTGTCGGGCCGACCCGACCTGCGGGATCTGGTGGCGGGGCTGTATAGCGACCTTGCGGCTGAAATTGCACGCCGTCGGCCCGTGTGTGTGGCGTCCGGGCGGTGCTGCAAGTTTGAGGCGTTTGGGCATCGGCTGTTCGTTACGACGCTGGAGATGGGCGTTTTCTGGGGCGAGCTTGAATTGGACCGTCGGCCGGAGGGGGCTGGTAAGCCGGGGTGCCCATTTCAAAAAAATCGCCTTTGCTCGGTGCATAAGATTCGGCCGTTTGGTTGTCGGATGTTTTTTTGCGACGCTTCGGCGGGGCAGTGGCAGAACGAGCAGTACGAGCTATTTCACGCCCGCCTCAAAGCCATGCACGCCTCGGCCGGGGTGAGATATTTTTATGTCGAATGGCGCGACGCGCTCCGGGCGATGCAGGTGGGTTGAGCCAAGTCCGCGTGCGTCAAGTTGCCGGTAGCAATCGCAGCGGATTGGAGCGAGTGAGTTCATCAATTTTCGCCTGACCCACCAGATCGATACAGCGCTGCAGGCCGGTCAGACGCAGTTGGAGTGTGTCGAGTTTGTGCGTGTCGCTGCCGAGCAAAAAGTAGCGGTTTTCCTTGAGGTATCGCTCCATCGTGCGGCGTGTGGCCGCGTGAGGTTGGTCGCTCATACATTGCAGATTGCCCTGCAATAGCAAGCCCATGCGTGCGAACTCGTCGGCTAGTTCGGGCTGATGCTGGATGGCGCGAACGCGCTCCGGGTGGGCCAGAATCGGCTGGACGCCGAGCGAGTGAAACCAATCCACCGTGGCGGCGAAGTAGTCGGGAAGCGTTTCGGCCCAGAAATCGAATAGCGCAAACTTGCCGGCCATACCGTAAGTGTGCAGCGAATCTTTGGGCGTTCTGCGGAGATCGGGTGTGAGATTAAGTTCACCACCGGGGAGAATGTTCAGCGAGATGCCTGCCACGTGAAACTGGGCCTCCAGCGTGGCGGCCCAGTGGACGACGGACTCGCAGGTGTTGTGTTTCAGTGACGGCCAGACGTGCGGAGTGGCGAACACCTGTGTATACCCGGCCGCAGTCATCAGACGCGCGCAGGCCAGCGATTCCTCCAGCGACGCGCAGCCGTCATCAACGCCGGGAATCAGATGGGCATGGACATCAATACGACCCAGATTCATGCTCGCTCCGGCTTAGTGATTTTGACAGTGGCGTCTCCGCTGAGATATGCGTCGGACAGTTCGACGTTCGCCGACAGGGTTCGACAGAATCGCAGCACCTCGACCGGATCGTGCCAGGTGAGATAATCCCGCCCGGCCAATTCGGGGGAGCAGAGAAAATTGAACAGCAATACTTCGGCGGTCGCGGCGTAAGCACGATCAAGCGTTTTATAAAATGTCGCGCGGTCCAGGGTGTTCAGCGATCCGCAAAATACAACGATCTCGGCGCCGACAAACATCTTGATCGGGTCGGCGACAAAATCCCCTTCGACGATCATCGCGTGTCCATGGCATTTTGTCCGGGCTTTTTGGGCAAACGCCGGCAAGGCTTCCAAGCCAACGTAATGCATCGGGTTGACACCCTGCAGCCGCAGAAATTGCAGGAAATCCGCATACCCGCAGCCTACGTCAAGCAGGGTTCGGTCGTGCATGGGCTGAACATCAAGCAAAGCTTGAAATCGCGCCTCTTGCGTTGCCGGGCTGGCCCAGAGCAAGGATTGAAAAACGTCGCCCTGCGATCGCAGAGCGTTTTGATAGGGCTGAAGGTATGATGTTTCGGGCAACACGTTTCCTATTCTAAGCAGGGCCGGGACATGAGTGAATGGATCGAACTGCTCAAACGCGCCACCGACGCGGAATTTCAATCCCGCCCGCGGATCGTCTGCCTGGCTACGGTTGACCAAAACGGCGCGCCCAGCGCGCGCTCCGTCGTGTGCCGCGGGATTGAACCCGACGGCTCGGTCTGGATCACCAGTCATCGTTTCAGTGCCAAAAATAACCACCTCCGTAAAACGCCACTGGCTGAAATCGTCTTCTGGCTGCAAAGCCAACGCGTTCAATTTCGCGTTGCCGGGACCGTGCGAATTTTGTCCGCCGACAGCGACCATTTCGGGCGAACGCAGCTTTGGCGGGCCATGCCCGATGCCACCCGCGCCACCTTTATGTGGCCCGATCCCGGCGGGGATGTCATCGCCGACGAATCGGCCTATCCCGCCGCCGTCCCAGCCGACGTGCCCGTCCCCGAAACTTTTGAAACCCTCATTCTCAATCCCCTTAAGGTTGAGCTCCTCGATCTCAATCATCACCCGCACGGGCGACTGGTCTGGCTTAAATCCGACGGACTCTGGGAAGTTTCGCCGGTGAATCCCTGAATAATCGCCGGGCTATCGAGCGGCGCCCGCAGTTCCTCGGGGATGAAATTCCCGGTCGAAAGAATCATCTTGAACGCGTCCTCCGGGCTGGTGTCCAGCATTTTGCATTGATCGACCGGCACCAGCAGCATCCGCCCCTGCGTCGGATTCGGCGCGTTGGGTACGAACAGGCACAATTGCTTTCCGGCCGGGCCGATGGCTTTTCCGCTGGTAAATGCCAGCACACGGAACTGGCCCGATTCATCGGTGAGCAACGCCACTTTTGAAAACGTTCCTTCAGTCCCGCCGGGGGTCAGCGCCACGTGCTTCCACGCTTCATAGATTTTACTGAGGATCGGCACATGCCCCAGCAACCGGTCGATCAGCCGCAGGACAAATTTCCCCATCAAGGTGGTAGCCACCAGGCCCGTGGCATAAATCAGCGCTAACGCCAGCACGATCCCAACTCCCGGAATACTCCGGCCGAAAATCGCCTCCGACAAAACCCGCGTGTGGCTGTCGATCCACAGGATGATGAACACGGTGACGGCCAGCGGAATAAATCCCAGCACGCCAGCCAGAAATGTATTGCGAAGATGAGATTGAAGACGATTCATTTCACCCCCTTGGGATCTATGGCGGGCTGTTCAGTGCGATCGGCCGGATGGGTGGCCGGCGCCAGCGCAGATCGCAATATCGATACCCGCTCGGCACGTTGCTGCGCCGACCAGTCCCGCTCAAATGGGATCGGCTTCCCGGTCACGGCCCGCAGTTGCATTATTGCCTGCTCGCGCACGGCAGGATCGTCGTTATACAGGCAATTCAGCAGGAAATTCACATCGTGCCGAAACGCTCTGGCCTGCTCCGAATCAATGGGTCGCCAGGACGAGAGGAACTGATCGATCCGGCTCCGCTGTTCGGCCGAAAGCTTGCTCCGGTCCAAGCGCCCGAGATACGACGCTGCCGCTTGCCCCAGTTTTTCAAGCTCGGTCGAGGCCGCGTCCCGGTTTGCATACGCCTCGGCGTCCAACCGCGCGATCGCCTTCTCAATCCGCTGAACCGTTTCCGCATCGGGTTTGAGCGCGTCGGAAAATACCTGCCAGGCCAATCGGGAATCCACCGCAAACAAATTCGCCACCTGACGGAAGTCTTCCATAATGGGCAGCAGATATCGCGTGGTCTCCTGCGGGTATTGCAAGAGTAATTTCTCCAATGAAGCAGCCGATACTGCGATGCGGACCGGCTCGTGCCCCGGGCTTTCTGATCCGCTCACCCGCAGACTCATGCCGGGCTTGTCGTTGTGCGCCTGCATACTTTGAATCAGCGTGATGCTCATGACGCTTTCATTTTCTTCGACATCGCGGGAGATGCTGATCTGTGCCAGCAGGGCCGACACGTGCGTCGCCTCGCGCCCGGGGCGACTCATGTTCCAGAAACTGAAGTTCAGCATTTTCGGCACCCACACCGGGCTGTCCTGCTTGCCCGACGCTTCAAAAATGCAAAGCCCCGGCCGATCGGCGATGCGAATCCACTCCCGCGCGGCAGTGGGAGCCTGATCCGTGCGAATCACCAGTTGCCCCTCTTCCATGCGAATTTGCACCACATCGGCAACGTGCGCAGCCGTCCGTGGCGAAGTGCCGTTCACCGACTGTCCGATCTCCTTGATCGCCTCTGCGCCAGCGGCGACCTCATTCACCGCGGTGGTCGTCGCCTGCCCCTGCGCAAGCGCGGCCGTCAGCAGCAACGTCGCGAGGAAGATACGAACATGATCTCTGCCCAAGTGCATCGGTTGATCCTATCCATTACAGCAACCTGCGGTAAAGCCCTTTCCCACGGACGGTGGCGTCGCCCTCAAAACCCGGCCCGCACAACCGTCTCGGGTTGCGTCCCTCGCGGATCCGAGAGCGGTTCCTTCACGGTTTGCGCCAGGCCGTTTTGAGGTGCGAAAAGCGCCCCGTCTCCGGCCAATCCGAATTTGCCCTCTACTCCCATGAACAAGCCCCAGATCTTTCGAACCGAACGATCCCCAGTCTGCCCGCCAAACTAACGACGCATTCGAAGGACGGCCACCCCGTCCGCATCGCCCCACCCGGCACCGCCCCCCCATTGAATCCTCTCGCCTCGCCAACACCCTCTTGACAACAAAGCAGCCGACACGAAACCGATTTTGTCGAAAACCAGGCATTTTTGCATGGTTTGAGCCGTTTGCCGCCCCAAAAGGGGGTCCAAAGGGGGTCCCAAAGAGGTCCTTTCTGGGTCGCAATGGTGTCTCGAGGAGGTGCTTTTCGGGTCCGGCGGGCTGCGGGGAGGGTCCGGTTTGTCGCGCGCCTCGGATGCCGTCAAGGAAGGAAATTCCCGCGGCGTAAACGCACGCCGCTTGGCAGGCACTCGAGTCTGCAGGTCCGGCTTTGCCGCACCATGGCCGCAGTCCGAATCCAACCCGAGCAAAAGCCCCGCGGTGTAAACCCACCCGGCTAACCGGGCAATTAAGGCAATCAACTGGTCCGTGCTCATTACTATACTCCTTTACCATGAGGGCAAGAGTTGCGCGAATTGGCGCTAATTCGCGCAACTTGGAGTACTCCGAAATACTGATAAGTTTTTGTTGGGTAAGGACTTATAGAAAATAAAATATTTCTTGAAAGGGGTCAAATCTTGGTGCGCTTTTTGGCGCCAAAAAGCGCACCATCCGTAAAACCGAACGCGTCGTGCGCCTTACCTGCTGAAGGGCGTCACTCCATGACGCCGGTTTGCAGGACGCGGGGATGGGACGTTTGTTCGCCCGGTGGCAGGGAGTGGCGCCCTCGAATGCGATGGGCACCGTCTAAAACGACTTGTACTGTCTTACGCGGCGTACGCCCTGGGAGGGCGTCACTCCGTGACGCCGGCTTGCAGGACGCCGATGATCTGTCCATCCCAAAGTCGTTTTTCAATCGCGAACCGTTGCCAAACCCTCGTGTCGCACCGTTCAATTCAGGAAAATTCAGGAGCCTAGGACCCTTCCCGATAGCAGAGGTGACGATCAAATTCCCAGAGGCCTTCTGAAGGCGAACGCGCGGCAGAGGATGAAATGAGGACGGCATGGCGATGCCCAAGTGCAATCCGCTATGTACCGAATCGCGGGTTGGTTTGTTTCCGGCACTGTTGACCGTCGGCAGGAATCACAAGACTGGTCTTTGACTATCGTTGCACTTCAGAGCGGGCGAAGGGATTCGAACCCTCGACGTCCAGCTTGGGAAGCTGGCATTCTACCACTGAATTACGCCCGCATCATAAGCATTTTAATGTAAAACACTTACGCAGTAACCGAAACCATTCTGAACCACGATTTTGGCCACTCTCGACATTTTACATTAAGGTGCCACGAGCGGGCATTGTACCTGCCCAGGAGTGGCAATGACAAGGGGAAGACCACAGTGTCGGTACAAGACCCAGGGCCAAATCATTTGGCCAGAAGTGGCGATAACAGCACCTTTAGCAGGTAGTCGCGATTGCGGCAGGCCTTGAGGCGTTTGTACTTGACGCCGATCTTCACACTCTTGTCCCGTCGCAGCAGCCCCAGGGCGATGCGGCGAAGCACGGCCAAGTTCTGATCGCCGTGGTCCTTTCGCACCCGGCTCTGGTCCTCGTTGAATGCCATGTCCAGGCTCCAAT
>JBBQSU010000140.1:0-8854 GCA_038234815.1 Tepidisphaerales bacterium | reverse complement strand
CCGCCGCTGGGACATGGACAACGCCGAAGCGATGATGGCGTTGGAGGCGTTATACCAAAGCACCGGCCTATGGGACCGTTACTGGGCCAACGCATTTGCGCACAAGAATTAACGGCTGCCCCGAAAAAACGGGCACGCCCGGGCAGGTGGACTCGGCAAAGAAGTTGACCAAAGGCAAGAATGTGTTCAGCATCGTGAACCTTGGCAATGTCAGAGCGAAAGGCCCGGTCGAAGTGGATGTTCGCCTTCGTTCCGAAAGTGGGGACGATCAAGTGCTGAAGCATCTCACCAAGCGGATCAATCTCAAGCCGGGGCAATCCCTTCGGGTGAGCGTTCCCGTCACGCTGCCCCGGACGTTGGCCAATCACTCGTGGTGGCGAATGGTCACGAACGTGGATTCGGATATGGATCACGGAAGCATCACTTCACCAACGTTCAATGTTATCGACAGCCGCGGGAGGCTGTTCATTTCCAACTTCAAGAAAAAGATGGGAGCGGGCGGCATCGAGACGGGAACGGCGACATTCGAGGGTAGATCGATTAGCTATTCATATGTTTCGGGAATCCAGATTGGATCCCCTGATGTTCCATTTGTGCTCTCGATTGGCGGAGGTTCTAAGACCATGCCAAAGTCGTTAAACGGCAAATCCTTGTGGCTGCTCGATTCGGAGGCTGGCAGCACGCACAGCGGCCAATTCATGGGGGCTTGGGACGGGTCATTCTTCAATGGCGTCATCTACTTCGCAATTCGCTGATCGTGAATAGCCTGTGGTGGCGTCCGCAGCTAACGGAATTCAATAATCGGCGTACGATGATTCTCCCGCGAGGACAGCCAGGAGTTGAGCGCGTTAAGTTTTGTGCGCACCCTCGAACTAGACGGTAGTTCAGCTTCGATTCTGATCTTTCGGGCTAGGATTCTGCTTCTGTTTGTAGCGGTTTCAATGCTGTTCATACGCCGACGCCGTTTGCGGCTCGCCGTGGTATTGATCACAACAGGCATGTGGTTGGCCATCTGCGCGTTGGGCTATCCTCTGACGTACATGGTGATGGGATTTGCAGGCTATCAGTCACCCTCCCGATTGCAATTACTGACCCACACCTTTCCAGCGTGGTTCCTGGAGGGCTTGGCTGTTCTATGGCTGGCTTATTTCTTGCGCCGCTGCGCCCACTCAGAGGGGAATGCTGCAAACAGAAATGTAACTGACGGAAGTGGTTCTCCGAATCAATCAAAGGATGACGGACCGCCTGAATAATAGATACAGCTTGCGGAAAGTGCCTTCTGCGAAGCGGCCACCATCGGGCTATGGATTCGATGGCCGGTAAGTGATTTAAAGGCGGTTACCGGCGCCACGACGTAAGCGCGATACAAAACGGGCGTTTCTGGCTTTCAATCTTCCCAAAGCCCTGCTATTTCCCCGGCGACTAAGCCGGTACCATTTGGTCGTGGCTGCGAGGTTGATGCCAATTTTACCCGGCAAATAGTCTCGACTATCGCAAAAGCGGATATTATTATCCTATTTTGGGAGTTGACTGTCCGCGTGCAGAAGGATTTTCAGATGAGTCATCGCGTGCTTGAGTCTGTCTGGTTGGCCCCGGCGGTTCGGCGGCTGGTGGTGGAAGCACCGCACGTCGCGTTTCGCCATCTGCCCGGGCAGTTTGCCATCATCCGTGTGACGAAAGACGGCGAGCGCATCCCGCTCACCATCGCCGATTCCGACAAGGCCCGGCAAGTGATTACATTGATCGTGCAAGCGGTGGGCGCGACGACCGAAGCCCTGTGCGCGATCGAGGCGGGCGGGGAAATTTCCGACATCGCCGGGCCGATGGGCATGGCCACCGAGATTGAAACCGTCGGCCAAGCGGTCATTGTTGGAGGCGGAGTGGGAACCGCAGTGATCTATCCTCAGGCCGGGGCGCTTAAAGCTAAGAATAACACCGTATCGGCGATCATCGGCGGCCGATCGGCACCTTACGTGATTCTTGAAAAAGAACTCTCGGCCATCTGTGATGCGGTTTATCCGTGCACCGACGACGGCAGTCATGGTTTTCATGGCTTCGTCACCGATCGGCTGCTGAAATTGACGCGCGAAACCGACCAACCGGTGAACCTGGTCATCTGCGCCGGGCCCGTGCCCATGATGCGCGCCATCGCCGAGCTGACGCGCCCGCTTGGCATCCACACGATCGCCTCGCTGAATCCGGTGATGGTGGATGGCACGGGAATGTGTGGCGGATGCCGGGTAGTCAGCGATGGCCAGACGAAATTTGCCTGCGTGGACGGGCCGGAATTTGACGCGCACAAGATCGATTTCAAAGCGCTGTCCGATCGACTAACGACGTATCGGGAGCAGGAACAACGCGCCCGCGAGCAGGCCCACGCCTGCCGGGCCGGCAGCGCGCCGCGAACTGTGTAGCTAACTGTCTGTTATTGATGAGAAAGCAGCAAAGACCATGAAAAACGCAGAGCGAATGAAAATCCCGCGGCAGCCGATGCCCGAACGAGACGCACTGGAGCGTAGCGCCGCGTTTACGGAAGTGAACCTGGGGTTGCAGGAGCAGATCGCGATAAAAGAAGCCCAGCGATGCCTGGGCTGCAAGGAAGCCAAGTGCGTCCCGGGTTGCCCGGTGCAGGTGGATATTCCGAATTTCATCGGGCACCTGTCGCAAGGCGACATCGCCGGGGCTGCCAAAGTCTTGCTGAATGACAATGCGCTACCGGGCGTGTCCGGGAGGGTCTGTCCGCAGGAACGGCAATGCGAAGCCGTGTGCATTCGCACGAAGACCGCCGGTGGAAGCGTGGCGATCGGTTACCTGGAGCGATTCGTGGCCGACTGGGCGCGAGAACATCGGCCTGATGCACCGGCCGAACGGCCCGCGCCTTCGGGGTTCAAAGTCGCCATTGTGGGTAGTGGGCCTGCGGGCCTGACTGCAGCGGGGCAATTGGCCAAACTGGGGCACGATGTCACTGTCTTTGAAGCCCTCCACGCGGCCGGCGGGGTATTGATCTACGGTATCCCGGAATTTCGTTTGCCCAAGGCGATCGTGTCGGCCGAAGTGAAATCGCTTGAAGAACTGGGCGTGAAGATCATCTGCAATGTAATCATCGGCCGGTCTTATACGATCGACGACCTGATGGGCAGCCAGGGGTTTCATGCGGTATTCATCGCCAATGGTGCGGGGCTGCCAATGTTTCTGGGGATGCCGGGAGAGAATCTCAAAGGCGTCTATAGCGCCAACGAGTTCCTCACGCGCGTGAATCTGATGAAGGCGTATGACCCCGATTCGCCGACTCCGGTGCTGCGGCCGAAGAAGGCCGTGGTGATTGGCGGAGGCAACACCGCGATGGATGCCATCCGCACGAGCCGCAGGCTGGGTGCCGATCCGGCCACGCTGGTCTATCGCCGCAGCCGCGCGGAAATGCCGGCCAGGACGGAGGAAGTGCATCACGCCGAGCAGGAAGGCGTGACGTTCCAGTTTTTGACCAACCCGGTTGAAATTTTGCCCGATGCCAATGGCTGGGTGCGCGCTTTGCGCTGCCAGAAGATGGGCCTGGGGGAACCGGACAAATCGGGCCGCCCGCGGCCGGTCGTCATTCCCGGCAGCGAATTTGATATCGAATGTGACGTTGTGATTGAAGCCATCGGCACCAAAGCCAATCCCCTTCTGACGGCGACAACGCCTGATCTGAAAGTCAACGAGCGGGGATACATTGTGATCGATGCCAACGGCATGACGAGCAAGCCGGGCGTATTTGCCGGCGGGGATATCGTCAGAGGCGCCGCTACCGTGATCCTGGCCATGGGGGACGGCAAAAAGACCGCCGCAACGATCAACCGCTACCTCCGCGGTAAAAAGGAATCGTGTTGCAACAATAGTGGATGCAACAATCATTGATTGCGGCTGTCAGAAAACACTGGACGTAAGGCGCTTCACGTAACAATCCCGCCCCGGTGCAGTTCTTCGAGGATTCGATCGACGCACTGTTCGACGGAGAACTTGTCCGTTTGGATCACCAAATCGGCGTGCGTCGGTTCCTCAAATGTAGCGCTGACACCGGGGAAACTCACCATTTTGTCGGCGTCGGCGGCTGACCAGGCGCCGGTTTTGTCGCGCTGGCGGCAGATTTCCGGGGGGCAGGAGAGATGGACCGAAAGAAAGCGATCCGGGCCGACGACCTGCCGGGCCTTTTCGCGCACGGCATCGTGGGGGGCGACGAAAGCCGCGATGCAGATGATGCCGGTGTCGTTAAGGAGCTTGGCAACTTCGCACGATCGGCGCAGATTCTCGCTGCGGTCGTCGGCGGTGAAGCCCAAATCGCGGCAGAGGCCTTGCCGCATGTCCGGGCCATAGAGCACGGTGATGGATCGGCCGCTGTCGAATAAGCGCTTTTCAAGCGCGTAGGCGATGCTGGCCTTGCCCGATCCGGTCAGGCCATAAATCAAGATGGTGCTGCCTTTTTGACCGAGTCGGGCTTCACGATCGGCCAGCGGCACACGGCTGGATTTTTGCTTGAGTTTGCCGGCAATCGGCTGCTGTCCCCAAAGGTCGCCGCTGCTGCGCCTCTCGGCATGTTCCAGGATCATGCCGGCCCCGACCGTATTATTCGTCACACGATCGATAATGATGAACGAACCGGTGGTGACGTTTACTTGATAGGGATCAAAAACAATCGGCTGGTTTAGTCCCAGGACAACATGGCCGACTTCGTTCATTGCCAATTGCGTTTGCGGGCGTTGGGCCAGTGTGTTGACGTCGATGCCGTACTTGATTTCGACAATTTCACCAGACACTACACGTGATGTTTGCTTGATGGTGTAGGCGCGGCCGGGGACGAACGGTTTCTCGGCCATCCAGACGACCATCGCTTCGATCTGACCGGAAACATGTGGCTGATTGGCCGGATGCACCAGCATGTCCCCGCGGCTGACGTCGATCTCGTCGGTCAGTGTCAGCGTGACGGCCATGGGAGAAAAGGCTTCGTCGAGTTCGCCTTCAAAGGTAACGATGGACCTGATGCGACTGCGCTTGCCCGACGGCAGGACCACGATTTCGTCGCCTTTGCGAACGATTCCCGACGCAATCGTTCCAGAAAATCCGCGAAAATTCAGATTCGGTCGCAGGACAAGCTGCACGGGAAAGCGCATGTCGTGCAGATTCCGATCCGAGGCGATATGAATCGTTTCCAGCAACGGCAAAAGCGGCGGACCGTGATACCACGGCATGGCCATGCTTTTCTCCACCACGTTGTCGCCTTTGAGCGCCGACATGGGGATAAATTGAACGTCGGGGATGCCAAGCTTGGCGACGAAGCCGGTGTAGTCATCGCGGATTTTTTCGAAGGCGGCTTCGTCAAAATTAACCAGGTCCATCTTGTTGATGGCGACGATGACGTGCTTGATGCCTAACAGGGAGACGATAAAACTGTGCCGGCGGGTTTGGGGCATTACACCATGGCGAGCGTCGATCAAAATGATCGCCAGTTGGCAATTGCTTGCCCCCGTCGCCATGTTGCGGGTGTACTGCTCATGGCCCGGCGTGTCGGCGATGATGAATTTGCGCTTGTCGGTGGAAAAATAGCGGTAGGCGACATCAATGGTGATGCCCTGCTCGCGTTCGGCCTTGAGGCCGTCGGTCAACAGGGCCAGGTCGATCTCCCCGCCCGTGGTGCCCACCTTGGCACTGTCCTTGCGGACGGCGGCGAGTTGATCCTCATAGATCATCTTTGTGTCATGCAGCATCCGCCCGATGAGCGTGCTTTTACCGTCGTCCACGCTGCCACAGGTTAGAAAGCGCAGCAGTTCCTTGCGCTCGTTGCGGGCCAGATAGGCGCTGACGTCTTCGATGTTTTCTGTGGTACTCGGCGGCATGGGAATACTGAACTCAGCTTCAAAAGTATCCTTCGCGTTTTTTCTGCTCCATCGAACCGGCTTCGTCGTGATCGATCACACGGCCCTGGCGCTCCGAATGCGTGGCCACCAGCATTTCCTGGATGATTTCGGGCAACGTCGTCGCGTTGCTTTCGATCGCCCCGGTGAGAGGATAGCAGCCTAGCGTCCGAAAACGCACGCGGCGTAATTCCGGCTTTTCTCCCGGATCCAAGGGAAAACGATCATCGTCGATCATGATGAGCGTCCCGTCGCGGCGAACGACCGGCCTTTCGGCTGCGAAATAGAGCGGCACCACCGGGATTTTTTCAAGATGCAGGTACTGCCAAACATCCAGTTCGGTCCAGTTCGAAAGGGGAAACACCCGAATCGACTCGCCTTTGTTCACCTTGCCGTTATAAAGATTCCACAACTCGGGGCGCTGATTTTTCGGATCCCACTGGTGCATTCGATCTCGAAAGCTGTAGACCCGTTCCTTGGCGCGGCTCTTCTCCTCATCACGGCGCGCCCCGCCGAATGCGGCATCAAAACCGTGTTGATTCAGCGCTTGCTTCAGCCCTTCGGTTTTCATGGTTCCCGTGTATTTGTTGCTTCCCCAGGTAAACGGGTTGGCACCGGCGGCTAGGCCGTCGTGGTTGATGTATTCGATCAACTGCAAGTTGTTCTCATGAACAAAGCGGTCGCGGAAAGAAATCATCTCCTTGAACTTCCAAGTGGTATTAACGTGCAAGAGTGGAAACGGCAGTCGCCCAGGATGAAACGCCTTCTGGGCCAGTCGGACCATCACAGCGGAATCCTTACCAACCGAATAAAGCATGACCGGATTCTGGAACTCGGCGGCCACTTCACGAATGACGTGAATGCTTTCGGCCTCAAGCTGCTTCAGGTGCGTCAGCGTGTAAGTGTTCATAACCGTCCCGATACTTTTCCCATCAACGAGCGATGGAATTTAATGGATCGTTTACAAAATTGAAAGCGCAAATTCCGATAATTCCTATCGGAATCATAACCTTCTTATAAAAAACAAGTTATGAGATTATGGAAATCGAGGTTCAAGCCTTAACGGACTTTGAGGCCGAGAAGATGGCGTCGAGCATGGGTGGCAGAACCTTGTCGGGCGCAAGGTATTCACGGGCAATTTCATACGCCGCTGCGGCGTGTTCGGCGTAGTGCGCGCTCATTTCTTCCATCGCCCTAACGCATTCTTCAAAGGTGGTGAACGCGATCACTCCTTTGCCGGACGGAATGTATCGGCTCCACGCAGTGTCCTGCACGACCGCCGGTCGACCGGCCGCCAGGTAGCACGCCGTCCGGCAACTAAACCATCCGCTACGTGTATCGACATACACATTCTTAGCGATCGACCACTCCCCTTTCGATCGCGCAATGAAATCCCAATACAGTTCGGGCGTGGCGCTGGTTTCCACCCCGTTGACGATCTTCCATCCCTTTTGCTCCAGGTCCGCTACCGGCGCTTTCCAACTATTGATGGCCATGGTCAGCGGGATTGTCACACGGGCAGGAAGCATCTCGAATTTCTCGAATTCCTTCACCTTGGCTTCGTAATACACCCCGCGATAAACTAGCGGCCCGCCGAAATAGCCCCAGCTCATCACGCTGGTCCAGGGCGCGTCGATCGCCGGCGGAGTGTGCCGCGCGAGTTCCCAAGACGGCAGCGTGACCACGCAGCGAGTGGTAATCCAATCGAACCCCAGTCGCGGAATGATGCAGTCCTCGGCATAGATATTCTCGGCGTAAGTCAGATGCCGGTCATACAGATGCCAGGTTTCGGTCGCCCCCTTGGCCCAGTCGGGCTTTTCGGACATCACGATCTGGTTATAGCCCGGATCGGTGTCCATGAGCACCTTCACGCATCGTGGGTTGATGATATCGGGGATGAAACACGCCCCCGATACGTTCAAAAACAGATCGGCGGTACGCGCCACCTCGTCGAACTGCTCGCGAGTCATGCCAAAATGCTTCTCGCGCAGGAGTACATAATGCCAGCGATGGCGCAGCTCTTCCGGGGCATACTTTTCAAAGAAATTCTGTAAGAACTCGACGGAATAATTCGCGTCGTCGGTAGGATATCCCTTCACCGGATGATGCGGCCAGACAAAGGTATCTTCATGGTAATACACCTCGTGCCCCAGCTCGTGCAAAGCCAGAACATAATGAAAATAGTCCCAAGCCACCCCGCCAAGCGGATACTGCCCGACCATGCCACCAACGATGATGCGAAGTTTTTTGTGAGAGGAAAGCATTTGAACCGCAGATTTCGCGGATTTCGTAGAAGAGTTAGATAATTAGTAGCCTCGAACGATAATAATCCATGCGACCAATTTAATCGCCAGAGCGTCCTGATAACCGGCTTCTAACAGCCCGCAACGCATCTCCAAAAAGACTCCCATCGCTGTGCCGATAATGGCATCAGTACGCGAACCTCGAATATGCGTCGGCGCCGTCATAGATGCGTCTCCTGAATCGGTGCAATCTGTTAGATCGATGTTTCAACCTCATCCTCCTCCAACTTCATCTGATGTTTAGCCATCGCGTAATATAATCCCTTGCTGTCGATCAGACCTTGATGGGTACCGCGTTCTACGATCGTCCCGCCGTCCATTACGAAAATCTGGTCGCAATCGGCAACGGTGCTGAGGCGGTGACTGACCAGGATGATGGTCCGGTGACGCTTCAAAGTCAGCAGCGTATCGGTGATCATTTTTTCGTGCTGCGGATCGAGCGCGCTGGTCGGCTCATCCAAAACCAGTATGGGCGACTCGGTGATGAGCGCCCTGGCGATACTGATGCGCTGCTTCTGCCCACCGGACAGATTCGCCCCACTTTCGCTGATTTCCGTTTCATACTTTGCGGGCATTTTCTCGATGAATGTCGCGGCACCGGCCATCTCGGCGGCACGGGCGATCTGCCCCGCCGTCGCCTCCGGACGGCCGTAGGCGATGTTCTCA
>JBBQSU010000139.1:0-8942 GCA_038234815.1 Tepidisphaerales bacterium | reverse complement strand
AGATATCTCCCCGTTTGATTAGACTTTCACTCCTCCCCACAAGTCATGCCAGAACTTTTCAACGTTCACGGCTTCGAGCCTCCCGTTCCTTTTACGGAACGTTCACTCTGCTCATGGGTAGATCACGGGGTTTCGGGCCATTTGCCTGCAACTTAAACGCCATCTTAAGACTCGCTTTCGCTACGGCTCCAGTGCTTGACACCTTAGCCTTGCTGCAAACAAATACTCGCCGGTCCATTATGCAAAAGGTACGCCGTCAGCCATTCCCTTGCGGGCATAGGCCTCCGACCGCTTGTAAGTGTACGGTTTCAGGTACTTTTAACTCAGCTAGTAGCTGTACTTTTCACCATTCAATCGCCCTACTTGTTCACTATCGGTCATCAAGTAGTATTTAGCCTTGGCCGGTGGTCCGGCCAGCTTCACACGGAGTTCCACGAGCTCCGTGCTACTCTGGAACGCCTCTCAACGCCTATTGCGCAGTTCGCATACGGGGCTTTCACCCGCTATGGCCTGACTTTCCAGACAGTTCTGCTATACGCTTTTCAGCTCAAGGCGCCCGCAACCCCGGGACGAATCCCGGTTTGGGCTATTCCGCTTTCGCTCGCCGCTACTGACGGAATCAATGTCTTTTTCTTTTCCTGTGGTTACTTAGATGTTTCAGTTCACCACGTTCGCTCTAACCTGGCTATACATTCACCAGGCAGTGACGGAAGGTCATTCCGCCGCGTTTCCGCATTCAGAAATCTTCGGATCAACACTTGTTTGCCAGTTCCCCGAAGCTTATCGCAGGCTACAACGTCTTTCATCGCCTCTTGATGCCAAGGCATCCACCGTACACCCTTAGTAGCTTGACCACATTTATCGATCACCGTCGAAAACCATCCACAAACCCCGCAAAATACACACCGGATTACTCCGACCTGCATCCTGAAACGCTTGTGACCAATTTCCTGACTGGGCAAGTCTGACGGCTTACCGAACTCGTACTGACGTTCGGCCAACCAATAACGGGCCTCAAAAATCGCCAAAAAAGGTGCTCGACGACACCGGACCGACAGAAAGACCTCCCTTTCGGGGATGTCAGTGCCCACCGAGGTTAAATTGGTGAGCAAAAAGTCCGGTATCGCGTAAGGTTGAATTTCTTCAACCTTTCATTTGAACCTCGTTATTCACTTTTCAAAGAATTTCCGATCGCTTCGGCCCTTATCGGACCTGGCTTTCAGAACCCGCCAAACACGGGTGGGTGTGTCGCCTTTTACATCGGCAAACCCATTCGAATTTGGCAGACAGTCTCACGCGGACAATCTCACTTGTCCCTTACAGAGTCGTGTCACCCTCTTTGCGGGCGACCTTGTTATTTAAGGAAGCCCTACGAGCGGTGGTGAGATTCGATTCGCGTGTTAGTCAAACGTTGCGTTCCTCTGTTCACACCGGCGTCTGAGGCGTTTACCTCGTCAACCGGGGAGGTAGATAATACATTTCTATTTCGTCGCGTCAAGGCCTGTCGCAAGAATTTTTTTAACCCGTTCTTTCTTCAAACTTCAGCCGTCTCTTGCGGACGCTTCAGATTCACTGTCGCTGGCCGAAGCCAAACCCAAGTGAGGCGGGGAATATACAGGCAAAATTCCCGCTTGCAAGGCCCATCGAGAAAAAATATGCCAGTTACTTACGCCGCCGGAGGACGTCCACCGGTAGAAACTGCACTTTTGCCGCACCAGCGCTGGGCTCGCGCGGAGCACAGCCCTTGCTGCAGCACGAGCCAACCTTGCTACGCCGGCCCGCCAGCGCCAAAACGCCCTGCCACCCCACCCAGGCCAGGCACAGCCCCGCCAGCGTCAGGACCAGAAGATGTTGAACCCATTCAGGCATTGGAAAATTCTAGGCCAAAAAATCCGCGATCTTTAGGGTCGAAATCGGACTTGACACTGGCGCCAAGCTCACGTCCGCCGCAACAACCTGCCGGTCCTGGTATGCAAATCCCAGCACCGCGCCTGCGCTCGGCTCCGGCCGACGATACACTTCGACCTGCCGCGCGTTTACGTCGATGATCCAATATTCCGGCACGCCCGCAGCCGCATACTCTGCGGCCTTTTCATGATCCAACGCCAGCGAGGAATCGCTTACTTCCACCACCAGCACGCCGGTGTTGGGATGCGGTCGCCGCTTGCCCTGCTCGATCGTACAAACCAGCGCGTCCGGCTCGGGCATTGAAGGCCCCGGCGCATCAAATGGCAGTTGCACGCGTACCCGGTATTTAGGCCCAAAAGCTTGCACCAGAAAACTAGTCAACATCATGACCGGATAGGCATGGGGATGGTGTTGTGGCGGCATTTGTAGAATGTCCCCACGATAGAGAAACACCCGTTGCCCTTCAAAACCGCCGGCGTCAACGAGCTGGTTATACTCCCGCTTCGTCCAGCGCTTCACGGTGGGAACCGAAATTGTTTCAACAAGAAGCGACATGGCAATGCCCAATTATATCAACCTGCTCCCTACCTGGTACACCGAAAAACAGACCACCCACGCCAGCGCGTTCATGTACACCAGCATCAACACTGGCCATTTCCAGCTTCCGGTTTCGCGCCGAACGATCGCCAGCGTACTCATGCACTGCATCGCCAGGACGAACCATATCAGCAGACTGATCGCCACCAGCGGGGTCCAAACGGGCCGGCCGTCGGCAGACTTGTCCGCGGCCATCTGTTGCTCCAGCGGGGCGGTGTTCTCATCCTCTGCGCCCACGCTATAGACAATCCCCATCGTGCTGACGAACACCTCACGCGCCGCAAATGCGCCGACTAATCCCACGCCCATCTTCCAGTCAAACCCCAGCGGCTTAATGACAGGTTCAATCAAATGTCCGAATCGCCCGGCGGTGGATTGGCGGAGTTGCTCGGCAGCAACCGACGTCTCCTTATTCTTACGGTTCTGTTCGACCGCCTCCTGCATATCCTTCTCGTGCATCTTTGCCCGGATCTCAGCCATTCGTTCTAGCGAAATACCGGGTTTGAAATCCACATTCGTCCCCACAAAGCTGGTTTTCGCACCAGCCTCCGCCTCAGCAATTTGCTGCTCCGACAACCGCGGGTAATACATCAGCGCCCACAACACCACGCTCAAGCAGACGATGATCGTCCCGGCCTTCATGATGAAGGCCTTGGTATTCGTATACACCGCGCGCAGAACCTGGCTCCACTGCGGGATTTTGTACGTCGGCAGTTCCAGGATGAAACTCGATGCCGCTTCCTTCTCGCCGCCCAGCTTGAATAGCCAGGCCGTGCCGGCCGCGGCGGTGATGCCGATCAGGTACATCGACAGCAGAATTCCACCTTGCACTAAAGCGCTATACGCCCCGAAAAATGCGCCGATCAACAGCCCGTATACCGGCAACCGCGCGCTGCAACTCATAAACGGCGCAACAAATATCGTCGCCAGTCGCTCACGGCGATTTTCGATCGTCCGCGCGGCCATGATCCCCGGAATCGCGCAGGCAAAACTGCTGAGCAGCGGAATGAAACTCTTTCCGTTCAACCCAACCTTGCTCAGAATCCGATCCATCAAAAACGCCGCCCGCGCCAGATATCCGCTGTCCTCCAGCATCGCCAGAAACGCAAACAAGATCGCAATCTGCGGCACGAACACCACCACCCCGCCCACCCCCGCCACGATCCCCTGTGACCAAAGATCGCGCACCGGCCCTACAGGCAGAAGCGGTGTCACCAGTTCACCCACCCAGGTCACGCCGGCCTTGGTCGCGTCCATCAGTGGCTGGGCCAGCCAGAAGATCGATACGAACAGCGTCGCCATGATCGCCACAAAGCAAACCATGCCCCAGATCTTGTGCAGAAACACCTGGTCCACCTGCTCAGAAGCATGCGTGGTCGGCGGCGCGTAGGCCAATGTCTGTCCGGTGATGCGCGCGTCTTCGGGCTGGTGGGCCTCGCTCGGCCCGTCCAGCGTCATCGTCTGCTCGCCGACGATGCCCGACTCCATCGGCAGCAAATCTTCACAGGCGGGAGTAAGCGATTGGGCAGCAACGCCTTCGATCCACCGATAATGCGCTTCGATATCTGCCTGCATGGCATCGATGCCGTGCGCTGAAAGCCGCGATTCGGCCGCCCGCAGAAGCGATGCCACCGGATCGCGCCCGGCCACGTCGCCCATGTCCGCGGCCCGGTCGCCCACCAGCAGTCGCTCGGCCACGGCGGTATATCGCTGCAAACGCGCCTGCGCCGCGCGGCAATTATCAGGCGGGCAAACGTGCGTACCCCCGGCCAAGTCGGCACAACACGGAATCCGAAACCCCACGCCCGCCAGGTTCTTTGGCAGCGGTTCGTTGTCATCCAAAATCGCCAGCGCCCCACCCACCACCAGCAATTCTTCCTGCATTTCCCGCGGCAAATCCCACTCCGGCAACGGCGAAATGCGCGCGTACTGGATCGCTCGCTTCAATTCGTCAATTCCCTGCCGCTTATGCCCCACCACCGGCACCACCGGCACTCCCAATTCCCGGCTTAATCGCTCCGGCGAAATCCGCAGGCCCCGCCGCTGGGCAATATCCATCATGTTCAGGGCCACCACCATCGGTCGGCCCAGTTCCACCAACTGACTGACCAGATACAAATTCCGCTGAAGGTTGCTGGCATCGACCACCACCACCACTACGTCCGGCACGGGTGTGTCGGCGCGCATGCCCCGCAGAACTTCCATCGCTACCGTCTCGTCGAGCGATCGGGAAATCAGCGAATAAGTGCCGGGCAGATCGATGATGAGCGCGCACTGCCCGCCGCCGAGCGGACATCGGCCGGTTTTTTTTTCGACCGTAACACCCGGGTAATTGGCCACCTTCTGCCGCAGACCGGTCAGTGCATTGAAGATTGTCGTCTTGCCGGAATTGGGATTCCCGGCCAGCGCGATCACCACGTCGCCCGGTCGCCAGTTCAGTCGCGGGGTTCCCTCGCAGCAAGTGCTCATGGCGTCTGCATCCTTACATGTCTGGCCTGATCGGCGCGCAGCGACAGGTGATACCCCCGAAGGCCGAACTCGATCGGATCACCCAGCGGGGCACGCCGGATCACCTCAACCTGCGCGCCGGGTGTAAAGCCCATCTCCAGCAATCGCCGACGCAAATCCGGCTCGCCCGACACGCTCACCACACGGCCATGCTGGCCCACCTGCAAGTGGTCCAGTCCAATCCCGTCGGCGGTCTTCTGATGCTTCAAATGAGGCCTTTGTTCGGTTAACTTCCGAAGGATTATACTCAATTGAGATTCAGTCGCAACACTCATTTTGCCATATTTTTCCTGCTTCTCGGCAGATCGTTCCGCCGGATTATCGTGGCCAGCCGATCGACTGTAACCTCATTAAAAATATATGCTTAAGTCAAAACTGGCTCAAAAACCGCAGGTCGTTTTCGACGAACAGCCGGATGTTGTTGATCCCGTACTTACGCATGGCGATGCGCTCGATTCCGAATCCGAACGCCCATCCGCTATAGACTTCGGGATCGATCTTGCACTGCTTGAAAACATTCGGGTGCACCATCCCGCAGCCGCCCAGTTCGATCCATTTCTGCTTGTCCTCAAACCACACATCTACCTCGGCGCTGGGTTCCGTAAACGGGAAAAAGCTCGGCCGGAATCGCACGCGGGTCTCTTCGCCGAAGTAAGCCCGCACGAATTGATACACCGTGCTTTTTAGATCGACCATCGTCACATTCTTATCCACCACCAGCGCTTCAAGCTGATGGAACATCGATAGGTGCGTGTCGTCGTGCGTATCAGGCCGATACACCCGCCCGGGAATGACCACCCGGATCGGCGGGGCCTGCGTTTCCATCACCCGAATCTGCACCGTGCTGGTCTGCGTCCGAAGCAATCGCAACTGCCCCGGCGAATCGGCCTTCTGCTCACCCGTCGCCAGGTAGAAATTATCCAGTGGATCGCGCGCCGGATGGTTCGCCGGGATATTCAGCGCGATAAAATTATGAAACTCGTCCTCGACTTCCGGCCCGCTCGCGGTCGAGAATCCCATCCGACCGAACAGCTCCGTCAGCTCATCCACCACCTGCATCAAAATATGTCGCCCGCCCATCTTCAGCGCTTTGCCCGGCTCGGTGACATCCTCGTAATCCCGGTCCGCACTCACCTGCGATGTCAGCCCGGCCTGCCGCTCGGCAAATGCCTGCGTCAATGCATCCTTCACCGCATTGCCCCGCTGGCCCGCAGCCCGCTTCTGCTCTTTTGGAACCTGTCCCAGCAGATTCATCATTTCCTTTACCAGCCCCTTGGTGCCCAGAAATTTCACCCGCCAGGCTTCCAAATCCGCCGGCGACCGCGCAGCCGACAACTCGGCAACCCCGCTGCTCAAAACCGCGTCCATCTGTTCCACCACTTCGGCCATTTACAATTCCTTCGGAAAAAGCGGTATCATTCTGTCCGAGTGTGACAAATGGTCAAGTTTCGACCTCCACCGAACGATCCACCATGCCCGCATCACGAATCTGGCTTAACGCCTGCCTCGCCGTCCTGCTGCTCTTTCTGGGCCGTTCCTTTGGTCAATACCTGCTCGCCTCTGCGACCGGCCGGGAATTCCATACCCATGCCGAATGGGCGACTCCTGACAAGGCCGGTACCGAAGTCGGCTATTTTGACCTTGAGGGCTACGCCGCCTTCAGCGACATCGGCCTCTTCTGCCTCGGCATCGTCGTAATTTCCGATTCCCTCGCCGCCCTGCCCCGCCGTCGCAGCGCCTTGGTGCTGGCCATTTGGCGGCTGATCTTCCTCCTTACCCTACTGGTCGCCCTCTGGAATGTTTACGTCACGATCCGCCTGTTTCAGATCGACATCCTCCCGACTTTAACCCTCCCCGCGACCGTTTATGGCGCGTACCTCCTCGCCCAACAGTGGCCTCAAATCCGCCCCGCCCACCTCCCGTAACCAAAACGAAAAAATGCCCCGGCGCGGGGAAGACGCCGGGGCTTCAGGGGAGGATAGGAGTCATTAAGGCCGACAGCATCACAGACGCCGCCAGCCAAGTTTTGTTTCACATCACCACGTACAACACCAGGCACAGCCCGATATATCCGGCAATCGTGATCCATCCGATCGCCGCTTCCGATGTACGCTCAATGTTCGCCAGCCGAATCATCTGAATCTCCTTAGCGAAGCCTTTTTTATGGCCTTGCCGATCCAACAGACAATCGACGGCTGACATGGTTAGTAACGCGCATCCCGGTTATCGGTTGCAGCGCGTTAGAAAAAATTCTCTCCCTTCTAATCAACAATCACCTAGCGTCCACCGCACCGTCCACTCTCGCCGGCCGAGCGCCGACAACCGCCCCGCCGAGCCGTCCCGAATACTCTTATCCAGCTCGTCCGACCTTCCCGTCGTCGGCTCCACTGCAAAATGCTGATGCCCGCCCCACCCTCCGGTATTGATCCACAATCCCCAATACGCCCCCGGCCCCGATTCCTCTCCCGAGTACGAAATACTTACCTTCCGCCCGCGCTCAGGATATTCAATCCCCATCGCCTGATCGATCGGCGCGGTCGAGAACAGCTTCCACGCCCGCCGGGCCGGCAGCCCCGCCGGTGCCGAAAAATCCATCCCCTGGCTGATCGGCCACTCCATCGTCTCCCCCACCGCCTCGCCATGCTGATTGTGACTGAACCGAAACCCCAGCCCCGGCGAATCATTGACCAGACGCACCGGCGAAGCCAGGCTCATCAGCGCGTGCATCGCCCACACATACCGGAACTCAAACGGCGCAAGATTGATCAGCGTGTAATCCGCCTGCACTGCCGACCCGTCCAAAAACAGCTTCCGCGTCAATCGATATCCAAACCGCAAACCGTGCCACACCGTCGTGATCCCCTCGCGCGTCGGCACCGCCGTCGTCGGAATGCCCCACAACTCCCCGTGATCCGGAACCTGCGCGCCGTCATAGGGATGCCCCACATACCGGCTCGGCGCAATCGCCGGAAAACATTCATCCCAACCCGCAAACCAGCTATTGGAATAGGGCGTGTCGTAATGCGGCGCGGTGGGCAGCTCCGCAGGATAATTGAACAGCAATTCGAACTTGTCCGCCTTATCAACGATCGAGGCCACCTTCCCGCCAAACGACGGGTAAACCTCCATCTTGATCTTCTCGTTCTCAATAATCACTGGAAGACTCATAGTGCCCTCAATTGTCATCACCCACGTTCCCAACGCCAGCGAAACTTCGCCCCAAACCAGCAGTCCAACCCCCTCGCCTCCGTCCCACATTTTCCATTTTCTCAATGCTCGTTCTTCTTAATCTTCGATCCCTCGTCCTCCACAACCTGCTCGACCACGCCAGACCGCGCCGCCCAGATCGCAACCAAGATTGAACTGATGAAAGAGATTGCCGGTAGCAGTTCGCCCCGGGCGCTAGCTCGCCCTTCCCCACGAATGGCGGACCTGCGGGTTGTGCCGTTCGCCCCCAAGGCCCGCGATGGCCTACGCTCATTCGTTTGCATGTTTTCAATCTTCGTCTCCAACTCATCTCCTTCCCGGTCGTATGTGGGCCGTCTTGGAAGGCACGCCTGTAGAAGTAACGCCTTCCAAGACTGGCCCGCGACAGACCCGAGCCAAGTCAAAAGGGGGTCCAAAGGGGGTCCCAAAGGGGTCCTTTTGGGTCCCAATGGTGTCCCACTTTTTAGCCCAAAAAGGCCGGTCACCCTTGATATTGATCCAAAAACGCACAACGCGCCCACCCTCGCCGACCCGCACTCTACACTCTTCGGAAAACCTCCCCGTAAGCCTCTCCCCAGCCACCGCGCAGCCTCGATCGCCGCCAAAACGCCGGCCAGCAGACCCGCCATCAGGATTACAATCACATTCGCCATAACTAAACCCTCCTACCCTAAGGCGCTGTGGTGCGCAAATTTGCACAAATTCACCAGAATTTCGGGAGG
>JBBQSU010000138.1:0-8994 GCA_038234815.1 Tepidisphaerales bacterium | reverse complement strand
GGCGATCGCAAGGTCGCGACGCATGACCGACTCCTTTCAGTCGATTGTGCCGGGGTGGCCACACCCGAGCCCGTAACAACCGGGCTCGGGCTATTTTATGCACCAAAGACATAGCGGGCGCAAAAGTGGGGATGATTCAGGTCTCGCGCGGGTTGCCACGGTGCGTTCGCTATCGTATATTGTGGGACTCTCTTTTAAGTTAGGATTTTTAGAAATGAAGCGGACCAAATTCGTAGCGGGCAACTGGAAGATGAACACGAGCAAGGCCTCGGCGGTGGAACTGGCCAAGGCGGTAGCCGCAGGGCTAGGCGATGGCGTGCAGGCCGGCGCCGCCGTACCGTTTGTCTATCTCGATGCCGTCGCGCAAGCCGTTGCAGGCTCTAAATTTCTGCTCGGCGCGCAAGACGTTTACTTTGAAAAGAACGGCGCGTTCACCGGGGAAATTTCCCTGGAGATGCTCAAGGATTTCGGCGTGAAATTCGTCCTGACCGGCCACAGCGAACGCCGGCACGTCATCGGCGAGAAGCCTGAACTGATCGCCAAGAAGGCCAAGGCCATTTACTCCGCCGGCCTGATCCTCGTTCATTGCGTGGGTGAAAAGCTGGAGGAACGTGACAACAACACCACCTTCGCGGTCGTGCAAAAGCAGTTGGAAGAACTGTGCAAGGAAATGAACGATCCCCAGCGGCTGGTGATTGCCTATGAGCCGGTGTGGGCCATCGGCACCGGCCGAAATGCCACGGACGCGCAGGCACAGGACGTTCATGCCTACATCCGCTTGGCGCTGGGCAAGCTTTGGAGCAAGGATTTTGCCGATGCCGTGCGGATTCAGTATGGTGGGAGCATGAAGCCCGAGAATGCCAAGGGGCTTATGTCCCAGCCTGATGTCGATGGCGGGCTGATCGGCGGCGCGGCGCTCAAGGCCGAGAGCTTCCTGGCCATTGTCAACGCCGGCAAATAACAACCCTCGGTTTCCCGTCAAATTCGGAATCGTTATGACTTTCTTGTTTTACCTGACCACGACCCTCTTCATTCTCGTGTGCGTTTTTCTCATCCTGCTGGTGCTGATCCAGAAGGGTCGCGGAGGCGGGCTCAGCAGCGCTTTCGGTGGATCGGGCGGGAACACCGCGTTCGGATCAAAAACCGGTGACGTTCTCACCTGGGCCACCAGCATCGTATTCGGGATTTTCCTTTTGCTGGCGGTGGCGCTGAATCTGATTGCCGACAAGCGGAACATCCAGCAGGCCCAAGCCGATGAACTGCGCATGAAACAGAACCAGGAAGCGCCCTTGAAGATGCCGACCTTGCCCAGGGAGTCACTCCCCGGCGAGGTTCCTTCGACGACGCTGCCCCCGAACACGGTGCCCCCCGCCCCGCCGACGACACAGCCGTAACAGCAGCCCTTTCTTGCCGGTCTTGCCCCTGAAAGCACCAATCGATGATTAACAGTATGACCGGTTTTGGAGACGCCAGCGCCGAACACGACGGCGCGCACTACGCAGTCGAAATCCGGTCCCTCAACAATCGGTATTTCAAGCCGGTCATCAAGCTGCCTGAAAACGTCAGCGGACTGGAACCGGAGATCGAGTCGATGCTGCGCGAGGGGCTGGGCCGCGGATCGATCACGTTCATTCTGAAAATGCGGCTGAACAGCGCCGATGCGGCATACCACATTAACACGCCGGCGCTGGAGTCTTACGTCAATCAACTCCGGCAGCTTCGCGGAATGGGGGCGGATTTTCAGATCGATCTGGCGGCACTGCTTTCGTTGCCGGGCGTTTGCCAGGAGCCGCGCGATGAAAGCGACGAGATCGCCCGGCACGGTGACTCCATTCGTCGGCTGTCAAAAAAGGCAGTGGAAAAGCTGGCGGTCATGCGGGCCAAGGAAGGCGAAAGCCTTTTCAGCGACCTGATGAAACACACGCGGGTGATTGCCAGCAATCTTGCCGAAATTCAGAATCGCGCTCCGCTGGTGATCGAAGACTATCACAAAAAGCTGTCCCAGCGTGTCAAGCAGCTTATGGCCAAGGCCGAGCTGAAAGTGGGCGAGATTGACCTGATAAAGGAGGTCGCGATCTTCGCCGAGCGGTCGGACATCAGCGAGGAAATTCAGCGGCTGACGGCGCATCTTGAAGCCTTCGCCGATGCCTGCAAATCGGGTGAACACGCCGGCCGCAAGCTGGATTTCATCACTCAGGAAATGCTGCGTGAAGCGAACACGATCGCGTCCAAGGCCAACGATGCCCAGATCGCCAGGCACATCGTCGAAATCAAGAGCGCGATCGATCGGGTGAAGGAACAGGTTCAAAACGTGGAATAAATGGCCGAATCACACGGGCATTCCGGGTTGCTCATTGTCCTCGTCGGTCCGTCCGGCGTGGGAAAAAGCACCATTTCGCGCTGCCTGGCCGAAAAAATGCACGTCTGGTACACGGTCAGCGCCACGACCCGGCCCCGGCGGCCCCATGAAGAAGACGGCAAAGTTTACGATCACATTGACCGGCCGGAATTCTTTCGGCGGCTCGATGCCGATCAATTTCTGGAATACGCGCACGTTTACGGCGACTATTATGCCACGCCCAAGCATCCGGCAATGGACCACCTGGCCAACGGCCGCGACGTGCTCTTAGAAATTGATTTTCAGGGCGCCATGCAGGTGCGCTATCATTATCCCGATTCGCTGCTGCTTTTTATTCTTCCGCCGGACGAGCCGACGCTACTGCAGCGTCTGACCGATCGTGCCCGGGATTCGGAAGAGGAGATCAACAAACGCTTTCGCGCGGCCAAGCGAGAAATCCACATGGCCAAGGGGAGCAGCGCGTTCAATTACATGGTGATCAACGACGATCTGGACCACGCGGTCGAGGAGATCGTCAAAATCATCAAACACAAGAGACAAGAGGTAACAGCATTATGATTGAAGCATTGAAGAGTGACGATATTGTGCAGAAGGTTGGCGGGCGGTTCAAGCTGACGGCGCTGATTCAAAAGCGCATGTTGCAGATCATGGACGGCGCCCGTCCGCTGGTCGATCGTGGCAGCATGACCGATCTTGAGGTGGTCATCCAGGAAATCCTCCAGGACAAGATCGCGATCGATTACGCCGCCAGCGGACTGGCCGAACCGAAGTAACACTTTAAGCCTTCAGGTGATGAACGATTCGCCAACCACCATGACCGAAAAACCCTCGCCCCTTGCGGGCCGCGAGGTGGTGGTCGGCGTGTGTGGAGGGATCGCCTGCTATAAGGTGGCCGATGTCGTCAGCAAGCTGGTGCAGGCCGGTGCCGGCGTGACGGTTTGCATGACGCCCGCGGCAATGAAGTTCGTTGGCGTCCTGACGTTCGAGGCGCTTTCGGGCAGAAAAGTCCGCACGGACACGTTTTCGCTGGTCGATACGTCCGATCCGCAGCACATCGGCCTGACCGAACGCGCGGATTTAATGCTGGTTGCCCCAGCGACGGGCAACATGCTGGCCAAAGTGGCCGGCGGGCTGTGTGACGACCTCGTCAGCCTGATGATCAGCGCCGCGGCCTGTCCTGTGGTGTTCGCCCCGGCGATGAACCATCGGATGTGGGACAATCCCATCACCGTCCAGAACGTGGCCCGCCTGGTCGGGCTGGGCTATCGCATGATCGGCCCGGAGTCCGGCTGGCTGGCCTGCCGCAACGTGGGCATGGGCCGAATGAGCGAGCCGGTGAAGATCGTCGATGAAGTCGTGCAAATCCTCCAGGCGCTTCCGCTTAAGACGCACAGCCCGGATCATGCCCGGGGCTAAAACCGATGTCTCACTCTCTCACCAAACGCATCCCCGCTGCCCAACAGGCGCAGGTCTGGATCGATTTTGACGGGACGATTTCCACTAAAGACGTTCTCGACGAGATGATCCAGCAATTCGCCGTCGACGAAAGCTGGCTTCAGATCGAACAGCTTTGGCAGGAAGGGAAGATCGGCTCGTACGAATGTCTGAAGGGCGAATTTGGTGTGGTGCGGGTGCAGGATTTTGAGCTTGGCGCATTTCTTCGCACGATCGACATCGACCCGGGCACGATCGAATTGATTAAACTGCTGCAACAACACCAAGTGCCTGTAACGATCGTCAGCGATGGCGTCGACCTGTTCATCAATACCGTGCTGGGCCGGCACGGATTGTCCGATCTGGCCATTCGCTCGAACACGATCGTGCATTCCGGCGACCGGCTGACGCTGCAATGCCCCCATCGCGCATCGGACTGCCGATCCGACGCCGCCCACTGCAAATGCCAGTCGATGCTGAACCTGGCCAAGCCCGGCCGCAAGGGCATTTACATCGGCGACGGAAGAAGCGATCTGTGCCCCTCCAGCCGGCCGGAGCTGTCCGAAGTGGTCTTCGCCAAAAAAGCCCTCGCTCGTGAACTGACCGCCCGCGGGCTGGACTTCATCCCTTATGTCACCTTGCACGACGTCAGCCGGATGCTGAAGAAGGCATGGGTCGCGCACGAGTCAACCGTGCTTTGAAGCCAATGGCATTCGATATCGATTTTTCTCGAATTATGGCTTCGCACGAGCCGGCGATGCGCGCCCTCCTGCGCGATTGCCTGCGCATCGCCAGTGTCAGCGGGCAGGAGAAGCCTTTCGCTTTGCTGCTCTGCGCGTGGGCCAGGCAGCACGGGTTCGTTACCGATCTTTGGGAAACCGATGAATCGGACCTGTCGGCCTATCCCCAGTCCCGCCTGCGGCACCTTCCCCTGGCGGGCCGGCCGTCGCTGGTCATCACGCTTCCCGGTGGCAATTCGCAGCGCAGATTACTGTTCAATGGCCATCTTGATGTGGTGCCCGCGCCGCAAGTCGCGCGTTGGACGCATCCGCCGTTCGATGGTGTTGATGAAAACGGGCGATTTTTCGGTCGCGGAGCCTGCGACGTTAAAGGGCCTATCATCAGCGCGCTTTGGGCCATGCTGGTATTAAAGCAACTCGGTCCGCTTGATGCTGATGTCGCGATCGAGTTGATCCCCGGCGAGGAAGACTGCGTGGGGTTGGGCACGCTCACCAGTGTTGTCCGCGGGCACAAGGCCGACGGGTTGATCGTGCTTGAGCCGACGGAGTCGATGCCCCGGCCGGCCTCTCGCGCCGCCGTGCGGTTCGACATCGCCATCGCCGGCAGGTCTGTTCATGGCACAGTCAAGTGGCTTGGGGATGACGCCATCGTGTCTACCCGGCGCGTGCTGGATCGACTGGAAGAGATGGAACGCCTCTTTCATGCCGAATCGCCCGATCCGCTATTTCGCGCTTATCCAATCGCCAGGCCCATCACCGTCGATACCGTGCGCGCCGGACACGGACAGGGGATGCTGGCCGACGAGGCCACCATCGGCGGATACTTCGAGCTACTGCCTGACGATGACATCAGCCAGTGGAAATTGAGATTCGCCCGCTCGCTGCATGAGACAGTCGACTCGGCCAAAGTCACCATTGCCTTCAGCGAAGAATACGCCGGCCACCGCACGCCGGCGGACCACCCGTTTTGCCAACTTGCCCAGACGGTGACAGAGCCGTTAACATGCTTCGAGTGGTCGGGATTCAATTCCGGCTGCGAGGCCGGCCTGCGAGCGCAGCTTTTCGGCACTCCCACACTGGTTTGGGGCCCGGGCAGTCTGGCCCAGGCCCATGCCGTTGATGAATACGTCGATTTTGCCGACGTTCGGCGCTGCGCCGGCCAATTTGCCAACTTCGCCCGGGCATGGGCAAAAGCTTGAGAACGATATGTTGAAAACCAATTTCGCCAATACGCGGTCGTCCGAACTGGGATTGGCCGGCTCGAAAGACCTTGACGCTTCCCGCAACTGGTTTGATCGCGCGAAAAAAGTCCTGGCCGGCGGGATCAGCTCTTCAGCCCGGTCCACCACCACCGGCGATTTGCCCTTCCCCCTTTACATTGCCCGCGGGCTGGGACCGCGCATCTGGGATGCCGACGGCCACCAGTTCATCGACTATCTTCTAAGCTATGGTGCCTGCATCCTGGGGCATGGCAACCCGGAACTGGTCGAAATTCTCCAGCATCAGCTTGATCTGGGGACCATGTTCGGAACGTGTAATACATTGGAAGTGGAACTGGCCGAGCAGATTTGCCAGATGGTGCCCTGCGCCGAACTGGTGCGCTACGCCAATTCCGGCTCCGAAGCCATTCAGGGCGCCATTCGCGCGGCCCGGGGGTATACGGGCAAAAATAAAATCCTCAAATTTGAAGGCCATTATCACGGCTGGGTGGACGTGCTGGCGATCAGCAACCGGCCCGGCGAGGCCGAATCCGGCCCTATCGATGCCCCGCGCAGCCTGGCTCATTCCAAGGGCATGCCCGACAGCATCGTCCGCGAGGTGGTGATCGCGCCTTGGAACGATCCGGAACACCTCACGCACATCCTCGATCGGCACGACGGCGAACTGGCCGCGATGATCTGCGAGCCGATCGTCGCCAATAATGCCTGCGTCATGCCGCAACCGGGCTATTTGGAATTCCTGCGCAGCCAATGCGACCGCAGGGGAATCGTGCTGATTTACGACGAAATATGCACCGGCTTCCGCACTTCGCCGGGCGGGGCGCAAGACCTCTTCGGCGTGATCCCCGACATCGCCACGTACAGTAAAGCCATCGGTGGCGGATTGCCCATCGCGGCGTTTGCGGGCAAGCGAAAGATCATGGATTTGATCGGCGCCAACACCGTCAAGCATGGCGGAACATACAACGGCAGCCCACTTTGCGCCGCGTCAGCCTTGCACGTCTTACGCAAGCTAAACCAACCTGACACGCAAGCCCGCATCGCAAAGACCGGACAAACCATCGCCGACACGATTAAGAAGGAAATCCACGACCGCAAGCTCTCGGCCGTGGTGCAGGGCGTCAGCGCGATGTTTCAACTGGTTTTCAATAGCGACGGCCGGCCGCTACAGCAGTATCGGGACGTTCACAGGACAGATCAGAAAAAGTACGCGGCGTTTCGGCAATCGCTGCTCGAGCAGGGCATCCATATCAACTCGTCCGGCCTGGCCTGCTGGTTTATCTCGGCCGCGCACACCGACGAGGACGTGGAAATTACCTGCCGGGCGGTAAGAAACGCCTTCGCGGAAATCGCCTGATCGACTGCATTATTCATTTTGCCAAGCAATCATGTTCAAACGCACCGCCAACTTCATTCAAGCCAAAGTTTCGGCCGAAAATATGGCCCGACTCTATCGCAGGGTTCCTCTGAAATGGGGCCTTAAGGCGCAGAGCTTCCGATTCCGGCAGACGGTGCGCTGGGCAGCGGCGCATTCGGCGTTTTATGCCAAGGCATTTAAGGACCGGGGGATCGACGCATCGAAGGTTCGTACCCCCGCCGACCTGGGGGATTTTTTCACCACGCCCGACGACGTGGCCTTTCATGCCGAAGAGTTCATTTGCAAGCCGCCGGGCATCGTCTTTGAATCTTCCGGCACCAGCGGAACGAACAAGCGCGTGTATTACGACCGTGAGGAGTTGGAGATGATCGGCGATGCCCTGGCCTGCGGGTATCGGCTGATGGGCGTAGACAAGCAGGACCGCGTGGCCAACGCCTTCGACTTTTCTATCTGGATTCCGGGGATGCTGTGCCATTACGGCCTGATGAGTTCGGGCAATTTCTGCCAGGCTTTCGGAAAGGTGGATCCGGTCGAAGTCTATCGCCGGCTGGACCAGTACAAGTTCAACGTCGTTCTCGGCGAGCCGACCTGGCTCATTCGCCTGACCCAGCTTAATGAAAATGACGGCTGCAAACACCGGCTGAAGCTCCTGATCGGCGGGGCCGAAGAAATGCCCGCAGAAGCGATCAGCTGGATGGAAAAAGTCTGGGGCGGGGCCAAGGTCAAAATGACCTACGCCAGCGTTGAAATGGCCAACGCCATCGCGTTCCAACCCTGTGACAATCACGACGGGTACCACCTGGATATCTACGATTTTTTGCCTGAAATCATCGAGCCTGACGCCGACGGCTATGGCGAGCTGGTTTACACCACGCTGCTGCGGCGGGTGATGCCGCTGATTCGTTACCGTTCGCGCGACGTAGCCCGCATCGAAAAAGCCCCCTGCACTTGTGGCATCCCCACCCCGCGCCTGAGCAAGCTGCGCGGCCGGCGCGATGAACTGGTTGTCGCCAGCGGAGGAAACCTGTATCCCAAGATGTTTGAAAATATCATCGGCCGACTGCCCGGGCTGACGCACGATTGGCAGGTGGTTTTCAAGCTGGAGGGCGTCCGCGAAATTCTCGAAATCCACCTTGAAACTACGCGCACCGATGCTGCGGCAATTGAGCAGCAAATCCACGCGTCGGCCACTGACCAATACCCCGACCTGATGAAGAACCTGGCGCTGGGGATTTTTGAACTGCGCGTGCTGACGCATCCGCCCGAAACGCTGCGGATCAACCGCAAGCTGCGCCGCGTGATCGATCGACGATACTTTGAACCGGCGCCGGAATCCGCCGAAGCCCTCGCGTGACCTCCGACACCGCACTACCGCTGGCCCGCAAGCCCGTTCCCCTCAGCGTGTGGGCGGGTCTGGCCTTTGCCATCATCGTCGATACCGCGCTGCAACTGGTCTGGTCAAAGACGGTAAAGGCCGTGCCCCACGAGGCCGGCACGGTTGATACGCTGCTGGGGATGCTGCATCAGCCCACATTTTATCTGATGTTGTGCATCAACTTGGCGCAGTTTATCAACTGGATGATTTTGCTTTCCAAGGCCGACCTGAGCTTCGCTCAACCGATCACCGCATTTGCTTATGTCACCACCGCCATCGGCTCATGGTGGTTCCTGCACGACCACATCACCGCCCCGCGGATGATCGGCATCGGCTTGATCCTTATCGGCGTGTGGCTAATCAGCCGAACACACCACCACACCGGCGTGCCTTCACCCGTGCATCCGGTCACCGATTCACTGGAGGCACCATGAATAGCCGATCCATCGGCATACTGTTGGTGCTGGTGTGCGTCTTCGTTGAAGCGA
>JBBQSU010000137.1:0-9083 GCA_038234815.1 Tepidisphaerales bacterium | reverse complement strand
TCGGCAACTCGAAGCAACTGGCAGACCTGGCACAATGCCGCCATGCTGGCTGGTGGGGCGGTCCTGGGCGACGACACCTGGGTGAAGCGCGCCATCCTGGATGAACAAAACGGCTTTGTTTTTCAGATGAAGGCTTCGGTGCTGCCGGAGGGTATGTGGTACGAAAACAGTTGGGGGTATCACTTTTACACGCTGCACGCGCTGGTGACGATGGCGGAGCAAGCCCGGCGGCTGGGGATCGATCTTTGGAGCCACCCTGCACTCAAAAACATGCTATTGCTCCCGATGCAATACTCCATGCCCGACGGCACGCTCCCCCGGTTCGGCGATGAAGTCTCCACCTCGCTGGCCAAACAATCCATGCTGATGGCCTGCGCTGCCAATGCGTACAAAGATCCGAATTTTCTCCGTGGTTTGGCTGCGCACCCGAGCTTGGAATCGATTCTGCTCGGCATGGCTCCTTTGCCGGAGACCAAGCCCGCGGATCTCGTCAGTGCGGTGTTTTCTGGCGCGGGACACGCCATTTTGCGCAGCAACGGCCCTTCCGGCTTGGTCGCCGCCCTCACCTTTGGCCCGTTCGGCGGGTTCCATGGGCATTTCGACAAGCTCAGCTTCGTTCTCTTTGCCCGCGGACAGGAACTCGGCGTCGATCCCGGACGCGCCGCGAGCCAGGCCTATCGCTTGCCCATTCACAAGCATTGGTATCGCGCGACGATTTCACACAACGCGGTCGTGGTCGATGGACAGTCGCAGAAGCCGGCCGCGGGCACGCTGGAACAATTTGTCACCGGCCCCACGTGCTCGGCAGTGGTGGCCAGTTGCCGCGAGGCTTACCCCGGCGTGAACCACCGGCGGTTGATGCTGGCCACAGCCGACTATCTGCTCGTGGTCGATGATCTCCTTGGTGAGGGAGATCACCGATTTGACTGGATCTATCATGGGCGCGGGGCGTCGGCGCGCTGCGAGGCAGCAAACAATCCCGGCTCGCTCGGCAAGTCTTTCGAGGGGTCGGAATACCTGCAGAATGTTCTTGAAGGGGCGACCAGCGGCATGGCAGCGGTGGATTTTGCCGGCGAATCGGTCAACACGCGGCTGCTGCTGGCAGCGGAGGAAGGCACGATCGTGCGCACGGGCGACGGGCCTTTTAAATCGGTGAATGATCGGGTTCCGCTGGCGATATTCACCCGCAAGGGCAAGCAGGTGCGTTTCGCGGTGGTGATCGAACCGTGCGAGAAGCTCGCTTCGCCGAAGGTGGATTCGGTAGAGATGCGCCAGACCGATGGGGAGATAGAAGTTTCCGTGCGTCACGCGGGCGGGACGGACCAGCTTCGCTGGAACGCAAAAAACGAGATCGAGTTTCGGTCCGCGGGCAGTATTGCGCTGAAATCGCCGTGAATTGTGGTGACCACGACCGCAAAATATCCTGTAGCGGGTGCTGAGGCTTTGGTAGGCTAAAAGCGGGGCTTTTTGCAAGGAGATTTATCATGGCTTTTACGTTGCAACTCGGGCAGACCGCACCGGATTTCAAACTCCCCGGCACCGATGGCAAAATGCACGCGCTGGGGGACTTCAAGGACGCGAAGCTGCTGATCGTATTCTTCTCCTGCAATCACTGTCCGTACGTGGTGGGCAGCGAAGAGCGGATCATCAAATTCGCCAGAGAATTTGCCCCCCGCGGGGTGCGCATGGTGGCGATTAACTCCAATGAAACCCAAGGCCATCCGACCGATTCGCTCGAACACATGATCGCCCGGGCGAAAGAAAAGCAGTTTCCGTTTACTTATCTGCGCGACGATTCGCAGGACGTGGCGGTTAAATATGGTGCCCTGCGGACGCCGCATTTTTATGTCTTCGATGCCGGTCGCAAGCTGCGATACACCGGCCGCTTTGACGATAACCCGCGGAACCCCGGACAGGAAAAGACGCACGAGCTGCGCGACGCCGTGGAGGCCCTGTTGAGCGGGAAAAAACCGCCCGTGGAACTGACCAATCCGATTGGATGCAACGTGAAATGGTCGGGGAAGGATCACCACTGGATGCCGCCCGAGGCGTGTGATCTGGTGTAGTACGGGGCCGTTTGTTCGCGCGCCGGGCTAGTGATCCGTTGCGGCTCGCTCGATTTCGGCCCAGACCATGGGGTGATCGCTGGCGCCGTTATCGGTCATTCCGGCGGCGGTGGCGTGCAGTCCGCGCAGGAAAATCCAGTCAATCCGGCCCGGCCGATCGGGACCATTCAGCGACCTGAGCGCATCGATCACGCCGGGCGCAGCCAGCAGGCGGGTGATCTGAAGTTCGCTGGCGGTGGCATTCATGTCGCCCATCAGCACCGCAGGGGTGGGCAACGAAAGGAATCGGTCGAACACGATCTCTCGCTGGCGCTCCTTGCCCAGGGATCGGCCAAGGTGCGTTACGATGACCGAGAGCGTTTCAGATCCGAACGGCATTTCAAGCAGTACATAGTTGCGGCAGCCGCCGTCCCCTGTTGGAAGAGGCGTGCGCGTCCAATGACTGATACTGACGCGCGACAGCAAGCCGTTGCCAAAGTCCTCGTGCCACCAGCGGACCTCCGTCGGCGCGTAAAGCCAGTTTTGCTTCAACTTTTCGCCCAGGGTTTGGGCTTGATTAGGCCCGACTTCGTTCAGACCGATCAGGTCGAAATGGGTAAGGGCCTGTGCGGTCCGGTCCATGTCGCGGCGATTGTCCTGGCCCAAGCCCCTGCGGATGTTGTAGGTCGCCAGTCGGATCGAGCCTGCGGGGCGGCTTGGCAAGATCGCGCCATTCAAGCCAAGACCCTCAGCAGGTCCGGTTGGCCGAATTCGATTACCGTCGACTAGAAGTGCGCCGACCACGGCGGCCAGCAGCACGACCAGCCAGCGCACGCGGCGAGGCTTGGGCGACGGGATTGGCGGGGTGTCTGGCATGGTGCGGAGGCATCTTACAACAGAAACGAAACCGCGAGGCTAAGCAAATTCGACGCCGAGATATTCACGAACGACATCGAGGGGTGTTTGTCCGATCCAATTGCGCAAGGCGGTATCGGAAGCAGAATCGTTCAAAACATGAACGGGGATGCTCAGGGCGCGCACGTCGTCAGCATGGCCGGCGAAGACTGCATCGCTTGCGATCACCAGTTGGCCGAAGCCAAACACGGTGAACATGCTGGCCGCGATGGCGTCCGGCCCGGCAGAGAGCAGGAGGGTTTTATCGCGCCATTGATCTCGCCCGCCACAGGCGCGCCACGCCGCCATACTCGCAACGCAGCTCGGATCGTCTTGCATTTGGATGCGCGCGTGCCCAGCGCCGATCACTTCACCGGCTGGGTCGACAACAGCGGCGCCAATGGGTGCTTCGCCGTGTTCCAGGCCCGCTGCCGCCGTTTGGTGGACCACCGCCAGTATCTGCCGCAGGCGGCGCGGGTTGGCGGGGATATCAAACACCGGTGCAGTCGGCCCGGGCCACAGGCCACTGTCACGATCCCACACGACCGCGTTGGCCGGATCGTCAAGCCATTGCCCGAAGGTACTGACAATGCCGGGATGTTCTGCGACCACCGGCGAGATGCCTACGCGGGCATAGCCGGAAAAATCCGGGCGATAATTGCTGGCATCGAGAATGCGCACGGCGCCAATGCCGAGATGGCAGGCAAGAGTTTGCTGGCAAAACGGGCAGGGGCTGAGCGACGAAGTGATGGTGAGTTGGCGATATCCGCCGGGGCGCCGGCCGAGGTGCATCAGCGCGCCGGTTTCACCGTGGATGCCCGGAGTGCCCTGGCGCAGGCGGTTGCAGCCGAAGCCGAGGATTTCGTGCCCGCCATCACTGCGCTGGGCCGAAATGACCGCAGCGATGGGGATCATGCCTGCCGCCAATGCGCGGCGCTGCAGGTGATGAACGAAATCATCGAGCTGAACTTCGCTCAGCACATCGCGCGGGCGAATATCGACGGGGGGTGAAGCCATGTGACGGACAAAAAGTCGATTCAGTTAAGCTATCGGTGCGCCGCGGTTTTGTGCCGCATTACTTATGCCTTGCCCGAAGCCGGCGCTTCGGCCTGATACCAAGCGACAGTGGATTTCAGACCGGTGGAAAAATCGACCACCGGCGCATAGCCCAATGTCTGCCGGGCCGCGGAGATGTCGGCTACGCTGTGCTTGACGTCGCCGACGCGCGGGGGATGGTGCTGCGGGGTAAGCGCGGGCCTGCCTAGTGCCTGGGCCATCTGTGTGGCAAGTTCGTTCACGGTGACGCGTTGGCCGCAGGCGACGTTGAACACGCAACCGGTAAGCTTTTGCGTGGATCGCGCGGCCAGCAGATTGGCATGAACGGCGTTGGCGACGAAGGTGAAATCGCGCGATTGTTCGCCGTCGCCGAAAATCTGCGGGTGTTTGCCGGCCAGAAGCGACTTGGCAAACGCCGCGATGACGGCCGCATAGGCGCTGTTGGCATTTTGTCGCGGGCCGAAGATGTTGAAGTAACGCAGGTTGACGGTATCCATGCCATAGCTGTTGGCGTAGGCACTCATCAGGGCTTCGCAGGCGGCCTTGTTGGCGGCATACGGGCTTAGGGCCTGCACGGCCATGGTCTCAACCTTGGGCAGTTCCGGCGCGTCGCCATAAGCGCTGCTGCTGGCAGCGAACATCACCCGCTGCACGCCAGCCTTGCGGGCCGCTTCCAGCACATTTAGCGTGCCGGTGTCATTCACCTCGTGATAGGCTCGCGGGCGATCCACACTGCCCGGGACCGATCCGAGCGCTGCCTGATGGAACACGAAACGGCACCCCTGGACGGTGTTTTCGAGAAGCGGTGCATTGAGAATCGTTCCTTGGATGAATTCACACTTGAACGTGGCGAGATTGCGCGTGTCCCCGCCGGAGAGATCGTCCAGCACCAGCACATCAGCACCGAGCAACGCCAGGGCCTCGGAGAGGTGCGACCCGATAAATCCTGCCCCGCCAGTGACGAGCACGCGAGCGCCCTTAAAAGCCGGGCCATGAAGTTTGTTCCAGTCGGTCATTGCGGGTTCCTTTAAGTAAAAACGTCAATCATAAATGAAACGGTCGCGCCAAGGCGAATATCGTTCCTTCATTTCGATCAGCCGGCGATAGAGTTCGATGGTTTGATCGACCTGGCGGCTGAACGCAAAGTGCTGGCGGATGTGGTGGGAAGCCAGGGGGCGCATGCGCGCTAGCGCCGGGGCATCGGACAGGAATGCGATGGCCCTTTCGATAAACGCCTCGCGGTTGATGGGGACCGATGCGCCGGTGACGCCTTCGACGATCAGTTCGCTGGTTCCACTGGTGCGCGTGCGCAAGACCGGCGTGCCGACGCTCATGGCCTCGGCGCAGACGAGGGAAAAGCCTTCGCGTTGCGAGGGAAGCAGCAGGGCGTCGGCAGCCTGATAAACGGCCAGCGCATCGCGATGCCCAAGACAGCGAACACGATCGCCTAAATGCTCGTCGAGAATGCGCTGGCGGAGTGCGGCCTCGTGGGGGCCGTCACCGGCCAGGAGCACCTTTAGATTGGGCAAGCGCACGCGCGATCGCGCCGCGACATCCAGCACCCACTTCTCATTCTTAGGCGAATCCAGCCGACCCACATAAACCGCAACCAGATCGGTGGGCGACAGGCCCAACTCGGCCCGCGCCGCAGACCGGGCCGTATCATCGGCGAAGGGGAATTTTTCGGCGTCGATGCCATGCGGAATAAGGCTGACACGCTGCTGGGGCACGCGCGCTTCCTGCAGCAGCCACCGCCGGGCGTCTTCCGAAGCCACGTGCGTGTGATCGCCAAAATCACTGAACCACCGCCGCGGGCCGGCAATGGTGATGTGCGAGAGATGAACGGAATAAAGAACCGGCATCCGGCGGAAATGCTGCAACCGCCGAGCCACCAGCGTGGGTTTGCGATAGTGCGTATGCAGAAGGTCGATCTGATTCTGCTCACAGTAACGCTTGAGAAACAGCATCGACCGCCAAAGCGGCCAAGGCCCGCCTTTGAGGGGGAGAGCAAGCCATTTGAACGGCGCATTGTCGAATAGCCAGTGCCACTCCCCGCGTTGCCCGGCGATAGTGACCTGATGGCCCTGGGCGTACAAAGCCGAAGAAAGATCAAAGATATAACGGCTAACCCCCCCGGCATCCGATCCGGCGGTGAGGTGGAGGATGCGGAGCGGACGATTCATCGCGTGGAAGTGCCTCCGGCCATTGCCGCCGAGGGGCTGTCTGGCGACTGCCGCAACTGCGATAGTTTTTCGGCATACAAGAGTCCGATCATGTACTCATAATTCGCCATCAGCCACGCCAGGTGCCAACCCGCTAGCCCATCGAGGAAGCCAAGCCGAAGGCAATACATGTACATAAACCGCACGGCGGGCCGAAAGGGCGTTTTCGGCCAGATATTCCTACGCGTCCACTGATGAATGAAAAGGCTCTCTTCGAAAAGTTGTGAGGTGCGCGCGGTCGTGCTTTGGCCGCACTTGCGTTTAATCCATTCGTTGCTTTCCATGTCGGCGTAGCCGATATGCTTGGCGATGTACTGCGACAAACTTTCTCGGCGCAGGTGAAGCATGTAATGGGGTAGGTAAGCGGTGCGGCCGGCGCAGACCATGTGTTCGTGAACGGATCGCTCCTCGTAGCGCGCCCGACCGCGCTTGAAAAGTCGCAAGTTCCATGAAGGAAAGTATCCGCCATGCCGGATCGCCTGCCCCATGAAAATGACCATGCGATTGATGAAGTACGCGACGGTGCCGTCGCTGCGAGCCACGGCCTTGCGGATGTCGTCAATCAACGCCGGGGTGAGGCGCTCGTCGGCATCCAGGATGAAAATCCATTCGCCGGTGAAAGGGAGATTGTCCAGGCCCCAGTTCTTTTGAGCGGCATAGTTCATGAAAGCATGTTCGGTGACCGTCGCGCCGGCCTGACGGGCCAGCTCCTGCGTGCCGTCCGTGCTGCCCGAATCCAGCACGAATACGTTGCCGAGCTGCCGCGAGTTTTCTACGGTTTCGGCGATGTGGCTGGCCTCGTTCAGCGTGGCGATCAAGACATCGACCTTGGGGGTTGATTCAGCCGACGAACTCATTGATGGGCCTTCCTGAGCAGCTTATCGGCCAGTCGATTGGTCTTTCCGCTCCAGTCATGCTGCTTCTCGGCCACCTTCAGGCTGATCCAGTATTCATACATGGAAATCATCATGGCGTAGTGAAAACCCGCGATGCCGTCAAGGAACCCCAGCCGTAAAAAGTACATATACACAAACCGCGACAGTCCGCGGAAGGAAAGAAAGAAACTGAGATTTTTTAGGGACCGTCGCTTAACTGCACGATCGGCGGAGAGTAATCCTCGGGCATGAGAAAAAAGAGGGATAGAGCGCACGCGGAGGGCCTCATGGGCCTCCATCTGCGAATAAGAATTGTGTTTAACGAACCACCAGGCCAGGCCCTTGCTGAAGCTGTAATGTGTAAAGTGTTCCTTTAGTTCCCCCACGGTTCCCTGCACCAGCGGATGGGCGTTGACTTCCCGTTCTTCGTAGCGCACCCGATCGGGCCGAAAAAGCCGCATGATCCACACCGGATACACCCCTCCGCGATGCAGCCAACGACCCATGAACATATTCTTATATCGCAGCCGGTAGGCGACATGAAGCCCGGACGGGTCGTTGACCACACGCACGATTTCGTCTCGAAGCTCCGGCGTCACGTGTTCATCTGCGTCGGAATAATAAACCCAGGGATGCTTGAACGAGATATTTTCCAACGCCCAATTGCTGTGTTTCGACCAAGTATCGAACTTCCGCTTAATGATTCGAACGTTGGGAAATTCCAGGGCGATCTCCACCGTGCGGTCGGTCGAATAGCTGTCGAGCACGACGATATCGTCGCTGAATGCAAGGTGCTGGATGCAGGAGCGGATGTTGAGTTCCTCGTCCTTGGTGAGGATGAGGATGCTAACGCCTGCGGGAGTTGCAGTCCTTTGCGCTGCTGCGTTGGCCTCAATCGAGGGAGTGGACTCGGGTGTAGTATTCACAAGCATCATCCTTCGCGCATGACGCGTTGTTTTATGATTCGGGCGGGGTTACCTGCAACGACAGTCCAGGGCGCGACATCCTTAAAAACGACCGAACAGGCACCGGCCACGGCTCCCTCTCCGATTGTGACGCCAGGCCCTACAAATGCATTCGCGGCGATCCATGCGCTACTGCCAATCCGAATCGGTGAGGTTATCAGTTCCATGTGCGGATCGCTGATGTCATGAGACGCCGTGCAAATAAAGGCACCTTGGCTGACGGTTGTGTTCGATCCGATTGTAATAAGATCGACATTATAAAAGTCCACTTCCGAAGCCAACGTCGTGAAATCTCCCAGCTCCATCTTCCAAGGTGCCCGTATTTTGCAGGACGGATAGATCGGGCAGCAGCGTCCAATCTTGGCACCAAAGCACCGCAGCAAGAAGACTCGCCATCGAAATAGGATTCGGGGCGTTGGGCGAAACAGGGTTAACCAGACGATTCGCCACAAAAAACGTCGCAGGCGGTCTTTCATGCCGTGTCGATTGCGATACCCCTGAATATCGACCTTCATGCTGCTTATCTTATCCGCGACACCGGCCGTGTACCACGGCGGCATGGTGGGAACGGTCGGACGAGGCGATGTGGGTGATGGCGTGTTGCCATATCCGGCACAATCACGGACCGCCACCGGTCGCTTATCGCAAGTGCGCATATGCCTGATACGCACTCCCCAACCGCTCCGCGATGGTGGGCCAGGTATAACTCTTTCGCACTAGCATCGCTCCGGCTTGGCCCATGCTTTGGCCTTTGGCGGGGTCGGACAGCAGTTGGGCCAATGCCTCGCTGATGGCTGCGGGGGTTTGGTCTATGATGATGCCCGCCCCGGCGGCCACTTCCGGGAAATGGCAGCCTCGGCTGATGACGACCGGACAGCGGCAGGTCATGGCTTCCAAGATGGCGATGCTGAAGCCTTCGCGATGGCTGGGCAAACAAAAGGCCACTGCGTCCACATACGCAGCAAGCTTTTTTTCGCGTTCATATACCGGTCCGATCAGGTGCACCCGATCTTGCAGGCCGTGCAT
>JBBQSU010000136.1:0-9127 GCA_038234815.1 Tepidisphaerales bacterium | reverse complement strand
ATCGGCCACCGAGATCATGGGCAGCGGGCGAAGGAATTCCGGGCCTTTTTCCAGAAATTCCCGCTGGGCATCGACCACCACCCGGATCACCCGAAGGATCGTGCTGCGGCGCTGCGCGATGGCATCCAAGAGCCACTTGGCGTTGCGGACGTTGCCGGTGAGGAATTCCCGGGTGGTCTTGTCCCCCTTTTTTTCCTTCAGCATCTTGCGATACATCCCGCTGATGTACAGATTCGGTGCCGGATCGTTAGTCATTTCGATCTCATACTTGTCGGTCTCTTCGTCATAATAGATGATCGCGTCGGGCGTAATGGGGGGCGCGTCATTGTTCCCGATCTGCCGGCCGGGGTGGGGGTGCAAGCGGGCCAGGTGCCGCAGCGCTTCTTTCAAATCTTCAATCGGGCGGTCCAGCTTCCGGCTGATCTGCGGGTAACGATTCATCTCCAGGTCTTTGAGATGGTCCTGGGCCAAGGCCCGCTCGAGATCGAAATCGTGTCCCTCCGCCGCCTCGGGGTCTTCTTCCAGTGCATTCAGTTGGATCAACAGGCACTCGCTCAGATCGCGGGCGCCCACGCCGTCGGGTTCCAATTGCTGCACTTGTTTTAGCGCAATCCGAAGATCGTCCATGGTGACGGGCAGGCGCGCGTCGGCCATGACGACCTCAAGCTCAACCCGGAGATATCCGTCGGCATCGAGGGCGTTGATGATCGCGATGCCCGCCCGCCGGATGTTTTCCGGGCAATCGACGAATTGCCACTGCTGTAATAGATGTTCGGTTAGATTGGACCCGCGCGCGGCGGTGTTGTTCATGGCGTCGAGCTTTTTGTCCCGCTCGCCGTCATAACTTGAAGCCCTCGGGCCTGGCCCGGAATTGGTCTGGAACTCCTCGTTTTCGAGATAATCCCCCAGCCGATCCAACCGGGCAAAATCCTCGGCGACGGACTGGTCACCGTCGTCTTTGACTACAAGGGGTTGTTCACTCTCGCTGAAATCCTCCCGGGCCTCGGCGACTTCCGGATTTGGTTCGGTATCGGGGTCATTTTCCGGCTCGCGGAGCTCCAAAACCGGGTTGGCCTGAAGTTCCTGCTCGATCCGCTCCTCCAATGCCGCCAACGGCATTTGGAGAATCTCCATGCTCTGGATCATTTGCGGGGTGAGGACCTGCCTCTGCTCCATCCGCTGATATAATCCTTGACCTAACTGCATGGTGTACCGTTGCTTACGTTAATTATTTCGCGGCACGGCGTTTGCTTGTTTCCTCTTATAGCATTCATCGGCAGCCGCGGCAATGGATTTTAGTCAGGCCGGCGATTTAATCTCCGTTCGTCCCCTCCGAAGCGCACAATTTGGCGAAGGCCTCCAGATCGTCATACCGGTTCTCCCAGGTCGTATACATCATGCCCACGATTCCCGGGACGCCTTTGGCCGATTTCAGCCAGGCCGCAGTGTCCTTGAGCGGGGCGTCGTAATACGCCGCGACAATTTGCCGGTGGCCTCGCTTGGCAAAAAAATCGAGCGAAGCGTCCCGATGCCCGAAGTTCCAATTCATAATCACAACGTCCTTGTTCAGTCCTTCCCAAGACCCCCGCAGATCGCCATTGACCAGGTAGTAGTCCTTGGGGACGGCGTTATGGGTTGGGTCGAACATGTCGCTCCACACGTAGGCGGTTGATCCCTTGAGCAGTCCGGTGCAGTACCGTGCCGTGTCGGCCAGAATCTGGCCCGGGGTTTGGCCGGTCTTGGCGCACGATTGGTCCTGTCCCAGCACGCGGATTTCGTCGAAGCTCATCAGGTAACCATCGGCACCGCAGGCGGCACGGACACTTCCGGCTTCCTCGGCCAGCAACTTGCGGGTCGCCGGTTCGCTGGGGCAGGCCATCACCTGTTCGTCATGAATAATTGCAGGGTGAAATGACGTGATGTGGATGACCCGGCCTTCGGGCAGGCGCGAGGCGATGCTGGGCGGGGTGTGCCAGGCGTCATAAGATCCCGGCCAGGGATGATTGCCCATGTGCGGATCGACAAGCGCGTCGATCTCTTTGCCTTCGGTCGCGCCGTCTATCAGCACCGGTGTGCCCCGCCGGCGCAAGAGGTTGACCAATCCGGCTTCCTCGATTCGCCAGTCTTTCCATTCCAGAGTGCCTTTGCATCCGCCCCAGATGCCGAAGTAAAGATTCACCGCCGTGTGATCCAGCGTATTAAAAACGACATCGACCGGCTTCCAGTCGGCATCGGCTTTCAGGCCCAGCGATTGATATTGAAGCCCGACCGAATCGGCCAACGCCTGTATCCTCGCCTCTCCAGAAAAATGTCGCGTGCGGACCATCGCCGAAACGTGATACGCCCGGTGCGCGGGCAAATTCAGCTTGTAGACGAACCGGGCGTTCTCGCGCGCGTTGGTCACGGTCGCTAGGTTGTTGGACAGGGAAACGCTGTCGTCCTTCCATGACGGCTTGCCCAAAACGATCGATGGATCGTTGGCGGGCACGAGGTGCCCGTTGCGGGTGATGAACGGGGCGCCATCGACGCGCAGGCCTTCGGCCAGATTCGGATCGTGCCAGAGCAAATCATTAGAATAGCCCAGCGGAAAGACCGCAGGCACAACCTGCAACTTTAGTTCGCGGGCCAGACCCTGCGCCCTGGCAAGGTTGGCCATGTATTTGCCGCGCATCCCACCGAGGCCGTCAAGCCGGCGCATCTTGGAATCGGTGAGCAGCACGTGCGTATATCCCGCGGTTGCGGCGCGTCGCCAGAGCGTCTGGAGCTTCTCGACGTTCTGATCCACCTGAAGATTGGTCGGGCAATAAAGCCAAAGCTCTCGTGGCGCGGCGGAACAGACCCGGACCATCGCCAAGCACAAAATCACCATCAATAACGCGCGCTTCATCATCAATGCCTCCAGTTTATGCTCGCGAGCTTCGCAAGCCTTCGGTGGGTATATCGCTGGCCAAGGGGCAAGGCAATCAACTGTGGACAGGACTTTTACGACTTTGGGGATAGGATTGCAGCAATGGTTTCGGCGTTGTGCATTATGCTGGTTCTTGGTTCGGCCGCGCAGTGGCTGGGCTGGCGCTTTCGGGTGCCTTCCATTCTGCTGTTGCTCGCGATCGGTTTCATCGCTGGCCCGCTGGCCCGACAAATCACTCCATCCCTTTTTGGCAGGCCGATCTCGTTGAACTTAAACGAGTTGCTGCCCAGCGAGGCGCTGCTGGGGCTGGTTTCGTTATCAGTTGGCATTATTCTTTTCGAGGGCGGGCTGACGCTGAATTTCCGGGACATCGCCGGCGTCCGCAGGGTCGTGTTGATGCTCGTCTCCGTCGGCGCGCTGGTCACCTGGGGACTGTCTTCGCTCCTGGCCTACTTTACGCTCGGATTATCCCCGCGCATGGCGGTGTTGCTGGGCGCGGTCTTGATCGTGACCGGGCCGACGGTCATCGGCCCACTTTTGCGGTTCGTGCGGCCCACCGGCAAGGCCGGCTCGATTCTCCGCTGGGAGGGAATCGTGATCGACCCGATCGGCGCGATGGTGACGGTACTGGTTTTCGAGATTATCTCCTCGGGCATCACCATGAATTCAGGTCAGGCCGCGATGTCTACCGCTGGCGCGATGTTGCACGGCGTGCTGCTGACCAGTGCCTGTGGCACGCTCATCGGCCTGACGGCCGCGACGTTGCTCACCGTCGGTATCGCCCGGTTCGCTATTCCCGATCACTTGCACGTTCCCATCACGCTTTCCCTCGTGGTGGCCGCCTTTGCCGGCAGTAACCTGCTGGTGGACGAATCGGGCCTGTTCACAACAACGGTGATGGGGATGGCGATGGCCAACCAGCGGCGGGCGCGCATCCGTCACATCGTCGAATTCAAAGAAATCGTGACGACGATCCTGATTGCGTCGCTATTTATCGTTTTGTCGTCGCGGATTGAATTGAGCAGCCTGAAGGAAATGGGCTGGGGGGTGTTCGTATTTGTCGCGGCGCTGATTCTGATGGTGCGTCCACTCAGTGTGCTGGTGAGCACGGCTAAGTCGTCACTTAGCCTGAACGAGCGGCTGTTCATCAGTTGGATGGCCCCGCGGGGGATCGTTGCGGCGTCTGTGGCGTCGGTCTTTGCCTTGAAATTGCAGGCCAAGGGGGTGAACGAAGCGCGATTGCTGCTGCCGTTTACATTTTCGGTCGTCGCCATGACGGTGATCGTGTATGGGCTGAGCGCCGCGCCCCTGGCCCGGCGGCTGGGCCTGTCGCGCGGCGGGCAGGCGGGATTTCTCATCATCGGCGGGGGGCTTTTCGGTCGGGAATTGGCCAAGCTGCTACTCCAGGAAAAGGCCGATGTGCTGCTCGTGGATACCAATTTGGATAACATTCGCCAGGCCCGGCTGAATGGTGTGCCGGTGGTGGCAGCCAACGCGCTATCGACGCAAGTCATCGAACGCATCAGCCTCAGTCCCATCGGGCGGATGCTTGCGCTCACCGCCAACCATGAGGTTAATGCACTGGCTGCGGTGCAATACGCCCGGGCCTTCGGCCGCGAGAACGTCTTTCAAATTCCCGAAACCCCCAAGCACGACGCCAGCGCCGCCCGCAAGCTGACAGCGACTGAAGTGGACCATGAGCTGGTCGGCCGAACGCTTTTTGATCCGCGGGCCACTGCTCAGGTGATTGAAGATCGCATGGCCGACGGCGCTAAGCTCAGCAAGACCCGCATGACCCGGGAGTTCGATTTCAAGGCGTTTAAGGAAATGCATCGGGATTCGGCGATTCCGCTTCTGGTTATCAGCGATACGGGCGTTCGACCCATTGCCACCGATACCGCGCCGGCGATTGAGCCAGGGATGAGCCTGGTCAGCCTGATGTCGCCCGAAGGGCTGAAGGCCCCGTGACGGATGGCGCGATTCAAATGGCCGAGGGGCAAATTCGAAATGGCCCAGGGCCAATGGCCAAGGGTTAATGGCCAATGGCCAAGGATGGGGTTGCCGTTGGTAAGGGGTTACGCTGCTTCCAAACTCTGAAAGATGCTGCCTGAGATTTCCGGGTGGCTTTAGCGGCATTCTTACGGTGTCGATGCTCTGTCCTATTTCTCGGACGTCACGGGCGTTGCAGGCGGCACAGGGCTACCCAATGGAGGGGTCACCCTACGTTATAAAATTAAAGATTTGACTTTTCAGGACTAAATTCGGCGCATCATCTGTCCCACAAGGAGACCGAACCATGATGCGACGAAATCGAACGGGGTTCTCATGCTACTTTCTTTTGTTTTACCTGGTGATCGCCACGCTATTCTGCTCGCTGGCGGGGGAGTGGGGTCGGGTGCACCTGGCCCAGCTGGAATTGCAACAGGCCAGTGACACTGCCGCCCGGGCGGCTGCGGCGGCCATTCCTGACGGCATCGCCTCGGCCCGCGCCGAAGCCAAATTCTGGGCCGGTAAGAACAAAGTGGCCGGACAGGCTCTGCTGCTGGAAGATTCCGACATCACGTTCCTGAAATTCAATTCGGCAACGGGAACATACCTCCCGGAGAATTTCGCGCCTGACACCGTTCGCATTCAATCGCGCCGGAGTGCCGATCGCGGCACCGCCATCCCGCTGCTCTGGACGGGACTTTTCAACCTCGCCGGTCGGCGCAACTCGCTTGACGTTCATGCCAAGACCGCGGTGCGCTATTATCCCGGCTTCAGCTTCAATCAGACGATCCGGGCCACGGCCAATCCATTTCTGGCCGGCATGGCCCCGGGTTCGGTCGCCAGCCTCAACAATCCGCACAACAGCCCGGACTACACTGGCAAGAACGGCAAGGTGGAATCCGGCCCGCTCGGCACCAATACCGTGGCCGGTCAGAAATATACGTTCGACAATATCTCGGGCGACGCCCGACATGACCCGAACCTTGCCGATTATCAGCCCGACGGCCAGCTCGATGACATCGGCACGAACACGGCTTCGGACCGCATCACGCATCGTGAAAATGGCATCCGCGATGGCAGCATACCGATCAACGCGCTGGTGGGCATCTTCCTGACCGACCTGGCGCCCAACGATAGAAGAGTCGATTTCACCACCCCGGCGTTCGTGATCGACCCGGCCAAGTGCCCGGCCGACTACAACACTTACGAATCGCGTAATCGCCTGAACTATCAGCCCGCCCTGCAGCAGGTGTTCTTTATCGGCGACGGGCGGACCGAGGACGGCCGGCACCAGACCTTCGTGGCCCCCGCGGGTGCAAAGCGGCTCTTCCTGGCGACGTGGGACTTCTATGAATGGAACAACAACTCGGGCGATCGGACTGTAAAAATCAATCCGACTCCAGGCTCGATGGTGACGGTGGAATGAGCGAGTGTTTCCTTGTGACGACCGGGGCGGCCGTGTGGCCGCCCCGGTGTCGTTTTTACTCCAGTCACATCGTCGCTTTGCTAACCAGGTCTACTTCGCCCGCGCGGATTTCACTGCGGTGACGAAGGCCTGGGCGCTCTTGGTGATGGCCGGCCAATCGTTTGTGGCCAGGGCTTCTTTCGATACCAGCGCCGATCCGGCGCCCACGCACACCGCGCCGGCTTTGATCCAGTCGCCACAATTTTTCAGGTCGACGCCCCCGGTGGGGGTGAGCCGAAGCTGCGGCAGCGGGGCCAGGATGTCCTTGAAGTATGTCGGCCCCAGCGCGGTGCTGGGAAACACTTTGATGACATCCCCGCCCAGCGTCCAGGCGCGCATGATTTCGGTTGGCGTAAAGGCGCCGGGAATGCTGATTCGCGAGTGCTTGATCGTGGTTTCGATCACCTGTGGATCGGTAAATGGCGAAACAACGAACTGCGCTCCGGCCCGGATGGCGTCGCTGCACGTGGCGCTGTCGATGATCGTCCCCACGCCGATAATCGCCTTGTCCCCGAACCGGTCGGCCAGTTCTTCGATCCCGGCGATGGCCTTGGGTGTACTCATCGTCACTTCGATGCTGGGCACCCCGCCGGCCAGCAACGCCTCGGTGATTCCGATGAGCTGATCCTTCGATTTTGCACGGATGACCGCGACGACCCCGGCTTCGGACATTTCCTTCAAACACTGCTCTTTGGACCGCGACATGATTTCCTCATTATTAGATGTAATTAGATGTAGCAACTTCGTGGTGAAATTGACGAGCGACCAGTATAATCCCGCGACTCCGGGGCCGGAAGGACGGCCCAATTTGTTTCGTACTCAAGCAGGAGGCTTTAATGGCAGACGCACCCAACCAGGAATTTCCCACGATCATCGGACCCGACGCCAGCTTCAAAGGCGAACTGAGCTTTGAGAAGGGAATGCGTCTTCAGGGCAAATTTGAAGGCAAGATCAACACCGCCGGTCGGCTGCATGTCGCCCGGGAGGCACGGCTGAACGCCGACGTCGATGCCGCCGCGATCATTGTCGAAGGCGACGTGAAGGGAAACCTTAGCGCCACCGATCGGATCGAACTGAAGCAATCGGCCCATTACGAAGGCGATCTCGCCGCCAGCAAGCTGGTGGTGGAAGAGGGCGCCGTTTTCAGCGGGCATGTCAGCGTAGGGCCAGAAGCCGTCAAAGGCGGCGCTAAGCCGGCCGCGGCAGCCCCGGCCCGTCCGGCCAATATGCCCGGCGCGCCGGCTCCGATTCCGCAGCGACCGCCGCAGGGCTGATCACACGCCCGCGGTTCGGATTGGAATCGGCACGTCCTGTCCGCATCCGGCGATCCGCAAATTTCGCTCCCGTGGGTTTTCTGCACTTGTCGCAGCCCGCGGGGCTATAGTTTCTCGACGCGCATGGCCTCACTGGCACCCAAATCCGCCGGGGATGATCGCACGACGATCACCTGCCTGCACTGCAATCAGCCGCAGGAGGTGGGGCGCCGGGCCATGACCATCACCTGCAAATTTTGCAACAAGGCCCTGCGGCTTGAAGACATGCCTTTCACGGGCTACCAGGCCCGGCGGACGATTGAGACCTGCGGGATGGTGACGGTGGAGAAAAAGGGCAACGTGGTTGCCGACAGAATTCTTTGTGGCGGGCTGGTGGTCCGGGGTAAGATCAAGGGCAATATCACGTCGCGCGGTCCGGTGCTGGTCGGCCCGGAGGCCGAAATCCGCGGGGATATCGAAGCCCCCACGCTGGCCGTCGGTGCCGGCGCGGTTTTGCTGGGACAATATCGGGTGGGACTCAAGGCTCCGTCGGAAGCGCCGGCGACCTGAAATTTCCTCGCGAGGGCATGGTTATGCGATCGTTCATTTCAGGCATTTTAATTTTGCTTCCGGTGCTGGCCGGTTGTCGTGACACCCTTGAAACCGGCTACGTTCCGCGGAAGTTAAATGCGACCGAACCGGAACGCCGGGCCTATTACGCGTCGAAGTATTCGCCCGAGGCCAACGTCGAAAAATCGCCGAACAGCCCGGCCCCGTCGTCGGGGCGAATGCGATAAAACCTGTCGGGCCGAGCGTTCGGGTTGGAAATGGGCCGGCCAAGGCCCCTACACTTGTCAGGTGATACCCGTTCAAAGCCTTGACCCCCATGCCTTCGTCGCCCACGTCCGGCCTTTGCTTGAAGCCAAAGACCTCAAGGCCTTGATTGCGGCCGTCCGGGGAAGTTATACGGCCGATCAAATCCTGGAGTTGCTCACGGGGAAGTGCCAGGACGCCAGCAAAGTTGCGGCCCTGACGCTTTCGTGGATTGGCTGCCGCGAGTGCATTCCCAAGCTGGCCGAGCGCCTCCAAGACCCCGATACCACCGTCAATCAGATGGTGGAACACGCACTTTGGGCGATCTGGTTTAGACTCGGAAACCAGCAGTCCAACGTCGCGGTTTGTCGTGGAACGCAGGCCATCAACCGGCAAGACTTTCACACCGCGATCGACTATTTCACCTCCGCAATCGAAATTTCGCCGGCGTTTGCCGAGCCTTATAACCAACGCGCCATTGCGTACTATTTGATCGAAAACTACGAGCGTTGTATCGCCGATTGTCAGCGGGCATTGGAACTCATGCCCTGTCACTTCGGTGCCTGTGCCGGCTTGGGGCACTGTTATGCCCATCTCGAACAATTCAACGAGGCCCTACAGTGGTATCGTAAAGCGGTGGTGATTAATCCGCATTTGACTCAAATCCGTGAAAGTATCGCAGAGCTGCAGGCCCGCTGG
>JBBQSU010000135.1:0-9139 GCA_038234815.1 Tepidisphaerales bacterium | reverse complement strand
AGGTCCAATTCCCAGCAGCCTTGTGCTTGGCGCCGTGCCCGAAGTTTTTCGTAGCCAGGGCCATATGCCTGACAACACAGGCCGCGCCTACTCGCCATACTCGCGCCGAGCGCCGGGTGATTCCCTGGCACGCACCTCTTGCTCTTTCCCGCCTCGTCCCGCGTGTCCTTGCGCCGCTCGTCTCTGTCGCACGACCTTACTGAACGTGGGCCGGCGGGTTATGGATCGGCCGCTCGGCCATCTTCGCTATCACCGCCTCTCGGCACTTCTTGCAGATCAGGCGCCTGTTCGGCCGGCGCCGTCGGGTCACCCACCAGCCGCATTTGGTACAGCCGATGACGTAACGAGCCGGGGTACGTGGCGGCACCACCACTTCGTCTTCCTCATAACATCGCTCGGGCCGGGCACCGATGCGCCGGCAGGCGGCCTTCCATCGTGCGCCGTGCCCGTCGCCGGGAGTCAGTGCGTGGGCGATCTCGTGCAGCAGCGTATCGCGCACCTCGGCTTCGTCATTTAGAAAGGTCAGCGTTCTCGACAGCGTGATGGTTCGGCGCGTCGGTGCGCAACTGCCAAAGCGCCGCCGGGCATGGTCAAATTGAAACGCCCAGTCCGCCAGGCCGTGTTCACGCAGCAATCCTTTGGCCAGAAACTGCGCCAAATGCAGATTCATTTGTTTTTCGCCCTCCTGAAGGCAAAGGCCTATTTCACCGTCGTCCGCACTCGCCCTTCTTGCATCGGCCGGGCAATCACCATCAGCAGATATTCCTGCCGCTCGGCCGAACCCGGGCGGGTGAAGAACGCATGTCCCACGCTGCTTTCCCTGCTCGATTCGGCCGACGGCGCGACGATTAGCGCGCAGTCCGAAGGCAAATCGGCCCGCAGGTTCATGTCATACAGTCGATCCGTTATCGCGTTGTACTTTTCCACCTCTTGGTTCATAGCGGTGAACTCCAACCGGCGACGCACCGCCCGCACGGTCGGGCAGAAGCTGACGCGAAGCGTGTTGACCGAACGAATCGCCGGCTCGAACGAAAACGTCACGGCGTTCGTGCAGTTTTCAAACGTTCGCCCGCTCACCTGGTTGTCGGGTGAAAAGAAGAATATATTCTGGAAGTCCACCTCTCGATTCATCTCCAGTTCCGCATCTTTGGCACCGTGCCCGATCAATGTCGATCGCTGAACCTGCGTCGGATTTTGTTCGATGAGTCGCTTGATCGGCTGCATGTCGCGCTCGTGCAGCAGGCCCACGCGCACCCCGTTTTTAAGCAGCAGGTCATGCGTGGCCACGTCCACGGCATATTCATCCACGCGTTTCCAAAACTCCTCGTTCCGGCTGATCGAGCCGATGGGCAGCAGAATTTGATAGACTTCAACCTGAAACATCGCCGGGATCGCCTGACGGGGGTCCAGCGGCTTGATCTCGGTCGTCACGACATACGACATCGCCGGCGCGGTTGTCGGCCCGGTCGCGGGGGCGTTTGCTTTCCCCGGTAAACTGCTCCGGCAGCCCGTCATTGCCAGCGCCGTCGACAGCAACGTCGCAACCCGCAACACACCACCCGGCTTGCCGGTCACTATGCCGTTTCGAGATTGTTCACGCAATGCCTTCATAGCTGCTCGATCGTATTCATCAACACCGCCAGCCCGTGCTTCCAAGTCTCCTCGGAAATGTTCAGCGCGGGGGCCAGACGGATGATGCGCTTGGCGGTGAGGTTGACGATCACGCCGTTTGCCAGCGCCTTCTCCACCAGTTCCGTCGGATCGCTTTTCAGCTCGATCCCCAGGAACAATCCCTTTCCGCGGATTTCGACGATCCGGTCGGTCAGCCGGCGATTGGCCTTTATCGTCGCCATCCCCATCTCGCCGAGTTTGCGGGCGTGTTCCAAAAGTCCCTGGGCTTGGATGACGTCGAAAATCTCCCGGGCCACGCTCATACAGATGGGGTTTCCGCCCAGCGTGCAGCCGTGCTTGCCGGGCACCAAAAGGGCCGCGATGTCCGGCCGGGCATACATCACGCCCACGGGCAGACCCCCGCCGACGGCCTTGCCCAGCGTCATAATATCTGGCGTGACGCAATCGCCCGTGCTAGTCGCACCGGGCGAAACAAAATGTTGATACCCGAACCATTTCCCCGTGCGCCCGCCGCCCGTCCACACTTCGTCGAAAATCAGCGTGATTCCGCGTGCGTCGCAAAGCTGCCGGAGCTGCTGCGCGTATTCCAGCGTAAGGGGATAGATGCCACCTTCGCCCTGAATCGGCTCGACCATGATGGCTGCGGTTTCGGCATCCACTGCCGATTCGAGCGCGCCGAAATCGCCGGCCTCCACTTGTAAGAATCCCGGCACCATCGGTTCGAATCCGGCTTTGGTTGCAGGGTTGCCGGTGGCGGCGATCAATGCCATCGATCGGCCATGAAACGAGCGATTCAGCGAGATGGTTTTCCATTTCCGGGGGGTGGATTGCTGGCCGCGCAGCCGGGCAAGTTTCACTGCGGCCTCGTTGGCCTCCAGCCCGCTATGACAGAAGAAGGCCTTGCCGGGAAACGCGCTGGCGTTGAGGCGTTCGGCAAACTCGATCTGCGGTTCGGTATAAAACGTGTTGCCGACGTGCCAGAGCTTATCGATCTGGCCCGTGGCCGCAGCGACAAGGGACGGGTGACAGTGGCCCAGGATCGCCGCGCCGAATCCGGCAAACAAGTCGATGTACTTGCGCCCGTCGGTGTCCCAGACGCTCGATCCTTCCCCACGGGCCATCACAATGGGCAGTCGCCCGTAATTGCCAATGAGCACATTCTTTCCACGTTCCAAAATCTGCTGAGTCGTAAACATCCATTTCTCCGGAATTTCGCTTGCGTTGTTGAATCGGCCAGACCTTCGCCGCCATCTATCATAACATGCGCCCAGTGCGCGTCACTCTTGGGTGCGGCAGGGTTTGCATCCTTTCTTAACAACAGTCGTCCCGCTCTCCTGAGTTCGTGCTAAGTTTTTGTATTTAAATAAGTTACGAAAAAACGACTCTGCAAAAAGGGGGTCCAAAGGGGGTCCCAAGGAGGTCCTTTTGGTTCCCGATGTTGTCCTCGTTTTTTGCGATCGTCCGATGCCTTGGCGGGAGGGAAATCCCGCGGCGCGAGCGCGCCTGGCTAGACGGGCGATCAAGATCGTCGATTGACTGTTGGTCATAAGAGTAGCCCTCTAGCATAAGGGACAGAGTTGCGCGAATTGGCGCAAATTCGCGCAACTTGGAGTGCTGTAGAATGCTTGTAAATATAATGTAATCAAGCGATTAAAGAAAAAATTAAATTTTTCGCAATGGGTCAAAAGTTGGTGCGCTTTTGTGCACCAATTTGCGCACCATCAGGGTTGTGCCATTCGGGGTGACGCCGGGTGTGTCGATCCTGACGATCCGCGTGCCGTGCGCGGGTGCCGCCGGACCAGGGCTATTTCTTAAGCGTGTTGGTTTGATCGAGCGCGCCGAACCGACGGTTTCTCGATGCGAACGATGCCAGGGCTTTGTGCATCTCCGCAGGGTCAAAATCCGGCCAGAGGACCTCGCTTACATACAACTCCGCATAGCTGATCTGCCATAGGAGATAGTTGCTGATGCGCATCTCGCCGGCGGTGCGGATGAGGAGGTCGGGATCGGGCATGTTGGCAGTGTAGAGGTGATCGGAGATCATCTGCTCGTCAATCTCGCCGGGGGAAATCCGGCCCGATGCGGCCTCGCGGGCGATTTGGCGCACCGCATCGACGATCTCCGTGCGGCTGCCATAATTGAGCGCCAGCGTGAGTGTAAGGCCGTCATTGCGGGCGGTTTGTTCGAGTGTTTTGTTCACTTCATCCAGCACCGGCTCGGGCAGATTTTCTAATCGTCCGATCTGCTTGAAACGGATGTTGTTCTCCATCATGGTCGGTCGCTCGGTCTGCAGATAGTCGATGTACATCTGCATGAGAAACGTGACCTCGGCGGGGGGGCGCTTCCAGTTTTCCATGCTGAAGGAGTAGAGCGTGAGGAAGTCGGGCGCGCCGATGGTGCTGCGCAGATTGGAGCAGTCGGTGACGATGGATTTGACGTTGCGCGCGCCCTGCTGGTGCCCGCGGACGCGCTCGAGACCGCGGCCCACCGCCCACCGGCCGTTACCGTCCATAATGACCGCGACGTGGCGGGGCAATTTCTGGCGAGGAATGGCGGTCAGGTCGATCATGCTCGATGATAACTATGCGGCATTGCCGATGAAGTATCAACAACAGAATTTCCCCCCTTTCCCGACGTGAGTTGGCGGTCTATGATGCCTTTTTACACTTGACGGAGCGTGCCGATGCCCATGGAAACCGCCACCGAATCCTCCCACCGAAATATCGTCAATCAAATGAACAAGATGATGGACCAGATGCAGAAAGGGTTTTTCAGTTTTTGCCCCAGCGAGACCTGGACGCCAAGCGTCAATTTGTATGAGACCGAAACGCATTATCTGGTGTGTGTCGATCTGGCGGGTGTGCAGAAGGAGAAGATCGATCTGCAAGTGCATGAGGGCCGGCTGACGCTGCGAGGCATCCGGAGTGTGCCTACGACAGGGATCGAGAAAGACCGTCGCACACGGGTGCATTTGATGGAGATCGATCACGGGTCGTTCGTCCGCGAGGTGGAACTGCCATCGAACTCGTCATCGGAGCATATCGCGGCCCAATACCGCGACGGTTTGCTTTGGGTGGAAGTGCCGAAGACGGACGCGGCGAATCGATAACTCCAGCACGGGATACAATCGCAAATGGCAGAACAAACCACACAAATACTCGAACGCACCGCCGACGCCACGGTCATCAGCACCGGGGGCAGCAGCCAGCGGCTGACGATTCCGAACCTGCTTCCGATCCTTCCCATCCGAAATATCGTGGTCTTTCCGGGCACAGTCATGCCGCTGAATGTCGGCCGGCCAAAGAGCAAAGCGCTGCTGGATGAGGTGATGCCGGGAGACAAGATCATCGGCGTGATGACCCAGCGGAATGCCGATGTGGAAGACCCCAAGCAGGCCGATCTGCATAACGTCGGCGTGGCCTGCATGATCCTGAAGCTCTTTAAGTTACCCGATGGCAATCAGTCGATCATCGTACACGGGCTGACGCGGTTTCGCCTGACGGCGCTGGATAAGAGCGATCCTTTTGCACTAGGCCGGATCGAAATTCTGGAAGAACAGGTGACTGAAAGTCCGCAGGTGGAAGCCCTGATCGCCAGTGTGCGTCAGCAGGCCAATCGGGTGATCGAATTATCCCCTAATACACCTGACGAGGCCGCGCAGGTGTTGAGCAGCATAACCCAGCCGTCGGCGCTGGCGGATTTTCTGGCGGCCAACGTCCAGAGTGACACCGCGGAGAAGCAGAGCGTGCTTGAAGAGCTGCATGTTGAAAAGCGATTGCAGATGATTGCCGGTCGCCTGGCGGCACAACTGGACGTACTGGAGTTGCAGAACAAGATTCAGTCGCAGGTGAAGGAGAATATCGATAAGAGCCAGCGGCGGTATTACTTGCAGGAGCAGCTTAAGGCGATACGGAAGGAGCTTGGCGAGGGGGAAGGCGGCGGGGCTGGATCGGAAGTGGAGTCCCTGCGCGCGAAACTCGAGGCCGCCAATCCGCCAGAGGTCGTGCTGAAGGAAGCCAATAGAGAACTGACTCGCTTGGAATCGGTGCCCAGCGCCAGTCCGGAATATGGCGTGATCCGCACGTGGCTGCAGATCGTCAGTGAACTGCCCTGGACGGTGCAAACCGAAGACAAGCTTGATCTGAAAGAGGCCAGGCGGATTCTGGACCGCGATCACCATGACCTGGACAAGGTGAAACGCCGGATCATCGAATATCTTGCCGTGCGCAAACTCAAGCCCGACGGCGGGGGGGCGATCCTGTGTTTTCTTGGCCCGCCGGGCGTGGGAAAAACATCGCTGGGCAAATCGATCGCCGAAGCGATGGGGCGAACTTTCATCCGCGTATCACTGGGAGGCGTGCGCGACGAAGCCGACATTCGTGGGCATCGCCGGACATACATCGGTTCGATGCCGGGTCGGTTGATAGCCGAGCTGCGCAAGGCCGGCACGCGCAATCCGGTGATGATGCTTGATGAAATTGACAAGGTGGGCAACGATTTCCGCGGCGACCCTGCCAGCGCGCTGTTGGAAGTGCTTGATCCGGCACAGAACCACACCTTTACCGATCATTATCTGGACGTGCCCTTTGATCTCAGCAAGGTGCTTTTCATCGCCACCGCCAACACCATGGACAGCGTGCCCGGGCCGCTGCGCGACCGCATGGAAGTGATTGATATTCCGGGGTACACCAACAGCGACAAACTGCATATCGCCCGAACCTACCTGGTGCCCAGGCAGCTTGATGCGCATGGTCTTTCCAGGAAGCAGGTGCGCTTTAACCAGGAGGCGCTGAAGGAAATCATCGAGAGCTATACGCGCGAGGCCGGCGTGCGGAATCTCGAGCGGAACATCGGCGCTGTGACGCGCGCGATCGCCGCGGAGGTTGTCGGGGGGCTGACAGAAAAGGTGACGGTCGATCCGGCCTATGTCGGAAAATCACTCGGCCCCAGGCGGTTTGAATCTGAACTGGCCAGCCGTTTAAGCGTGCCTGGCGTGGCCACAGGCATGGCCTATACCCCGGTGGGGGGAGAAATCCTGTTTATCGAAGCCTCGCGGGTGCCGGGCAAAGGCGGGATCACGCTTACCGGCCAAATTGGTGAGGTGATGAAAGAATCGGCGTCGGCGGCCTTTACGCTGGTGCGCTCGCGGGCCGATATGCTGGGGATTGACTCGGAACGGTTGGCGCAAAGCGATATCCATATTCACGTTCCTGCCGGCGCGGTTCCGAAGGACGGGCCCAGCGCCGGCGTGGCGATGTTTACAGCACTGGCCTCGTTGCTGCTGAACCGGCCGGTGCGCAAGGAAGTTGCGATGACCGGTGAGATCACGCTGCGCGGATTGGTCTTGCCCATCGGGGGTTTGAAGGAAAAGACCCTCGCAGCCCGTCGGGCCGGGATCAAAGAAGTCATCGTGCCGAAAAGAAATCAAAAGGACCTGCCGGAAATTCCCGATGAACTAAAGCGGTCGCTTAAATTTCACTTCGCCGAGACAGTGGACGACGTGCTGAAAGTGGCGCTGGGGCCTGAAATGAAGAAAAAAGCAGCCGCCAAGCCAATCGCAGCGCCACCGCCGGCCAAACGGTCGAGTGGGAAAATGCCCTCCAAGAAGCCGAAACGGACGAAATCAACATGAGCGCACCGCTGCGGACGCAACGCTTCGAGAAGTACACGGTCGTCGAATTCGACACCAGCACCCTGATGGACCCGCTGGTCTTGGAGGAAATCGGCACGGCCCTTTATCGCCTGGTGGACGAGGAAGACCGCAGGCAGATAATCTTGGACTTTGAGCGCGTGCAATATCTTTCGTCGCAGGCGCTTGGCATCCTGCTTCAATTGCAAAAGAAACTTTCGGCGCTGCCCCACAGCGCGCTGGTGCTGTGTTCGGTGAACGCCCGACTGATGGAATTGCTTAAAATCGTGCGGCTTGATCGCCTGCTTACCATTAAGCCCACGCAGGCCGAAGCCATTAAGCAGTTTTCCTGAGCGTCGCAGTCTCGATTTTTTCATGCCCCGGCGGTCATCCGGCATCTCCCGGCTTTTAGCGATTGCATTTACTAAACGTCCATGAGACATTCCGCCTCATGCGATATAAAGCTATTTTACTTTTTGGTGCGCCCGGCAGCGGGAAAGGAACGCAGGGGAAGATTCTCGGCTCGGTTCCGGGGTTTTATCACTCTTCGACCGGCGACATTTTTCGTTCACTGGACTTGCAGAGCGAAATGGGCCGGGTTTTCTGGGAATACGCCGGTCGCGGGCAACTGGTGCCTGACGAATTTACGATCAAAGTGTGGAAGCAGTTCATCATCGGCATGGAATACACCCACCAGTTCTTCCCGGAAGCACAAATATTGGTGCTGGACGGCCTGCCGCGGAATGCCAATCAGGCCAAGCTGCTGGAGGACACCATCGAAGTACTGAAGGTCATTCACTTGATGGCGGACATGCCCAAGATGGTGGAGCGACTGCGCCGGCGGGCCTTGAAAGAGAATCGCTTTGACGATGCCAACGACGCGGTCATCCAGCGGCGATTGGAGATTTACGACCGTGATACCAAGCCGATCCTGGAATATTATCCTGCCGACAAGATCGTGCGCATCGATGCGATGCAGTCGCAGATCAGGGTGCTGACCGAACTGCTGAGCATCGCGGCCGCGGCCAAGGAAACGCGGGACAAGGAACAGCAACTTAAACGCCAGGTGTGACCCGCGGTGCGGGCCGCTGGGTGGTTGCGGGAGCTATGCGTCGGCCGGATGCTTGGGAGTGTGCATAGGCACGCTGGCCCGGGCGGCGTTCATCAAGATCTGATGCGTGCCCAGTGGCGAATCGTTTGGCCCCGGCCGCCGCTGGGTATAAACGCCGTTGGCGTCCATGTCCCAGGCCTGCCTGCGGTCGCCGAGCATGATGTTGAGGATTTCCCAGAGCCGTTCTCTGAATCCGCGGCGCTCGATCGGCGCGACCGCCTCCACGCGGTTCATCAAATTGCGATACATCCAGTCGGCCGAACCGATCAGGAAATCCCCGTCGATCGGATCGGCGGCGGCATTGCGAAAATAGAAAATGCGGGAGTGTTCCAAGAACCGCCCGATCACACTGGTCACGCGGATGTTGTCACTCATGCCGGGCACGCCCGGGCGGAGCGTGCAGAAGCCCCGTACGATCAAGTCGATGCTCACCCCCGCCTGGGACGCTTCATACAGCTTGCGGCACACCCTGCGCTCTTCAAGGGCGTTCATCTTGGCGATGATCCGAGCGGGTTTTCCCTCTCGCTGATGCTGAATCTCCCGATCAATCAGTTCCAAAAAGCGATCCCGCATGTTCACCGGGGCGACCAGCAGCTTGCGATACGTGCGCTTGAGCGACCGGCCGGTGAGATAATGGAACAGTTCAACGAGGTCGCGGGTCAGCGCCGGATCGCAGGTGAGCAAGCCCAGATCGGTGTATAACCGTGCGGTGGTGGCGTGATAATTGCCCGTGCCAATGTGGGCATAGCACCGGATGCCGTCGGGGT
>JBBQSU010000134.1:0-9210 GCA_038234815.1 Tepidisphaerales bacterium | reverse complement strand
ATTTCCCCGTGGAGAATAATTTCGGCAGGCAGATTCGGCGATCCAGTTCATCGGCGCTGCGAAGCTCAACACCGGCAGATAAAAGCTGCTTGATCTTGTCCGGATCGGCGTCGGAAAAACCGGTGGGCGTGAAAAAAACCTCCAGTCCTCCTTCGGCGGCCGAACGAACAAGGCCGGAGGTGAGCGGGATGCGCAGGCGACTGTCGAGGACGATCCGGCGAAGTGGCCGCGCACCCTCAACCCCGCGGGCCGTCAGCATCGGATCATCGCTTAACACGGTGTTGATCCCAACCAGGATCGCATCGCAAGCGGCCCGCAGTTGGTGAACCTGCTGGGTTGCCAGGGAATTGCTGATGGCCAGAGGCGTTCCGCCGGCACCGGCGACCTTGCCGTCGGCGGACTGCGCCCATTTCAGGGTGATGTAAGGCCGGGCAAAGCGGGTGACGGCCATGAACGGCGCGATCAGTTGACGCGATTCGGCCGCGAGCGCGCCCGTGGCAATTTCAACATCGATGCCGGCACCGCGCAGCATGGCAAGGCCCCGGCCGTTGACCTCGGGATTGGGATCGACGCAACCGACAACCACGCGGGCCAGTCTTGCTTCGATCAGCCGAGGCGCGCATGGCGGGGTCTTCTTGTTGGTGTGACAGCAAGGCTCGAGCGTGACGTAAGCCGTCGCACCTTGTGTCGATTCGCTTGCAGCGGTCAGCGCAAACGGTTCGGCGTGGGGACCGCCGAACTGGCTGTGGCAGCCCTGGCCGATCACGCGGTTGTCTTTCACCAGCACGCAGCCGACCATGGGGTTGGGTTCGACACGCCCTCGGGCTGTCATGGCCAGCCGGATCGCCTGTCGAAGAAACACGTCGTCGGCTTGATTCATGGCGAGCATTAAAGCAGGCCGGGCCAGCCAGGCAAAGACATTGGCACCGAGCGCGGAAAAATTCCGGCCGGTCGGATAGAGTTGAGGTAAGTATGTTTGACGAAAACGACGAGCAAAAGAAACCCCGGGCGACCGATCCAGCCAGCCGAGCAAAAGAAAAGGCCGACAGCATACGCATGCACGCGGAACTGGCTGCCGTGTTTGAAGGAACCCGGAAGTTTGACGCCGAGGTGCGCCCGGGACTCGATCCGAAGATCGCCCGTGATATCCAGCAGACGATGGGCCGACTCGAAAAGGCCCGGGTGCCCGAAACCGCGCTTCTGCCGGAGACCTCTGCGGCCGATGCCGCCCGGCTACTTGATCTCCCTGCAGCCAAAAGCTTGAGCGTCAACGATTATCACGTCCACCGCCGGCCGGGCGAAGTGATGATCGTCCGGTGGCTGGACGGAGAATGGGTGGATACGTTCTATCAACGACTGCAAGCACAATTTGATGTTCCCCTGGACAAAGATCGGGAAGACGAGCGACAGGCCAGCGAGTGGAAAAAAGACGCCGCCACGCTGGCCTATCTCAAGGCATTGGACGCAGTGAAGATCGATCTTTCCGAGCGGTATCTTCGTTCCGTGATCCGCGAAGCGAAGGTGTTCGTCCTATCGACCCAGACTGCCGACGAAATGAATATCCACCACCTGTGCGAGTATTTGATGGACGTGCCGTCCGCGGAGGTAGTCGGCGACAACTCCGCCCCGCCGGACGAGGCGACCGACCAGGATCGGGCATGGTTTTTCAAGCTGTTTGCCTTGAGAGGAAGGAAAGAGGGTGTGGAGCAGATGTGTTTCTTTACATATCTGCAGAAGACGGATGGGGAAGGTTGGTAGCTACGAGGGTTTTGCTTTGGCGGCTCATGCCCGCGGGCGGGCCGGTCCGATATTCGTGAGGGTCGGCGCGTTGTGCGCCGCCTTGGACGGGATCGAACCTCGCTAGGGTGCGAGGCGGGCATCTTCGTCCGCCCCGAATAGCAGACAGGATGAACCAATGTTGAACGGAATCAAAGCAGGCGTGATCCTCGCAGGGATCGCAGTGGCGGTGGCAGTGCCGACGGTGGTGGAAGCCCGGGCGCGTCACGCCAAGCTGAGCAAGCACACGTCAGTGACGCACGTGGCCAGCCGCCATGGCGCAACCGCGACGGTGAGCAAGCACGCGGTCCAGCCGGCGACACATGCGACCAGGAAAGCGCACGTATTGCATAAAACCGCCAGCAAAACTGCGGTCAAGCACAAATCACTGAAGCACATCGGCAAATAGCCCGGGCGGCGATGGCTGCGAAACAGCTAGTCCCAATCCGCAGGGATGTGACTCGGTCACATTTCCTGCGGATTTTCTCGTTATATGTTCGGGCGAAGCAAGCGGTCCTTTAGCCGGCTGGCTCGGGATCGACCAGGGTCAATTCCAGCAGTTCCAGTTCGCGGCCCGAGCGGACGTCCTGACTGAGGGTATGACAGGTTGTACAGCGCAGGCTTTGGGGGCTGAGCGCCGGTTGCTCGGACTGGCACTTAGGGCACCAGATGCGCACGGGCCGTTCGTCGATTTCCAATATCCCGCCCTGCACCGCCGTCCCCTGCGTCGCCGAGGCGAACGCACTTTGCAGCGCCGGTGGAATCACCCCGGAAAGCTGCCCCACCGCGATGCGGACGCGCGTGACTTTCACCCCGTCCGGCTGGCCGGACAATTGCTCCAAAATCACGTCGATCATGCTTTGGGCGATACTCAGCTCGTGCATTTTGGGAGGCTACGCGCGTTGGCGGTGCCTGGCAAGCGACTCGACCATCAGTCCGATATCCGAAGTGCAACACCTATCCAGCGGTGGGATAAATCCTCAAGATTTCAAAACCGGTGACCCCGCCCCCTCTTTTCCTTTTTCCACCCCCAATCCGAACCGATCAAGAAGCAAGGCCCTGACGATTCGGCACACAAAGTGCCGTCAGTGCCCGATAAAGGGACAATTTTTCTATGGACAACCTCCGAAATGCGTTATAAATAGCCGTTCGTCACGTCAGAACCCTTGAATCGGGGTGAATTTCATACTCGGCAGATGGGTTTCGTGATAATAGGCTATTTAACGGGCCCACTGGATCGGCTCGGTTAGGACGATCGGAGAATGCTTGGGATGAGATACAATGGCGACGAATGAGACAACAGAGATCGTGGTTCGCAGTGCCCCGCGTGATTTGGCGCCCTTTCTAATGGACGCGCCGGGGATGCACGTCCCGGCCGATGCCGGGGCGACGTTAATCGAAGTTTTTTGGCAGCGGCACGTGCTGATCGGCATAAGCCTGGGCTTGGCCGTTCTGGCCGCAGCGGCCTATCTGCTGGTCACGCCCAAGGTTTATGAATCCACCGCCCGGCTGGTGATTGAACAATCCGGCCCAAGGCTTCTCACCGAATCACAAGGGGTTATGCTCAAGTCCGAGACCTTCCTGTTTGCCCAATGCGAGCGGATTTTATCGGCGCCGATTCTTACCGATGCTCTGGACCGGCTGAACCACGGCGGAGCCGGATACCGCTCGCTTACCACCGATAATCCCCTGAAAAAACTGAAGGAGTCCCTGTCGGCGGACGTCGGCAAGCGTGACGACATCGTAGCGGTTTCCTTCGACGGCCCGGATCCGAACGAAGCGGCCCAGATCGCCAACACCGTCGTGCAGTCGTATATCGAAAACGTCTCCCGCGGACAGCGGACAGCAGCGTCGGATGTGCTGAAAATCCTTTCCCGCGAGAAGGAAAAGCGTGAAACCGAGCGGGCGGTGCAGGGGCAGGCCCTGTTGAAATTCCGGCAGACCAATGGGGTGCTTGGCCTGGCCAACAACGAGGGGAACATCATCACGCAAAAACTGGTGACGATCTCCACCGCACTGACGGCCGCGGAGCTAGCGACGATCGACGCCAAGGTGGCCGCTGATGCGCTGAATGCCTGGGCCAACGATCCACGAACACAGTCACTGAAGGTGCCCACCGGTTTGAACGTAGATAAAGAAACACAAACACTGCTCACCGAACTGAGCAACGCCCAGTTGCGGCTGAGCGTCAAGACCGGCGGTCTGGCGGCCAATCATCCCAGCGTGCGGGCCGAGCAAAGCTACATCACCGACCTGCGCCTGCGCGTGGTGGATGCCGGTCAACAGGGCTTGGCCCGGGCACAGGCCCGCGAAGTTGAACTTCGCCGCGCGTTCACGCAGCAGCGCGACGAGGCCACGAGCCTCACCAGCGTTGAAGCTGAAAAAGTGCGATTGGAAGGCGACCTGCGCCGGACCGAGCAAATGTGCGAACTGCTCGACGCGCGCATCAAGGAACTGACGATCAACGAACAGGCCGGCGCGCTCAACATCACTGTGATCGAAGACGCGGCCCCGGATATGAAAGCGGTCGAACCGCGACCCCTGCGCATTCTGGGCGTGGGGGGGCTGATCGGCCTGGTGGCGGGGCTGGCTGGGGCGCTGGTTCGAGACCGAACCGATCAACGCCTGCGCAGCCCGCAGGACGTGCTCTCGCTCATCGGACTTCCCATCCTCGGCGTCGTTCCACGAATTCTGGCAGGACAGCGTGGGGTTCGATATCTCACCGCTCATGCCCAACCGATGTCCCCGGCATCCGAGGCCTATCGCACCATCCGCACGGCCATTCGATTTGGTGCCTCGGGCACCGCAGCCAAGACCGTACTCGTGACCAGCGCCGCACCGGGCGAAGGCAAATCGACCAGCGCGTCAAACCTGGCCATCAGCCTTGCCCAAGCGGGGTATTCAACCATCCTGGTCGAAGCCGACCTGCGCAAACCCGTGATGAAAGACATATTCCTCTCCCGCAGCAAAGGAAGCATCAACCGTCTCCTGCGCGGCGAGGCCGTTCTCGAAGAATCGATCCGCCCGACGGATATCGACAATCTCCACGTGCTGCTTTGCGATCAACCGGTCCAGCGGCCCGCTGAAGTGATTGCCGGCAGCGAGTTCAAGGCCATCCTCGATCGGCTGAAGAACAACTATCAATATGTGGTGGTCGATTCGTCGCCGGTCTGCCCGGTGTCGGATGCACGCGTGTTGGCGACATTCTGCGACGTAGCGATCATGGTGGTATGTGCCGGCAAATCTTCTCGGAAGATGACGCACCGCGCTGTCAGCGACCTGCTGGGCGTGGGCGCTAAGTTGCTGGGCGTAGTCGTCAACAACATCTCAAAGTCGTCGCAACGAAGCTTTAATGAATATGGCGGGTATTACTATGCCCAACCGGCGACGACAGTCGTCAGCGAAAGCTCTCGGCAGGGTTCGGGCCATGGTGAAGTGCCCCTGCTGCCCATGAGCCATTGAGAGGCAGTAGGAAGTGATTGAAAACAAGTTCCGTCAGCCGAAGCAGAGGTAGTTCCCAAGGCTGATGTTTGCAGGGAAAGGACAAACGGATTTATGAGCGTTGCCATCATCACCGGATCGGCGGGATTGATCGGATCGGAAGCCACGCGGCATTTCGCCCAGCGCGGGATGGATGTCGTCGGCATCGACAACGATATGCGCCGGACGTTCTTCGGGGACGAGGCCTCAACGCGCTGGAACCGCCAGCGCCTCGAAGCCGATCTCGGCCAAGACTATACCCACGAAACACTCGACATCCGCGACGGTGATGCCATCGAGAACCTGCTCAAGCACTACGGCAAGTCGATCGAGTTGGTCGTGCATACCGCGGCCCAGCCGTCGCACGACTGGGCGGCCCGCGAGCCCAAGACCGACTTCGGCGTCAATGCCGTCGGTACACTGAACATGCTCGAAGCCGTTCGCCATCACTGCCCGCAGGCCGTCTTTATTTTCACTTCCACCAATAAAGTGTACGGCGACGCGCCCAATCGCCTTCCGCTGATTGAAAATGAAACCCGCTGGGAAATTGATCCCTCGCATCGCTATGTGAATGGCATTAGCGAGGACCTGTCCATCGACCAGTCGATGCACTCGCTGTTCGGCGCGTCCAAAGCGGCTGCTGATCTGCTGGTGCAGGAATACGGCCGTTATTTTGACATGCGGACCGCCTGTTTTCGTGGCGGATGCCTGACCGGCCCGAGTCATTCCGGGACACAGTTGCATGGGTTCCTGGCCTACCTGATGAAATGCGCCGTCACCGGCACGCCTTACAGCGTATTCGGTTATCAGGGCAAACAGGTGCGCGACAACATTCACAGCCACGACCTGATTCAGGCATTTGACGCCTTCTTCGCCAAGCCGCGGTCGGCCGCGGTCTACAACATTGGTGGCGGGCGACATTCCAACTGCTCGATGATCGAAGCGATCACGCTCTGCGAACAAATCGGCGGGCGGAAAATGGAGTGGACTTACCAAGACCAGAACCGTGCCGGCGACCACATCTGGTGGGTCAGTGATTTATCTCGTTTCCAGGCGGACTATCCCGACTGGAAGCTGGAATACGACGTTCCGGCGATTTTGAAGGAAATTTACGAATTTAACGTCGAGCGTTGGATGGAAACGGCACCGGCATGATCGATCGAGGCAAGCACAACATCCTCGGCGTCGGCGTGAACGCTGTCGATTACGAGTCGGCGGTCGATCAAATCACTCGCGCGGCCAAAGACCGCAGGCCCATGGCCATTTCGGCGCTGGCCGTGCATGGTGTGATGACTGGCGTGTTCGACCGCGCGCACCGATATCGCCTGAATTGCTTCGACCTGATCTGCCCCGACGGCCAGCCCGTTCGATGGGCGCTTAATTCATTGCACCGCGTGGCTTTGCCCGAGCGCGTCTACGGCCCAAACCTCATGCTCGACGTATGCCGGGCCGCAGCGGAACAAGGTTTACCGATTTTCCTGTTCGGGGGCAGCCAGGAATTGCTCGCCACTTTGTCGGCGCGCCTATCAGGGAAATTTCCGGCCCTAAAGATCGCCGGGATGCGGCCATCGAAATTTCGCAAGCTTGATGACACGGAGTGGCAGGAATTGGTGGCCGAGATCAAGGCCAGTGGCGCGCAGATTCTGTTCGTCGGCTTAGGCTGCCCGCGGCAGGAAGTCTTCGCCTATGAAATCCGCCAGGCCGTCTCCATGCCCACGTTGGCGGTCGGCGCAGCGTTTAATTTTCATAGCGGATTGCTTCCCCAAGCCCCGCCGGCCATGCAGCGATGGGGCCTGGAGTGGCTTTATAGATTGATACAGGAACCCAAGCGCCTTTGGCGACGCTATCTGCTTCTCAATCCCGCGTATGTAACGCTCTTCGGATTGCAAAAGCTAAAATTGCACCAGGTGAAGCAGGACGTTCCCCCGCCGGAGACGATGGTCCTGTACGGCTGAAGATGATCGGCGAGTTTCAGGCGCAAATACCGTTAACCCAATCCGCATGACCAGCGCAGCGCCCGACGTTCTGAAAGATCTTGCCAAATCCCCGACGGGATTGACCGGCCGATTGCGCGCCGTCTGGGACAACCAGAGCCTCTGGTCACTGGCCGATCAGGCGGCCGTCAGCATCGGGAATTTCACGACCGCCATCTTCGTGCTTCGCGGGGTGCGCCCAGAGGAAGGCGGGCTGTTCAGCATCCTGCTGGACCTCAGCTTCTTTCTCATCAACATCCACGCGCCTCTGCTGACTTATCCGCTATCGGTGCGCGGAGCCAGTTCTGACGTTTCGACCAGCCGAAAACTGACTTGCGCGTCCTTGTGGCTGACCGGCGCCGCGGGCCTGCTGCTGCTGGGCGCGGGCGTGGTGGCGGGGGTTATCACCGGCCGGCCGGATACCATGATCTGGGTGGCAGTGGCCACGCTGTGCTGGCAGTTGCAGGAAGTGATGCGCCGCGCCCTCATGGCTCGCCTGCGCGTCCGCGCTGCAGTGCTGGGTGATTCGCTGAGCTACGTCGGCCAGGGAGTGGGTGTCTGGCTGCTCTGGTATCAACAGATGATGACGCTTGACCGCGTGATGATGGTCATCGCCATCACATCGCTACTGGGCATGTCCGTGCAGATCGCTCAGGCCGGGCTGGAGCGTCTCTCACTGCGGCAGATCAAGGGGTATGCCGTTGAATTCTGGCAGATCGGCCGGTGGCTGCTGGCGGGAAATCTTACGGGCATCATCTGCATTCCGGCCTATTCGTGGGTACTGGTCGGGTTTCACGGCCTCAAGGCCGGGGCCGTCAGCTTGGCACTGTTTAGCCTGCTGAAAATCAGCCACCCGATCATGACGGCGGTGTCGAACATGATTGTCCCTGCGGTGGCGCGAGCGCAGGTCGAGTCGGGTCGCCCGGGAATGTGGCGGGCTTTCATAAAGGAATGCCTGGTGGGCGCAGTTATATTGGTTCCCCTCTTCAGCGCCATTGGCCTGGCCCCTCGATACATGCTGCATCTGGCTTATCACAACAACGCTTCCGAATATGCCCCCTACATCGGCACCCTGCAGGTGATTGTCGTCAGCTATGTATTCATGTACCTGGCCAACATGACCACGGCCTATCTGACCGCGATCCAGCGGGGCCGGGAGGTCTTCAATGGTCATGTCGCCCATACCGCAGGCTCGCTGGCCGTCGGCCTGCCACTGACCGCATGGCTGGGTGTGGTGGGTTCGGCCTGGGGCGGTGGGCTGGCCATCGCCGCGCGCCTGATTACCAACATTATCTCCATTCGGAGGCTGCGATGAACGCGCGGTCATTGATGTTGCTTTGTTCGCCGACTCGACAAGCATTCCTTGAAGGGAGAAGCTGAAACCGTCATGCGTGTGGCACTCGTGGGACATGCCTGCTCGCCTTACTTTGGCTCAGAACCAGGTTTGACCTGGAATTGGGCCAAGCACCTGGCGGCGCACCACGAGGTGCATGTCATCACGCACCCACAGTATCAGGCCGACATCGATCTGGAGGTGCAAAAGTTGCCCGGACCTCGGCCCATCATCCATTATGTAAATCTTGAAAGCCCGTTTGATCCATGGGTGCCCGCACGCGGGGAACGGGGTATCCGGGTTCATTATCGCTTCTGGCAACACAAGGCCACGGCCAAGGTAATGGCGTTGCATCAGCAGAATAAGTTCGATCTGGTGCATCATGTCAGTTGGGCGGCATTCAATCATCCGCCTACGCTCTGGAAAACGGGACTGCCCTTTGTCTGGGGGCCTGTAGGTGGCGGGCAGACCTGGCCGGGGCGGTTTCTGTCGTATGCCGGTAAACGCGCCATCGTCGAGCGGGGGCGAAAAATGGCGGTGTGGCTGTCGAAGTGGAACCCTACGGTCATCAAGGCGTTGAAAAAGGCCGACCTCATCTTGGCGACAAATCACGAGACCGCCGATCTTATCAAGAGGGTCGGCGCGTCA